>DWZK01000034.1 GCA_019117605.1 Candidatus Intestinimonas stercoravium | reverse complement strand
TTGTCTGCAACTCCAACTATAACCGATGAGGCCGTATCCTTCATCCTTTTTTATTCATTTGTCCAACATGTATTGTACTCCTACACCGCGTATGCGGCTCCCGGCAGGGGACGCCTTGACACATCCCTGGGAACATGATAAGATACTGGAGAATAGGATACACCGGCGCGAGGAACGGAAGAGTAGCGAGGGGAGCGCGTCCGCGCAGAGAGGGACTGTCACCGGCTGAGAGCAGTCCCGCGGGGGCCCGTCGTGAAGTGCATCCGGGAGCGCGGGGGCGTAATGTCCCACGGCCAGGCCCCGTTACCGGCCCTTTGAGCGAGAAACGAGAGTGGAACCGCGTGTTGATAGCAACGACGCCTCTCATGCCTTTGGCATGGGGGGCGTCTCCGTTTTGTCCGAGGCGCGGCAGACGCGCCCGAAGGAGGGAAGCCATGTTCGAACGTCTCATGGAGACCCTGGCCGCCTATCAGGCACGGGACCCGGCGGCCCGCTCCAAGCTGGAGATCTTTCTCCTCTATCCCGGTGTCCACGCCATCATCTTCCACCGGGTGTCCCACTGGCTGTACAGCCATAAGCTGCTCTTCCTGGCCCGGCTCAACTCCCAGATCGCCCGGCATGTCACCGGCATCGAGATCCACCCCGGGGCCAAGATAGGCCGCCGCTTCGTCATCGACCACGGCATGGGCATCGTCATCGGCGAGACCGCCGAGGTGGGGGACGACTGCCTGCTCTACCACGGGGTCACTCTGGGGGGCACCGGCAAAGACCAGGGGAAGCGGCATCCCACGCTGGGGAACAATGTGATGGTGTCGGCAGGGGCCAAGGTGCTGGGCCCCTTCAAAGTGGGGGACGGCGCCCGCATCGCCGCCAACGCGGTGGTGCTCACCGAGATCCCCCCTCAGGCCACTGCCGTGGGCGTGCCCGCCCGGGTGGTGCGCATCGCGGGGGAGCGGGTGGACTACGCCTCCACTGTGGACCAGATCCACGTCACCGACCCGGTGCAGAAGGAGCTCCAGGCCCTCTCCTCCCGGCTGGAGTGGCTGGAAAAACTGATGGATGAACAGGCGAAGAGCCAAAATCGATAAGGAGTCGAAAGTAGTATGAAGCTGTATAATTCCGCGTCCCACCAGAAGGAAGAGTTCGTCCCCCACGATCCGGGCAAGGTGCGCATGTACACCTGCGGCCCCACGGTCTACCACTTTGCCCACATCGGCAACCTGCGCAGCTACCTGATGGAGGACGTGCTGGAGAAGTTCCTGCGCTACGACGGCTATGACGTGACCCGGGTGATGAACATCACCGACGTGGGACACCTGGCCTCCGATGCGGACACCGGCGAGGACAAGATGCTCAAGGGCGCCCAGCGGGAGCACAAGTCGGTGATGGAGATCGCCAAGTTCTACACCGACGCCTTCTTCTCCGACTGCGAGAAGCTGAACATCAAATACCCCGACGTGGTCCAGCCCGCCACCGGCATGATCGATGAGTATATCAAGGTGATCTCCAAGCTCATGGACACCGGCTATGCCTACTTCGCCGGCGGCAACGTGTACTTCGACACCTCCAAGCTGGACCACTACTATGTATTCAACGACCACGATGAGGAAGATCTGGCCGTGGGCGTCCGGGAGGGCGTGGAGGCCGATGCGAACAAGCGGAACAAGACCGACTTCGTCCTCTGGTTCACCAAGAGCAAGTTCGAGGACCAGGCCCTGAAGTGGGACTCTCCCTGGGGGGTGGGCTATCCCGGCTGGCATATCGAGTGCTCCTGTATCTCCATGAAGTACCTGGGAGAGTATCTGGACATCCACTGCGGCGGGGTGGACAACGCGTTCCCCCACCACACCAACGAGATCGCCCAGTCGGAGGCCTATCTGGGCCACCCCTGGTGCAAGTACTGGGTCCACATCGCCCACCTGGACACCGCCGGAGGCAAGATGTCCAAGTCCAAGGGGGAGTTCACCACCGTCTCCACCCTGGAGGAGAGGGGCTACGACCCCCTGGTCTACCGGCTCTTCTGCCTCCAGTCCCACTACCGCAAGGCGCTGGTGTTCTCCTATGAGAACCTGGACAACGCCAGGGCCGCCTATGAGAAGCTGGTGGCCCGGGTGGCCGCCCTCACCTGGGAAGGGGAGGTGGATCCCGCCGTGTTCGGGCAGTACCAGACCGCCTTCAAGGAGGCCCTGGGCAACGACCTGAACACCTCCCTGGCCGTGACCCGGCTCTACGACGTGCTCAAGGCCGATGCCAACGACGCCACCAAGCGGGCCCTCATCGAGAGCTTCGACCAGGTGCTGGGCCTGGACCTGCTGAAGAAGGCGGCGGCGTATCGGGAGAAGCAGGCGGCCCCCGCCGGCGGGGAGGATGCCGCCGAGATCGAGGCGCTGGTGGCCGCCCGGACCGCGGCCAAGAAGGCCAAGGACTGGGCGGAGGCCGACCGGATCCGGGACCAGCTCAAGGAGATGGGCGTGGAGCTCATCGACACCAAAGAGGGCACCCAGTGGCGGCGGGCCTGATCCGCCCCACAGAGATCGAGAGAGAAGGAGGAGCTCTGTCATGCTGAAAGCGGGAGATATGGCCCCTGCGTTCACCCTGCTCGACCAGAACGGGGACACGGTGTCTCTGAGCGACTACCGGGGACAGCGGACCGTCGTGTATTTCTACCCCAAGGACAGCACCCCCGGCTGCACCCGGGAGGCCTGCGCCTTCGCCGGGGCTCTGGAGCGCTTCCAGGCCCTGGGGGTGCCGGTGCTGGGGATCAGCAAGGACAGCGTGGCCAGCCACGCCAAGTTCGCCGCCAAGCACCAGCTGCCCTTCCGCCTCCTCTCCGACCCGGAGCGCACCGCCATCCAGGGCTTCGGGGTCTGGCAGGAGAAGAAGCTCTACGGCAAGGTGAGCATGGGCGTGGTCCGCTCCACCTTCCTGGTGGATGGAGAGGGGAAGATCGAGAAGGTGTGGCCCAAGGTCCGGCCGGACAGCCACCCGGAGGAGATCCTGGCCTACCTCACCGGGGAGAAGGTATGACCTCCGCCTGAAATGCTGTAAAGGGGAATGACATGACAGGAGCGTCCGGCCAGGTGCCGGACGCTCCTCCCATTTATAGGACCCCGCCGCGCAAAAAAGACTGGAGATCTTTTCGCCCCTGTGGTAATATATCCTTACATATGCCCGCCGCCCTGTGCGGCGGGACTCGACTCACGATCAAGGGGGCGCCGACTTGAGCTACCTATTCTCCATCCTCATGGGCATCCTCCAGGGCGTGACGGAGTTCCTCCCCGTCTCCAGCTCTGGCCATCTGACCCTGTTCCAGTACTTCTTCGGCCAAGACCCGGAGAGCACGGATATGCTCTTCACCATCCTGCTCCACTTCGGCACGCTGATCTCGGTGTGCGTGTACTACTGGCGGGACGTATTGGGCATGATCCGGGAGTTCTTCCTGGGCCTGGCCGCTATCTTCTCCAGGAAGGGCACCACGGGCCGTCCGCCGGAGGCGCGGCGGCTGGTGCTGATGGTCATCGTGGCGACCCTGCCCCTCTTCGCCGTGCTGCTGGTGAAGGGCTGGCTGGACGCGGCTTTCAGCAATGTGACCTTCGTCTCCCTGGCCCTGATCGCCACGGGCTTCATCCTCTTCTTCTCCGACCGCATGGCAAAGGGGCACAAGAACGCCCGCACCGCCACCATGAAGGACGCCCTCATCGTGGGCTGCGTCCAGGCGGTGGCCACTCTGCCGGGGCTCTCCCGCGCGGGCACCACCATCTCCGCCGGTATGATGGTGGGCTTCGACCGGACCTTCGCCGTCCGCTTCTCCTTCCTCATGTCCCTGCCCGCCGTGCTGGGGGCCAACATCCTGGAAGTCGTGGACGCGGCGGCATCCGCCAGCTTCGACCTCTCTTTGCTCCCCATGTATGTGGTGGGCGTGGTGGTGGCTGGCGTGGTGGGCTACCTGGCGATCCGGCTGGTGAACATGCTGGCGCAGAAGGGCAAATTCGGGAAGTTCGCCTACTACTGCTGGGCGGTGGGCGCGATCTCCCTGGTCGCGGGCACCATCGTGCCCATGTTCTCCAAGTGAGGACCGCGGACCGATAAGATGGAGTGCAGAGCTGGAAGCTCCGGTAAAGAGGAGCCTCCAGCTCTGCGCATTGAGATATGGATCCGGAAAGGATGGATGACCATGGCTGAACAACGAAAGAAGAGCACGGGCGGGAAGCGGCAGGCCCAGCCGGGCAGGAGCCGCACCTCCACGAAAGGGAAGAAGGCGGCGGCTGCGCCCCGGCCCATCCGGCGGGAAGTGGGGGCAGGGGCCTGCCTGCTGCTGGCCTTCTTCGCGGCCTTCGGCTATTTCCATATCAAGGCCATCTTCATCGACTTTTTCTGTGACCTCCTCAAGGGCTTTTTCGGATATGGGTTCTGGATGGTCCCGCCCATGCTCCTGGTGGCCAGCTATATCCTGGCTTTCCACCGGGGGCGGCCGGTCCGGCTGCGCCTCTGGTGCGCCCTCCTGACCCCGGCGGTGATGGGGGCGATCCTCCACCTGTTCCTGTACCGGACGGACTTCACCTTCAGCTTCGCGGCGGTCCAGGGGCTGTGGACCTCCGGCCTGGAGCTCCACAGCGGCGGCGCGTGCAGCGGAACTCTGGCGGAGCTGTTGAGCCTGATGTTCAGCGAGCTGGGAGCGGGCCTCATCCTGATCCTGGTGCAGGCAGGCCTGTTCCTGGGGGCCTTCCACATCTCGCTGGTCGATATCGTGGACGAGATCCGGAACAGGCCCAGGGTGGAGTACGAGTACGAGGAGGAAGAGGAGCCCGAGCCCGCTCCCGCGCCCCGGTCCGCCCGGCGGGACGCCGGGAAGCGGCCGGACATCGACATCCCCGTGGATGACGGCCCCATCCTGCCTCCCCGGCGGCGCAGCAGCCCGGCAGAGGGCCTGTTCGCCGCAGGGAAGAAGTCCTTCTTCAACCGGAAAGCGGGGGCGCTGCCGCCGGATCAGGTGCTCACCGGGGCCCGCCCCATGGGGGCGGAGGCCCCGGAGGAGCCCGCGCCCTCGCCGGCGACGCCGCGGAAGGAGAAGGGGGAGGCGCGTACAGAGCCCCCCGCGCCCCAGGAGCCGGCGGCGTCCGCCCCTGCGCCTGTCCCCGGCGCCCCCGTACCGGAGCCGGAGCCTCCGGAGGAGCCGCCGCTGCCCCCCATGCCGGAGATCCAGCGGGAGCCCGCCGTGGAGCGGGTCACCAGCCAGGAGGCCAGGACGGCGGCAGCCGAGGTGGAGGCGGACATCCAGCGGAACCTGGCGGAGGCGGCGGATGACTACCAGTACCCTCCGGTGTCCCTGCTGGTAGAGGGCGGCGAGGACGTGGGCGCCGGAGCCCAGGCGGAGCTGAAGCGGAACCAGGAGCGCCTGGCGGACACCATCCGCTCCTTCGGCATCGAGGCCCACATCTCCGATGTGACCCGGGGCCCGTCGGTGACCCGGTATGAGGTGGAGCTGGATCAGGGGGTCCGGCTCAACAAGCTCACCAACCTGGCCGACGACATCGCCCTGGCCCTGGGGGCCACGGGAGTGCGGATCGCCCCCATCCCGGACAAGATCGCCACTGTGGGCATCGAGGTGCCCAACAAACTGGTGAGCCCGGTCCATATCCACGAGGTCATCGACTCCAAGGCATTCCGGGAGCACCCCTCCAAGGTGGCCTTCGCCGTGGGCAAGGACATCGCGGGCAACTGCATCGTGGGCAACATCGCGAAGCTCCCCCACCTGCTGATCGCGGGCACTACCGGCTCCGGTAAGTCGGTGTGCACCAACTCCCTCATCGTGTCCCTGCTCTACAAGGCGACCCCGGAGGAGGTGCGCCTCATCATGGTGGACCCCAAGATGGTGGAGCTGGGCATCTATAACGGCATCCCCCATCTGCTCATCCCCGTGGTCACCGACCCGAAGAAGGCTGCCGGGGCCCTCCAGTGGGCGGTATCCGAGATGATGAAGCGCTACCGCCTCTTCTCCGAGGTGGGGGTGCGGGACCTGGCGTCCTACAACGCCCACGCGGCCAAGCGGGACGACTTGGACAAGCTCCCCCAGATCGTGGTGGTCATCGACGAGCTGGCCGACCTGATGCTGGTGGCGGCCAAAGAGGTGGAGGAGTCCATCTGCCGGGTGGCCCAGATGGGCCGCGCCGCCGGGATGCACCTCATCATCGCCACCCAGCGGCCCTCCGCCGATGTGATCACCGGCCTCATGAAGGCCAATATCCCCAGCCGTATCGCCTTCGCCGTGGCCTCCGCGCTGGAGTCCCGCATCATCCTGGACACCACCGGCGCGGAGAAGCTGGTGGGCCGGGGCGATATGCTCTACTTCCCGCTGGGCTCCGGGAAGCCCCAGCGGGTGCAGGGCTGCCTCATCTCCGATGAGGAGGTGGCGGCAGTGGTGGACTTCATCAAGAAGCAGAGCACCGCCGAGTACGACGAAGAGGTGATCCACGAGATCGAGCAGCACGCCGCAGAGAAGGACAAGCAGGGCAAGGGCGTGGGGGGCAGCGCTCCCGACGAGGCGGACGGCGATTACGACGAGCTGCTCCCCGCCGCCATCGAAGTGGTGGTGGAGACGGGACAGGCCTCGGTGTCCATGCTCCAGCGCCGCCTGAAGCTGGGCTACTCCCGGGCGGCCCGTCTGGTGGACCAGATGGAGGAGAAGGGCGTGGTGGGCCCCTTCGAGGGCTCCAAGCCCCGTCAGGTGCTCATCACCAAGGAGCAGTGGCAGGAGATGCAGTTCCGCCAGGGCATGGTGGACCGGGCCCCCGAGCCCGTCCCGGAAGAGCTGGCGTTCGAGGGAGACGCCATCCCCCAGAGCCGGGATCTGCCGCCCTTCGATATGGACTGACACAGGCATTCGACTACAGAGCGCCCGGCAGCGGATGATCCCGCCGCCGGGCGCTCGTCATGTCACAGGGCCAGCGTCCCGTTCTCCTCCTCCAGCAGCAGGAGGATGCGCTCCTCCTGGCCGGTCTGGGCGTCCAGGTATACGATGACCGACTGGCCGTCCCCGCCCTGGCACTTGAACTCGTGGCAGAGCACCTCGTACTCTCCTCCGGTGGGGATGAGGGCGAGCTGGTGTGCCAGCACGGTGAGAGCGGGGGAGAGGGCCTGCCGGGCCTCGCTCTCAGAGACAGCGGGGGCGGGCAGCTCCCGGGCGGTGTGGTTCATCAGATAACCCATGGACTCGAAGCCGGTGATCTTCCCGGTGTCCAGGGCGATGGAGACCTTCACCAGATCGGGGTAGCAGAGGACGCCGTCCTGGAGCGCGGCGAAGTTGATGGTGAGGGCCCCGCCCTGCTCGATGAAGTAGGTCTCCCGCATGTCCGGATAGCCTCTCTGCTCCAGGAAGGCCTTGGCCTGCTCCAGGGCCTCGTCTCGGGAGAGGACGGGGGCGCCGGGGGAGCGGGAGTTGAGCACCTCCACCACCAGACCGCCCTGCCGGGCCACCTGGACCGAGAGCTCGCCTCCGTCCACGACGGCGGTGAAGGTATAGGAGGGGAGAGAGCCCTCGGTGGTGGCCGCCAGGGCGAAGATCTCCGGCCGCAGGTCCAGGAAGCGGGCGGCGGCCAGCCGGGCCTCGTCCTGGGCCACCTCTGTCCGGCCCTCCAGCATCTTGGGGCTGCGTCCCTCCAGGTGCTCGGAGAAGGGGCCGTCGTAGATCAGGGAGGGGACCTCAGGGAAGTCGGCCTCCATGGACTGATAGGCATAGCCGCTGACCTGGCCGGAGCCCTCGGTCTGCCGGGAGAGGAGGGACTCGGCCCGGGCGGCGTCTCCCAGTCCGGCCCCGCCGGTGAGGAGCTGGACTTGGAGCTCCGCCACCTGAGCAGAGAGGGCGGAGGCCGCCTGGGAGAGCCCCTCCAGGGCAGTCCGCTGCTCTTGGGTGCAGCCCCCCGACTCGATGACCGAGCGGGAGAGGGCGGCGGCGTAGTCCCCGGTCCGGGCCAGGAAGGCGGCGGTCTGCTCCAGCTCCACATTGCTGTAGGGCAGCTCGCCCAGGGCCATCTGGGCGGCGGCGGCCTTGCCGTAGATCTGGGTGCAAAGGGCGCTGAGCATGGCGGGAGAGGCGGAATAGACCACCTTCTGGAGATCCGCGTCCAGCTCGTTGAGCCCCGCGGACAGCTCGGCGAAGGCGTGGAGGCGGCTGTTGGACAGGGCCTGCCGGTAGGCGGCCGCCTCCCGGTGCCCCTGTACTGCCAGCCCTATCGCCACGGCGAAGGCAGCCGCCAGATAGCTCACCCGCCGGACCAGGGCCCTGCGGCCCACATGTTTTTCGCCCATATCGTCACGCCCCATTTCTCCGGGGCGTATCGACCGGACGGCGATACGCCCCGCTGCTTTTCTGGGTCAGTATGGGCAGCCGGGGAGCGGATCATGCGCACATACCGGTGGGAGCTTTTTCCTCCGCCTTGACAGACCGGGGACAGTGTGGTATAGTGGCTCCAGCCTATAGAAGATCTGAGGTGAGAGGATGCGCAAATGACTTGCCGTACGGCTGCATGACAGCGGGGTGGTCGGTATGACCGCCGGTCCTGTCGTGCCTGTTGGCAAGCGACTGCGCTCCTCTCACGTTTTGCGCCTCCCGGACGGCAGGGATAGGCGTGGAGCGTGGCCGCTCTGCGCCTATTTCGTACTGGGAGGCGTTTTCCATGTCTTTGATCGATATCTCACATCTGACCTTCTCCTATGAGGGGAGCGGCGACCCTGTGTTCCAGGACCTCTCCCTCCAGCTGGATACAGACTGGCGGCTGGGCTTCATCGGCCGGAACGGGCGGGGGAAGACCACCCTGCTGCGGCTGCTGATGGGGCAGGGGGAACACACGGGCCGGATCTCCTCGCCGGTGGCCTTCGACTACTTCCCCCCTGCGGTGCCGGATCCTGAGGCGGACGGGCTGTCGGTGGCCTGGGCCCTGGAGCCCGAGCTGGAGGAGTGGCGGCTGGTGAAGGAGCTCCGCCTCCTGGGCATGGGAGAGGCGGTCCTGGCCCGGCGCTGGGACGTCCTCTCCGGGGGCGAGCGCACTAAGCTGCTCCTGGCCCTGCTCTTCTCCCGGGAGGACGCGTTCCTCCTGGTGGACGAGCCCACGGACCACCTGGACATGGCGGGCCGGGAACTGGTGGCGGACTATCTGTCCAGGAAGCGGGGCTTCATCCTGGTCTCCCACGACCGGGCCTTCCTGGATCGGTGCGTGGACCATGTGCTGGTGTTCAACAGGACGGGACTGGAGGTACAGAAGGGGAACTTCTCCACCTGGTGGGAGAACAAAGAGCGGCGGGAGCAGTTCGAACGGGGAGAGCAGGAGAGGCTCAGGCGGGACATCCGGCGGCTGGAAGAGGCGTCCCGCCGCACGGCGGACTGGTCCGACGCGGTGGAGCGGAGCAAGTACCGCAGTGAGGGCTCCGGGATGAAGGTGGACCGGGGCTATGTGGGGCACAAGGCGGCCAAGATGATGAAGCGCGCCAAGGCGGCGGAGGGCCGCCGGCAGGCCGCCGTGGAGGAGAAGTCACAGCTCCTCCGGGACCGGGAGGAGGCGGAGGAGCTGAAGCTCCATCCCCTCGCCCACCCCCAGCGCCGGATCCTAGAGGCCAGGGAGCTGGCCCCGGACTACGGGCAGGGGCCGGTGTGCCGCCCCCTGTCCTTCACCGTGGAGCGGGGGGAGCGGATCGCCCTCCGGGGGGCCAACGGCGCCGGGAAGTCCAGCCTGCTCAAACTGATCCTGGGGCGGGACGTCCCCCACCGCGGGGACCTCTGGAGGGCAGGGGGGACCGCGATCTCCTGGCTGCCTCAGGACGCCGGGGCCCTCCGGGGCGGCCTCCGGGCCTTCGCGGAGGAGAACGGCCTGGACGAGAGCCTCTTCAAGGCCATCCTGCGGAAGCTGGGCTTCGAGCGGGCCCAGTTCGAGAAGGATATGGAGGGATACAGCGCGGGACAGAAGAAAAAGGTCCTCCTGGCCAGGAGCCTGTGCCGGCCCGCCCACCTGTACCTGTGGGACGAGCCGCTGAACTTCGTGGACGTCTACTCCCGGATGCAGATCGAGTCCCTGCTCCTCCGGTATGCCCCCACCATGGTGTTCGTGGAGCACGACCGGGCCTTCTCCGACAAGATCGCCACCAGGACGGTGGAGATCCTGCCGCCGGAGGCGTGAATAAGGCCGCCCCCGATCCACGATCGGGGGCGGCCTTCCTCATGATGGAGATAGATGGGGGTCAGGACTGGGCGGAGAGCAGCTCCATGCCCTTCCGGATGCGGCGGAGGGTCTCCTCCCTGCCCAGGATCTGGCAGAGCTCCACCGCTCCGCCGGGGGTGACCGCCTTGCCGGACAGGGCGGTCCGGACGGGCCACATGATGCGGCCGTTCTTCAGCTCGTGCTGGGCGGCCAGGCCGATGAGGGCGTCGTGGATGGCGTCGTAGGTCCACTGGGGGAGGGCCTCCAGGACGGGGAGCACCAGCTTCAGGGCCTCCAGGGAGTTCTCCTCGTTGGTCTTCATCTTCTTGTGGACGTAGAGCTGGGTGGAGTACTCAGGCAGCGCGTCGAAGAAATCCACCTGGGGGGCGATATCCTGGAAGGTGTCACACCGGGGCTGCACCAGGGGGGCCACCAGCTCCAGGTCGATGGAGGGGCTGTGGATGGCCTCCTTCAGATAGGGCTCTGCGGCGGCGTAAAAGGCATCGGGGGCCATGGCCCGGAGGTAGTTGGCGTTGAAGTACTTGAGCTTCTCCAGGTCGAAGATGGCGGGGGACTTGGAGATGCCCTCCAGCTCGAAGACATCGGAGAGCTCCCGGAGGGTGAAGAACTCCCGCTCCACGTTCTCGCCCCGGGGAGACCAGCCCAGCAGGGCCACATAGTTCACGATGGCCTCAGAGAGGAAGCCCATGGCCAGCAGGTCCTCATAGGAGGGGTCCCCGTGGCGCTTGGACATCTTGTTGTGCTGGTCCCGCATGACGGGGGAGCAGTGGATATAGGTGGGCACGGTCCAGCCGAAGGCCTGATAGAGCAGGTCATACTTGGGGGCGGAGGAGAGGTATTCGCTGCCCCGGACCACATGGGTGATGCCCATCAGGTGGTCGTCCACCACATTGGCGAAGTTATAGGTGGGCAGGCCGTCGGACTTGATGAGGACCTGGTCGTCCAGGGTGTCGTTCTCCACGGTGATGTCGCCGAAGACCACGTCGTGGAAGGTGGTGGTGCCGGTGCGGGGGATCTTCTGGCGGATGACGTAGGGGATCCCGGCGGCCAGCTTCTCGTCGATCTCGCTCTGGGGCAGGTCCCGGCAGTGGCCGTCGTAGCCGCCCAGGCCGTTCTCTCCGTGGAGGGACTCCAGGCGCTCTTTGGTGCAGAAGCAGCGGTAGGCGGCCCCCTTCTCGATGAGGAGCTCGGCGTACCTGCCGTAGAGGTCCCGGCGCTCGGTCTGGATATAGGGGCCCACCGGGCCGCCCACGTCGGGGCCCTCGTCCCAGTCCAGCCCGCACTTGCGCAGGGTGCTGTAGATCACGTCGGTGGCGCCCTCCACCAGCCGCCCCTGATCGGTGTCCTCGATACGCAGGATGAACTTGCCGTTGCTGTGCCGGGCGATGAGCCAGGTATACAGAGCGGTGCGCAGATTGCCCACATGCATATAGCCGGTGGGGGAGGGGGCGAAGCGGGTACGGACCTCGCCCACAGGGATGCGGGCCTCCATATCATCGAACCACTGTTTGTCCAAAGTCGATCACTCCAACCTATATGAATAGTATCTTCATTGTAATGAGATGGGTAAAACTTGTCAAGCAATGATAGTTGTGATATGATACTTAACGTATCTGTCTAAACCATCCGGCCCCTTCCGAGGGCCTGATCTCAGAGGTGTATGCGTGCTATGGAAAACGAGAAACAGAAAAAAGTCATCCTCTCCGGCATCCAGCCCAGTGGAGAGCTGACCCTTGGCTCCTACCTGGGGGCGATCAAGAATTGGGTGACCCTCTCCGAGGAGTACGACTGCTACTATATGATGGCCGATCTCCACTCCATCACCGTGCGGCAGGACCCCGCCGCCCTGCGGCGGCGGACCTTGTCCCAGATCGCGGCCTATATCGCCTGCGGCCTGGACCCGGAGAAGAACACCATCTTCATCCAGTCCCATGTGCCCGCCCATGCGGAGCTGGGCTGGGTGCTGGACTGCTACACCATGTTCGGCGAGCTCTCCCGCATGACCCAGTTCAAGGACAAGTCCGCCAAGAACGCGGACAACATCAACGCCGGCCTCTTCACCTACCCCGCCCTGATGGCGGCGGACATCCTGCTCTACCAGGCCGACCTGGTGCCGGTGGGGGAGGACCAGAAGCAGCATGTGGAGATCTGCCGGGACATCGCCAACCGCTTCAACGGGGTGTACGGCGAGGTGTTCAAGCTGCCCGAGCCCTTCATCCCCAAGGTGGGGGCCCGGATCATGTCCCTCACCAGTCCCGAGAGCAAGATGTCCAAGTCGGACAAGGACCCCAACGGCTGCGTATACGTCCTGGACAAGCCGGAGGACATCATGCGCAAGTTCAAGAAGGCGGTCACCGACAGCGACACCGAGCACTGCGTCCGCTATGACAAGGCGGCCAAGCCCGGCGTGTCCAACCTGATGGCGATCTACTCCTCCGCCACCGGCCAGACCTTCGAGGAGATCGAGCGGGAGTTCGACGGCAAGGGCTACGGCGCCTTCAAGCCCGCCGTGGGCGAGGCCGTGGTGGAGATGTTCCGCCCCATCCGGGAGGAGACCGAGCGCCTGCTGGCCGATAAAGCCTATCTGGAGAGCGTCTACCGCTCCGGCGCGGAGAAGGCCGGCTATGTAGCCAACAAGACCCTGCGCAAGGTCTATAAAAAAGTGGGCTTCGTGGCCCGCTGAGGGGCTTCGCAAAGGAGCGATCGTAGCAATGGATCACACAAATATGCAGGTCATCGGCTGGGTGGCCGCCGCCCTCGTCACCGCCATGCTCGTGGCCCTCATCACCACGCCTGTGGTGCGCTCTCTGGCCATCCGCATGGGCGCGGTGGACGTGCCCAGGGACGGCCGCCGGATGCACGACCACCCCATCCCCCGCATGGGGGGCTTGGCCATCTTCTTCGGCTTCATCCTCAGCACCATCATCTATGTAGAGCTCACTCCGGAGCTCCAGGGGATGCTGTTGGGGGCGGTGATCATCGTGGTGCTGGGCATCTTCGACGACATCTACGCCCTTGGGGCCAAGCTCAAGCTGGCGGTCCAGATCGTGGCGGCCCTGGTGGCGGTGCTCTCGGGCAACCTCATCCAGGTGGTGTCCAACCCCAACATCTTCTCTCCCGACTTCTGGTGGGACCTGGGGTGGCTGTCCGTGCCCTGCACGGTGCTCTGGATCGTGGCCATCACCAACGCCGTCAACCTCATCGACGGTCTGGACGGTCTGGCCTGCGGCGTCTCCACCATCAGCTCTATGACCATGCTGGTCATCTCCCTGGTGGTGGCGGACGGGCCGGTGGCAGTGGTCATGGCCGCCCTGGCGGGAGGATGCATCGGCTTCCTCCCCTATAACCTGAACCCGGCCAAGATCTTCATGGGGGATACCGGCTCCACCTTCCTGGGCTTCGTGCTGGCGGTGATGTCCATCCAGGGCCTCTTCAAGTTCTATACCATCATCTCTTTCGCGGTGCCTTTCCTGATGCTGGGCCTGCCGATCTTCGACACCTGCTTCGCCTTCATCCGGCGGATCGCACACGGCCAGAGCCCCATGCACCCTGACCGCAGCCATATCCACCACCGGCTCATCGACATGGGCTTCACCCAGAAGCAGGCCGTGGCGGTCCTCTATATCATCAGCGCCATCCTGGGCCTCTGCGCCGTGGTGCTCACCACCAGCAGCGCCCTGCGGGCGATGCTGCTCCTGCTGGCCCTGTGCGCTGCGGGCGCCCTGTCCGGGAAGATCTTCCTCAGCGGGGCGGAGAAGCGGAGAGAGGGGCCCCAGACGGGAGAAGGACCGGAAAAAAAGAAAGAGCCCCTGAGCGGGGCCGAGCAGACGGAAAAGGAAGAAGAGGAGAGAGAGCCGTGAAGACCATCCGCGTCATGACCATTTTCGGCACCCGGCCGGAGGCCATCAAGATGGCCCCCCTGGTGCGCGCGCTGGACAGCCGTCCCGGCATCGAGAGCCTGTGCTGCGTCACCGCCCAGCACCGGGAGATGCTGGACTCAGTGCTGGAGATCTTCCACCTCCGGCCCGACTACGACCTGGACATCATGGAGCCCCGTCAGACCCTCTCCACCATCACGAGCAAATGCCTCCTGGGGGTGGAGAAGGTCCTCCAGGAGGCCAGGCCCGACCTGGTGCTGGTCCACGGAGACACCTCCACCACGTTCGCCGGGGCGCTGGCCGCCTTCTATCAGCAGGTGCCGGTGGGCCATGTGGAGGCCGGTCTCCGAACGCTTGACAAGTATTCTCCCTTTCCGGAGGAGATGAACCGCACCCTGGTGGGGGACATCGCGGATCTCCACTTCTGCCCCACTCCCGCCAACCGGCAGAACCTGGAGCGGGAGGGGATCGGAGACGGTGTGTTCGTCACAGGCAATACGGTGATCGACGCCATGGCTACCACGGTCGACAAGGATTTCTCCTTTTCAACTCCTCTGCTCAATGAGCTGGACTACACTGGCCACAAGATCGTGCTGGTCACCTGTCACCGGCGGGAGAACTACGGCGAGCCCATGGCCAATATCATGACCGCCCTCCGGCGGCTGGTGGAGGCATACCCGGAGGTGGAGCTGGTCTACCCGGTGCACCTGTCGCCGGTGGTGCAGGAGGCGGCGAAGCGATACCTCTCCGGCCACCCCCGCATCCACCTCATCGCCCCGCTGGACGTGCAGGAGATGCACAACCTGATGGCCCGCTGCTATCTGGTGATGACCGACTCCGGCGGCCTCCAGGAGGAGGCTCCCGCCCTGGGCAAGCCGGTGCTCGTCCTCCGCCGGGAGACGGAGCGGCCGGAGGCGGTCCGGGCCGGGACGGTGAAGCTGGCCGGTACAGAGGAAGAGGCGGTGTTCTCCCTGGGCGCCCGCCTCATCGAGGACGAGGCGGCATACCGGGAGATGGCCCACGCGGTGAACCCCTATGGAGACGGCCACGCCTGCCGCCGCATCGTGGACGCCATCGAGTGGAAGTTCGGCCTGCGGGAGGAGCGTCCGGAAGAGTTCCGGGCCTGACGCACTGTGGGCCGGGATGCCGGCAGAGGGAGGAGGGGATCCTCTTTTGGAACGGAAGAACAAAGCGGTGCTCTCCGCGCTCATCGCCGCCGTGATGGTGATAGCGGTGCTGGCCAGCTTCGGCATGAACTTTTTCCCGGGCAGTCAGGCGGAGATCGTACTGCCTTCTACGGCGCCCGTGGAGGAGGGCCAGGGAGAGGATGACCCCGGCGCGGGCGGGAACTATCTCCCGGTGGAAGTCACGCCGGAGACAGTGAAAGACGTAGTGGCCACCTTGGACAGGCCGGAGAGCTATTACCGGACCCTGGTGGTGGAGACCGCCATCGACGAGACCCGGAGCGGCCGCTTCCAGCTCCAGGTCTGGCAGGATGGGGACTGGACCATGGTGGAGCTGGATCAGGCGTTCCAGCCCTTGGGGACCCAGCACACCATCCTGCATATGGAGGGAGAGCGCGGCACCCTGTACCGCTGGTATGAAGAGAGCGGCCGCGTGGCCTCCTGGCCGGTGGAGGGAGACCTCTCCGACCTGATCCAGTACCTGCCCACCTACGAGGATGTCCTGGACCTGGAGCAGGAGCAGATAGTGGCCGCCGGCTTCCAGGAGCGGGACCGTATGCCCTGCGTCTATGTGGAGACCTCGGAGGATGAGCTGGGCTACCTGGAGCGCTACTGGGTCTCCACCGACACGGGAGCCCTGGTGGGGTACGAGACGGTGAAGGATGGGACGGTGGTCCAGCAGATGACCGCCCTGGACACCGATATGCAGTACCCGCTCCAGTCGGCGGATTTCTCTCTGCCCGACGGCACGGTGCTCCACACCGTGGGGGAAGACCTAGTCTGAGGGCTCTTTTTCCTTCTTCCCCAGCCCCAGCAGGATCAACAGGGCCAGGGTGATGAGCAGCTCCAGGTCGTCCCCGTCGATAAAGAGGAAGAGCAGGATGAGCAGCAGGAGGATGTCGCCGGTATCCAAGTCCTCCAGCTGGAGGCGCTTGAGCAGGCTGGAGAGCCAGGAGGCGGCCCGTCCCTGGGCGTTCTCCCTGGGGGGAGGGGGCTCCTGCTCCTGCCTGGACCTGTGCGCTCCGGCAGGGGCCTGCTCTGAGCGGGGCGGGGCATCCTCCACGACCCGGGCATAGGAGGTCCCGTTGGGGATATAGCGGTTATACACGGCCCTGCCCCTCCTCTTGGAAAAAGCGGAAAGCGGTCCGGATCACCCGGGAGAGCCTGGCGATCTGGATGGCCCGGTCCAGCTTGGCATAGCGCTCCTTTTTCACGAAGGGGCGCAGGGCGGAGAGCAGAGCGGTCCGCCGGTCGTCCTCCTGGCCCAGCTCTCCCAGCAGCCGGGCGCCCAGCTGGAGCAGCTTCGGGTCCAGCTCTCCCAGCGCGGAGAGGGGGCTCCCTCCACCGCTCTCTCCGGAGGAGCCCCCCAGGAGCTGGAGCATGGAGGGGAGGTCGGGAGCGGCGGAAGGGGGGGCCTCCTGCACGGAGCTGTCCTCCTCCCCCTGGGCGGGGGACGGCCCGGTCTCCTCTCCGCCGGTGAGGGACTGGGCCAGAGAGAGGATCTGCCCCATGGCCTTGGGGTCTGCCAATATGGCGTTCAATCTGTCGGCGAACTCTTCGGCCACAGGACGGACCTCCCTTCCATCGTCATCTCAGGCCAGGGCTCATTTGGGCGTGGAGCGGCTGAGCCGTTCCACCACCTCCGCCCCCTTAGGGTCCTGCCGCAGGCGGTCCAGCATCCCCTGGAGCGCGCTGGGGTCCCCCTTCATGGCGGCTTCGGCGGCTCCCTTCAGCCCGCCCTGGCGGCCCAGCAGCTCCATGAGCAGCTTGGTGTCCGGGGACTGGAGCAGCTGCTCCACGGCGTGTCTGTCCCGGAGGAGCCTGGCGACCTGGGGGTCCTTGAGGGGGCCGGCGGATGGGCTCTGTTTTGGCATAGGGCATCCCTCCATTGATTCTATGACTGGTCCCGATGTATTATATGTGCCGTCTTGCGGAAGGTGACTGCGGTGAAGATAGCTGTTTTTTCTGATTCCCATGGGGACGTGGACCATATGGAGCAGGCGGTCCGCCGGGAGAGGCCCTATCTGGTGCTCCACCTGGGGGATCTGGTCCGGGACTTTCAGGAGCTCCAGAGCCGGATGCCCATGCAGACCATGCAGAACGTCTGCGGCAACTGCGATGGCTTCACCGAGGTCCCCGACCAGCGGGTATTGCTGGTGGAGGGACGGCGGATCCTCATGACCCACGGGCACCGCTACCATGTGAAGCAGACCTATGGCCCTGCCTATTATGCCGCCCGGGAAGCGGAGGCGGACGTCCTCCTTTTCGGGCACACCCATATCCCTTACTGCGAGCGGGAGGGGGAGCTGTGGATACTGAACCCGGGGAGCTGCCGGGGGAGCGGAGGCACCTACGGGGTGATAGACCTGGGGGCGGAAGAGATCAGGTGCGAGATCCGGCGGATGGGAGACGGAGCGCCGAAAAACGAAGGATGTGTTTGATATGCTGCTTACGATCGATGTGGGGAACACCAATATGGTCTTCGGCATGTTCCAGGAGGAGCGCCTGACCGGCAGCTTCCGCCTGATGACCGACGCCGCCCGGACCTCGGACGAGATTGGACTGATGCTCTGTATGTATCTCCAGCGCTTCGGCCTTCGGACAGAGGACGTGGAGGATGTGATCGTGGCCTCGGTGGTGCCCCAGGTGATGCACTCCCTGAGCAACGCCATCTCCCGTTATCTGGGCAAGACGCCCATCGTGGTGGATGACGGCGTGGATCCCGGCCTGTCCTACGGGGTCAGCGGAGATGAGCGCCTGGGGGCGGACCGCTCCGTAGCCTGTATCGCCGCCATGGAGAAGTACGGCCGGCCTTTGGTCGTACTGGACTTCGGCACCGCCACCACTGTGGACGCCGTGGACCGGGAGGGGCGTTATATGGGCGGCTGCATCCTGGCCGGGGTCCGCATCGCCACCGAGGCCCTGTTCCGCCAGACGGCCATGCTCCCCAAGGTCGAGCTGGTGAGGCCGGACCGGGTGCTGGGCTGCACGGCGGTGGGGCAGATCCAGGCGGGAGCCGTGGAGGGCTATATCGGCGCAGTGGAGCACCTGATCGGCAAGGCGAAGGAAGAGCTGGGAGAGCCCGGCGCCAGAGTGGTGGCCACAGGCGGCCTGGCCCGGCTGATCGCGGATGGGACCTCCCTCATCGACGTGGTGGACAGCGGCCTGGTCCTGGACGGCCTGGCCATCATCTACCGCCGGCATAAGGACCGGCGCTGAGACGCGGAAAGCACAGAGCGGCCCTGTCTCTCTTGAGAGACAGGGCCGCTCTGCATCATCCGGTTCAGAAGGCGTCCAGTTCCTTCTGAAGATCGGTGAGGAGCTGTCCCAGGTGCCAGCCGTCCAGGAGCCGGTGGTTGAGCTGGACGGAGCAGGGGAGCAGGAGCCTGCCCTCCCGGGCTTCGAACTTCCCCCAGGTGATGCGGGGGATGGAGTCGTCCGGATCGTCGTCCATCTCGTTGGTGAGGCTGGTGAAGGAGAACCATGGGGTGCAGGAGAAGTAGATCAGATCGTCCCGGGCCTCGTCGGAACCGGAGGGGAAGGGGGAGGTCTGGGCCTCCACCGCCGCCCGGCACCGGGCGCAGTAGTCCTCCAGGCTCTCCGTCAGGGGCACGTTGGTGATCTTGATCTGGTGGGTCTGCTGGTCCAGCGTGACGAAGCTGGGCTCCAGCCGGTCGTGGCGGACGATCTGGCCGCCGCGGATCTTATAGAGGAAGTCGGGGAGCCGGTCCATGACAGCAGTGGTGAGGTAGATGAGGCCGTAGTAGAAGGACAGGCCATGCGCCTTGACGTAGGCGTGGTAGCGGCCCACATCCAGGGTGCTGGTCACGGAGTAGAAGGGCCAGGACAGGCCGGAGAAGAAACGGAAGGTGTCCCGCCGGGGCCAGGTCTCCAGGTCTACGAGCTCCATCTCAGTCCACCCCTTTCTGGAAAAAGTCGCACCAGGGCCGGAGGGAGCAGTCCTGGCACTGGGGCTTCCGGGCGGTGCACACCGCCCGCCCGTGGAGGACCAGCCGGTGGCAGAAGTCGTTGGACTCCTCCGGGGGGAGCACCGCGCGGAGCTGCATCTCCACTTTGACGGGGTCCTTGGTGCCGTCTGTGAGGCCCAGCTTCCCCGAGATACGGATGCAGTGGGTGTCCGCCACCACCACGCCGGGCACATGATATACGTCGCCCAGGATCAGGTTGGCGGTCTTGCGGCCCACGCCGGGCAGCTTCAGCAGGTCCTCCATATTGTCGGGCACCTTCCCGCCGAACTGCTCCAGCATCATCCGGGAGGCGGCCACGATGTCCCGTGCCTTGGCACGGAAAAAGCCGGTGGAGTGGATGTACTGCTCCACCTCGCTCACATCGGCCTCGGCCAGGGCCTCCAGGGTGGGGAAGCGGCCGAACAGGGCGGGGGTCACCTGGTTGACGCGCTCATCGGTGCACTGCGCGGCCAGCCGGACAGAGAACAGCAGCTCATAGGGCTTGGGGTAGTCCAGGGAACAGATCCCTTCCGGATAGAGTTTTTTCAGCTCCTCTACGATGGAGCGCACATCGGCTTCTGACTTCATACATCGGTCCCTTTCTTGCAAGTATCATTTTTGCAGATCTGCCGACATTATACCATATCCCGTCGAGAAATACGACGGTGTTTTCCCGAGAATGACGATTGTATTTTGTGGGCGGCTTCTGTATAATAGATCTATCCCTTTCGATCTACTTTCAATGTGGAGGAGCGATGGTATGGTACAGGAAATGATCGACTTTCTCAGCGCCCGGGACCCGGAGGTCGCGGCGACCATAGCGGCCGAGCTGGCCCGCCAGCGGCGGAACATCGAGCTGATCGCATCGGAGAACATCGTCAGCGAGGCGGTGCTGGTGGCGATGGGCTCCGTGCTCACCAATAAATACGCGGAGGGCTACCCCGGCAAGCGCTACTACGGCGGCTGCCAGGAGGTGGACGTCACCGAGGACATCGCCCGGGACCGGGCCTGCAAGCTCTTCGGGGCGGAGCACGCCAACGTGCAGCCCCACAGCGGTGCCCAGGCCAACTACGCCGTCTACGCCGCCCTCTGCCAGCACGGGGACACCGTGCTGGGCATGGACCTGTCCAACGGCGGGCACCTGACCCACGGCTCCCCCGTGAACTTCTCCGGAAAGAACTACCATATGGTCTCCTACGGCCTGGGCCCCGACGGGCGGATCGACTACGACCAGGTCCGGGATCTGGCCAAGAGCTGCAAGCCCAAGATGATCATCGCCGGCGCCTCCGCCTATCCCCGGATCATCGACTTCAAGGTCTTCGCCGACATCGCCCACGAGGTGGGGGCCTACCTCTTCGTGGACATGGCCCACATCGCCGGCCTGGTGGCCGCCGGGCTCCACCCCTCTCCTGTGCCCTATGCCGACGTGGTCACCACCACCACCCACAAGACCCTCCGGGGCCCCCGGGGCGGCCTGATCCTCTGCAAGGCCGAGCTGGCCAAGAAGATCGACTCCGCCATCTTCCCCGGCTCTCAGGGCGGCCCCCTGGAGCACATCATCGCCGCCAAGGCGGTGGCCTTCGGCGAGGCCCTCAGACCGGAGTTCAAGGACTATCAGGCACAGATCCTCAAGAATGCCCAGGCCCTGGCGGAGTCCCTCACCGCGTGCGGCTTCGACCTGGTGTCCGGCGGTACGGACAACCACCTGATGCTGGTGGACCTGCGGAAGGCCGGGGTCACCGGCAAGGAGATGGAGCGGCGTCTGGATGAGGTGGACATCACCGTCAACAAGAACGCCATCCCCAACGACCCGGAGAAGCCCTTCGTCACCAGCGGCATCCGGGTAGGCACCCCCGCTGTCACCACCCGTGGCTTCCGAGAGGAGGATATGAAGGTGGTGGGCCGGCTCATGTGGGAGGCCGCCACCGACTTTGAGAACAAGGCGGACGACATCCGGGCAGAGGTGGCCCGGCTCACCGGGAAGTATCCCCTCTACCAGTGATACCTGCGGCCCACCGGCCGACAGAGGGCCCGGCGCGGGAGCGCCGGGCCCTTCAGCTCGTCCGATAAAGCCCATCTGGGCTTTATCGGACGGTCGCCCGGCGGCAAAATGCACTGGGCTGTGCGCAGAGAGGGCCCGGAGCCGGGAAAAGAGTTTACGCCGGGTCGAACATATGTTAGAATAGTGCCTGCGGACAGACCAGAACGAAGTTTGAGGAGGGAAGGCGGATGGCCATGACACACCGGCCCCTGGCGGACGAGATCCGCCCTGCCAGCCTGGATGAGGTGGTGGGGCAGCGGCATATCCTGGGCCCGGAGGGGCTCCTGCGCCGCATCATCCAGGAGGGGGACATCCCCAACCTGATCTTCTACGGCCCCTCTGGCACGGGGAAGACCACGGTGGCCAACATCATCGCGGCCCGGACCAACCGGGCCCTCAGGCGGATCAACGCCACCACCGGCTCCCTCTCGGATATCAAGGACGTGATCGCCGATGTGGGGACCATGATGGCCCCCAACGGGATCCTCCTCTACTTGGATGAGATCCAGTACTTCAACAAGAAGCAGCAGCAGTCCCTGCTGGACGTGATCGAGCGGGGGGACGTGACCCTGATCGCCTCCACCACCGAGAACCCCTACTTCTACGTCTACAACGCGGTGCTCAGCCGGTCCACTGTCTTCGAGTTCAAGCCGGTGGAGCCGGAGGACGTGGTCCCGGCGGTGGAACGGGCGATCGGCGTCATGGCCGGACGCCTGGGGGGCACAGCCGTGTGCGAGGAAGGGGTGGAGCGCTGTATCGCCACCGCCTGCGGCGGAGACGTGCGGAAGGCGATGAACGCGGTGGAGCTGCTGATGAACACCGCCCGGCGGAAGGACGGGCAGCTCCTGGTCTCCCTGGCCGACGCCCGGACCGTGGCCCAGCGCTCCGCCATGCGGTACGACCGGGAGGGGGACGACCACTACGACATCCTCTCCGCCCTGCAAAAATCCATCCGGGGCTCCGACCCGGACGCCGCCTGCCACTACCTGGCCCGGCTGCTGGAGGCGGGGGACCTGATCTCCGCCTGCCGCCGCCTGATGGTGATCGCCTGCGAGGACGTGGGACTGGCCTATCCCCAGATCATCCCCATCGTCAAAGCCTGCGTGGACGCAGCCAATATGCTGGGCCTGCCGGAGGCCCGGATCCCCCTGGGGGATGCGGCGGTGCTCATGGCCACCAGCCCCAAGTCCAACTCCGCCCATGTAGCACTGGACGCCGCTCTGGCGGACGTGCGGGCGGGGAAGACGGGAGACTACCCCCGGCACCTTCAGAACAAGCATCTGGACTCCAGCGGCATGGAGCGGGAGCAGGGGTACCTCTATCCCCATGACTTCCCGAACCACTATGTGAAGCAGCAGTATCTGCCCGATGCCCTGGTGGGGACACACTACTACCAGTACGGGGAGAACAAGGCCGAACAGGCGGCCAAGCGATACTGGGAGCAGATCAAGGGAGAGGGATGAAGGCGCGAAAGACCGGCCCCGCTGGCACAGCGGGGCCGGTCTCCCTCTCAAGTGAAGAAGGTCTCCGCCCCCGGCTTCTGGCAGTCCTCGGGGGCGTAGCGCCAGTGGGAGAGGGTCCCCTGGGTGATGTGGTATCGCAGGGGGGTGGGCCCGGGCTCGGGAGGCAGCCGGTCGATGACCAGGAGCTTGATCTTCATGCGCTGCGGCAGGATGGACTTGATGAAGACGGACACCCGGTCCCCGGGGCGCAGGTCGGGGGAGGGCTCCGCCAGCCCGGACAGATTGGGGAAGAGCTCGATGAAGGCGCCGTAGTCCTTCACGCCCCGGACCCAGCCCGCCACCGTCATGCCGGGCGCGAGGAGGGCGGCGTTCTCCTCCCAGGTGCCCAGCAGCTCCCGGTGGGTGAGCCGGACCCGGCCCTGCTCCCGGTCCACCCCGGCCACCGCAGCGCAGATCTCCTGCCCCACCGAGAAGCGGCAGGCGGGGTGGGGGATGCGGGAGACGGAGATGCGGTCGATGCCGATCATGGAGACCAGGCCGCAGCCGATGTCCACGAAGGCGCCGAAGGGCTCCAGGTGGGTGACGGTGCAGGGGATGACCATGCCGGGGCGGAGGGCGTCCAGCAGGGCCTCCTGGGCCAGGGCCTGGGCCCTGCGGCGGGAGAGAGACAGGGCGGGGGCGTCGTCCCCGGCGCCTGATATGGAGACTACTGTAAAGCAGATCGGCTTGCCTACCCGGGAGAGGATGGCGATCTCCTTCGTGGTCCCCTCCGCCACTCCGAGAGCCGTCTCCTCCCGGGGGATCCGGCCGATGAAGGGCCCGACGGACACCAGCAGGTCGTGCTCCGGGCTGCATGAGAGGGCCCGGCCCTCCAGAACGGTCTCCTGCTCCATAGCCTGACGCAGGGAGAACAGGCTCCCGCAGGCGGCGGTGTTCTCTGGAGTATGTAAGGCTCTGCCTTCCGGGAGAAATCGACCACGCATATATGACCATCCTTTCCATGTCCCTGGACCCGCCCGAGAGCGGGGGAGCAGCCGGTGGGCGGCAGCTGGGCGGCGGGCCCGCGCTCTATAGGCCTACTATATGCGGCGGTTTTGCCGGAATTGACAGACGAAGGGCGGAGGCGCTTGCGGCTCCGCCCGGCAGGAGGTATAATAGAGCCCGGTATATGGGAGCAGAGAGGAGCGATACGGGATGGACATCCATGTGGGAGATGTGCTGGAGATGAAGAAAGCCCACCCCTGCGGCGGCAGGAGCTGGCTGGTGCTGCGGGTGGGCATGGACTTCCGGCTCCGCTGCCAGGGGTGCGGCCACGAGATCATGATCCCCCGGAGCAAGGCGGAGAAGAATATCAAGAAGGTCCTGCGGGACCAGGGGGGCGGGGAAGACCATGCGCTATGAGGGGGATATCTACCGTCCGCCGGGAGAGTGGAAGAGCTACCTCCTCCAGGTGACGGTGGGCTGCTCCCACAACGCCTGCACCTTCTGCGGGATGTACAAGGACAAGAAGTACCGGGTCCGCCCCATGGGAGAGATCCTGGAGGACATCCGGATGGCCCGGGCGTACTATGGCGATGTGCGCCGGGTGTTCCTCTGCGATGGAGACGCGATCGCCGTGGATACGGAGGACCTGCTGGTCATCCTGAGGGAGCTGTATGCCGCCTTCCCTTCTCTGGAGAAGGTGACCACCTACGCCGGGCCCCGCAGCACCCTGCGGAAGGGGCCGGAGGAGCTGCGGGCCCTCCGGGACGCCGGACTGGCCCGGACCTACCTGGGGGTGGAGACAGGGAGCGACGCGCTCCTCCGCCGCATCCATAAGGGGGTGGGGGCGGCGGAGATGCTGGAGGCCGGCATCCGCCTCCGGGAGGCGGGCTTCGACCTGTGGATCATGGTGCTGCTGGGCCTGGCCGGCGGCGGAGGAGAGGGGCTGGTCCACATGAGGGAGACTGCGGAGATGGCCAACGCCATGAGGCCCCGCCATCTCTCCGCACTGACCCTGACCCTCTCTCCCGGCACGGCCCTATACAGGGACTGGCGGGAGGGCCGGTTCCAGCCCGCCGCACCGGCAGACACCCTGCGGGAGGCCGGCGAGCTGATCCGGGGCCTGGAGGTGGACCCCCTCCACTTCACCTGCGACCACGCCTCCAACTATGTGCCCCTCTCCGGCAGCCTGCCCCAGGACCGGGAAGCCTTCCTGGCCCGCCTGGACCAGGCCCTGGAGAGCGGGACCGGCCTGCGCCCCGAGTGGGCCAGGGGGCTGTGAGGCGGGAGGGCGGAAAACTCCCCCTTTACTTCCCATGCCCGCCTTGCTATAATGGAACGGTAAGACAATCGAATGTTGACAGAGGTGCCGCCACGGCGGCTGAAAAGGGAAGTCCGGTGCAAGACCGGCGCAGTCTCACCTCTACTGTGAGCGCGGACGAGGGCGCGGAGACCATTGGCCACAGAGGCCGAGAAGGTGTGCCTGAGGAGGAAGCGTGAGCCAGGAGACCTGCCCTGTCAAAAGAGACGGTACGACTCTTAGGTAGAGAGCGGCTGGAGCGCGATGCTGCCACGGCCCCTCCCCCTTCCGGGAGGGGCCGTTTTTCGCGGGAAGGAGGGGCCTGTGGGCCGGTTCGAGCACTATATCACCGTGGGCCGGGATCGGCTCCGGTGCGGGTACACTACGGGCACCTGCGCGGCCGCCGCGGCGGGCGGGGCGGCGGAGCTCCTCCTCACCGGCCGTCTCCCGGCGGCGGTCCGGGTGGACACGCCGGCGGGCCTCCCGGTGGAGGCAGAGCTGCTGGAGCCCTCCGCGGGCCCCGGCTGGGCTGCCTGCGCCGTGCGGAAGGACGGAGGCGATGACCCGGACGTGACCCACGGGGCCCTGATCTTCGCCCGGGTGGAGGAGACCGGCCGGCCCGGCGTGGCCGTCGACGGGGGAGAGGGGGTGGGCAGGGTCACCCGGCCCGGCCTGGATCAGCCGGTGGGTGCCGCGGCGATCAACCGGGTGCCCCGGCAGATGATCCGCGCCCAAGTGGAGAAGGCGGCCTCCGCCGCGGGCTATGGGGGCGGCCTTCTGGTGACCATCTCTGTCCCGGAGGGCCCCCGGCTGGCGGGAAAGACCTTCAATCCCCGGCTGGGGATCGAGGGGGGGATCTCCATCCTGGGCACCTCTGGGATCGTGCGGCCCATGAGCGAGGCGGCCCTCATCGACTCGGTGCGGCTGGAGATCCGCCTCCAGCGGGCCGCCGGGGCCCGGGATCTGCTGGTGACGCCGGGCAACTACGGCGAGCGGTTTTCCCGGGAGATCCTGGGCCTGGGCCTGTCCCACTGGGCCACCTGCTCCAACTACATCGGGGAGGCCCTGGACTGCGCGGCCTGCGAGGGGTTCCGCACCCTCCTGCTGGTGGGCCACATCGGCAAGCTGTGCAAGGTGGCGGCGGGGAGCATGAACACCCACTCCCGCGTCGCCGACGGGCGGCGGGAGACCCTGGCCGCCCATACCGCCCTGGCTGGCGGGGACCGGGAGACGGTGGCTGCGGTGTTCCAGGCGGTCACCACCGACGGGGCCGTCGAGGCCCTGGACCGGGCGGGCCTCCGGGCGCCGGTGATGGCCTCCCTGGCGGAGGCCCTGGGGCAGCAGCTCCAGCGCCGGGCGGGGGCGGAGATGGAGACTGGAGCCATCTTCTTCTCCGACCGGTACGGCGTGCTGGGGAAGACCCCCAACGCGGACCGGCTGGCGGCCCTGCACCCGCCGGCGGCAAGAAAAGAAGGACAGCCGGGCCCGGGTCCGGCGGGAACATAAGAGAAAGGAAGGTCCATATGGTCCATTTCGTGGGAGCCGGCCCTGGAGCCGCAGACCTCATCACCCTCCGTGGGGCCCGCCTGCTGTCGGAGGCGGACGTCATCATCTACGCGGGATCCCTGGTGAACCCGGCCCTCCTGGAGGGGCGGAAGGAGGGGTGCGCCGTCTACGACAGCGCCTCCATGACCCTGGAAGAGGTCATCGCCGTCATGGAGAAGGCGGAGGCGGAGGGCCGCACCACCGTCCGCCTGCACACCGGGGACCCCTCTCTCTACGGGGCGATCCGGGAGCAGATGGACCTGCTGGACGAGCGGGGGATCGGCTACGACGTGACACCGGGGGTCTCCTCCTTCTCCGGGGCCGCGGCGGCCCTGGAGGCGGAGTACACCCTGCCCGATGTGTCCCAGAGCGTCATCATCACCCGCATGGCCGGCCGGACCCCGGTGCCGGAGGGGGAGGCCCTCTCCAAGATGGCCTCTCACGGCTGCACCATGGTGCTCTTCCTGTCCACCGGCCTGCTGGAAGAGGTGGAGCGGGAGCTGATGGCGGGGGGCTATGCCCCGGATGCCCCCGCCGCCATCGTCTATAAGGCCACCTGGCCGGACCAGAAGGTCTGCCGCTGTACCGTGGCCACCCTGGCCCGGACCGCCCGGGAGCACCAGATCTCCAAGACAGCCCTCATCACAGTGGGCGGCTTCCTGGGGGACCGGTACGAGCGCTCCAAGCTCTACGACCCCTCCTTTGCCCACGGCTACCGGGAGGCCAGCAAGTGAAGCTGGCCCTCACCGCCTTCACCCGGAAGGGGGCGGACCTGGCGGGCCGCCTGGCCCGGGCCCTGGAGAAGGAAGGGGACCGGTGTGAGACCGCCTTCCCCCGGCGCCTGGCCGGGGAGCTGGGCACCGCCGCCTACCCGGACCTGAAGGGCTGGACGGCGGAGCGCTTCCCGCAGGTGGACGGCTTCGTCTTCGTGGGGGCCTGCGGCATCGCCGTCCGGGCGGTGGCCCCGCTCCTGCGGGACAAGTTCACCGACCCGGCGGTGGTGGCGGTGGACGAGCTGGGCCGCTTCGCCGTGCCCCTGGTCTCCGGCCATGTGGGGGGCGCCAACGACCTGGCCCGGCGGATAGCGGCGGCCACAGGAGGGGCCCCGGTGGTGTCTACGGCCACCGATGTGAACGGCCTCTTCGCCGTGGACCAGTGGGCAGCCCGTGAAGGATTATACCTTGACAGCCGAACGGCGGCAAAGCATATATCGGCGGCCCTGCTGGCAGGGGAGCCAGTATGGCTGCAAAGTGATATTCCTATACAGGGAGAACTGCCCCCGGGCGTGCGCCGGGGGACGGGCCCCCTGGGCATCTATATCACGGCGGGCACGGGAGAGGCCCCCTTCGGCGAGTGCCTGCGGCTCGTCCCCCGGATCCTGGCTCTGGGGATCGGGTGCCGGCGGGGGACGCCGGCGGAGCGGATCGGGGCGGCGGTGGACCGGGCCCTGTCCGGCCATGGCCTCTCCCCGAGGGCGGTCCAGGGGGCGTACACCATCGACCGCAAGGGGGACGAGCCCGGCCTCCTGGCCTTCTGCCGGGAGAGAGAGCTGCCGCTGGCCACCTACACGGCGGAGGAGCTGCGGCGCGTACCGGGGGCTTTCACCGCCTCCCCCTTCGTGGTATCGGTCACCGGCGTGGACAACGTCTGTGAGCGGGCCGCGGTCCTGGCGGGGGGCGAGCTGATCGTACGGAAACAGGCGGCGGAAGGGGTGACCGTGGCGGTGAGCCGCCTGCCCCGGGTCCTCCGCTTCGACGGATACACAGACAGAGAAGGAGAGGACATATGAGAGTGACAGTGGTGGGCCTGGGGCCCGGGGCGGGAGAGGACCTCACCGGCCGGGCCCGGCGGGCGCTGGAAGAGGCGGACCTGATCGTAGGCTACACGGCCTATATCGCCCTCATCCGGGAGATGTTCCCGGACAAGGAGATGCGCTCCACCGGGATGCGCCGGGAGGTGGACCGCTGCCGGGAGGCGGTGGCCGCGGCGGCGGAGGGCCGGGATGTGGCGGTGGTCTGCTCGGGGGACGCAGGGATCTACGGCATGGCGAGCCTGGTGTACGAGGTGTCCCAGGAGTTCCCGCCGGTGGAGATCCATGTGGTGCCCGGGGTCACCGCCGCCAGCGGCGGGGCGGCCCTGCTGGGCGCGCCTCTGAACCACGACTTCGCGGTGATCTCCCTGTCCGACCTGCTCACCCCCTGGGAGAAGATCGCCCAGCGGCTCCGGTGCGCGGCTCAGGCGGACTTCGCGATCTGCCTCTACAACCCCTCCAGCCGCCACCGCCCGGACTATCTCCGGCGGGCCTGCGACATCCTGCTGGAGGCGGGCCTGCCGCCGGAGACGGTGTGCGGCTATGTGCAGAACATCGGCCGGGAGGGAGAGCGGGCGGTGGTGCTCCCTCTCGGGGCCCTGCGGGAGGCCCGGGTGGATATGTTCACCACCGTCTTCGTGGGCAACAGCCAGACCCGCACGATCGGCGGCCGGATGGTGACCCCCCGGGGCTACCTCCAGCGGGAAGACTGAGCGGGGGCGGGGCATGAAGATCCTGCTCTTCGGCGGCACCACGGAGGGCCGGGTGCTGGCCCAGCGCCTGAGCCGCGCCGGCGTAGATGTGGTGCTCTCGGTGGCCACCGGCTACGGCGCGGCCCTGGCGCCCGAGGGCCCCGGCCTCCGGGTGATCGCCGGGCGCATGGAAGAGGGAGAGATGGAGGCGCTCATGGGGGCCGGGGCCTTCGACTATGTGGTGGACGCCACCCACCCCTATGCCGCCGTGGTGACCCGGAACGTCCGGGCGGCGGCGGAGCGGACGGGCGTCCCCTACCTGCGCCTGGTGCGGGAGGGGGCCCCGGAGGGGGACTGGCTCCACGCGCCGGATATGGCGGGGGCGGCGGCCCTTGCGGCGGAGCTCCCCGGGAACGTACTGCTCACCACAGGGGCGAAAGAGCTCGCCCCCTTCGCCGTCCCCGGCCTCCTGGAACGGTGCTTCCCCCGGGTGCTGCCAAACCTGGGCTCGCTGGGGCGGTGCCTGGAGCTGGGTTTCCCCGCCGCCCATGTGGTATGTATGCAGGGCCCCTTCTCCAAGGAGCTGGACTTGGCCCTGCTCCGCCAGTTCGGCGCGAGAGTGCTCGTGACCAAGGCCTCCGGCGGCGTGGGGGGCTTCTGGGAGAAGGTGGAGGCCGCCCGGGAGGCGGGGTGCGCCCTCATCGTGGTGGACCGGCCAGCCGCCGAGACGGGCCTCTCCCTGGACGAGATGGAGTCTTTTTTGCTGGAGGGATCGAGATGAAGCCAAAGGTATATCTGATCGGCGTGGGCATGGGGGACCCGGGCACCCTGACCCTGGAGGCGGCGGAGGCCATCGAGGACTGCGTCACTCTGGTAGGGGCTCCCCGCCTGCTGGCGCCCTACCGGGAGGGGAAGACCTGCTCCCCCCTCATCGCCTCGGCGGACATCTTCGCCTTCCTGGAGCGGCAGGAGCGGGGGCCGGTGGGGGTGCTCCTCTCCGGGGATGTGGGCTTTTACAGCGGGGCCAAGAGCCTGTGGCCCCTCCTGGAGGGGTATGAGGTGGTGACCCTGCCGGGCATCAGTTCCCTCATCTATTTCTGTTCCAAACTCAAGACCCCCTGGCAGGACGCCCATATCGTCAGCGCCCACGGCCGGGCGGCGAACGTGGCGGGGGAGATCCAGAGCCACAGCAAGACCTTCCTCCTCACCGGCGGGAAGACCAAGGCCCAGGACGTGTGCCGGACCCTGGTGGAGTGGGGCATGGACCATGTGCAGGTCTGGGTGGGGGAGGACCTCTCCTATCCGGAAGAGCGCATCCGCTCCGGGCGCCCCTCCGAGCTGGCGGAGGAGACCTTTGGGGATCTGGCGGTGATGCTGTGCGTGGACCCGGAGCCGATCTGCCGGGGCATCTCCAACGGGGGGATCCCCGACGAGGACTTCATCCGGGGCAAAGTCCCCATGACCAAGGAGGAGGTGCGCACCATCTCCCTGGCTAAGCTGCGGCTCTGCCCCAGCCATACCCTCTGGGACGTGGGGGCGGGCACCGGCTCGGTGTCGGTGGAGGGGGCCCTGTCCCTCCCCGCCGGGCGGGTGTTCGCGGTGGAGAAGGACCCGGAGGCCCTGGAGCTGCTGGAGAAGAACAGGGACCACTTCCGTGTCCCCAACCTCCATATCGTCCCCGGCGAGGCCCCCGAGGTCCTCTCGGACCTGCCCGCCCCGGACCGGCTCTTCGTAGGCGGGTCCTCCGGCGGTCTGGAGGGGATCCTCCGGGCGGCGCTGGAGAAGAGCCCGGCGCTCCGGGTGGTGGTGAACGCCGTCACCCTGGAGACCCTGGCCGAGACGGTCCGCTGCTTCGAGCTGCTGGAGCTGGAGGACGTGGACATGGTGCAGCTCGCGGTGAGCCGGGCCAGGCCCGTGGGGCGCTACCACATGATGAGCGCCCAGAACCCGGTGTGGATCCTGAGCGGGAGGGGGAAGCGCCGTGAGTAAGGTCCCCCGCCTCCTCCTCTGCGCCCCGGCCAGCGGCGGGGGGAAGACCACGGTGACCTGCGCCCTCCTCCAGGCCCTGGTGGACCGGGGGGCGGAGCCGGTGGCCTTCAAGTGCGGGCCGGACTACATCGACCCCATGTTCCACAGTGAGATCGTGGGGGCCAAGGCCCGGAACCTGGACCTCTTCTTCCTGGGGGAGGAGGGCTGCCGCCGCCTGCTCCTGGAGAACGGGGCGGGGCGGGGCCTCTCCCTGATCGAGGGGGTCATGGGCTACTACGACGGGGTGGCCATGTCCTCCGAGGCCAGCGCCTATCACCTGGCCCGTGCTACGGAGACTCCGGCGGTGCTGGTGGTGGACGGCCGGGGCCGGGCCCTGACGGCGGCGGCACTGGTGAAGGGCATGGCGGAGTTCCGGCCGGACAGCGGCATCCGGGGCGTCATCCTGGATCGCTGCTCCCCCATGATGTACGGCCGTCTCAAGGGGGCCATCGAGGGGGAGACAGGGGTGGCGGTGTTCGGCTACCTGCCCGATATGCCCGGCTGCGGCCTGGAGAGCCGCCACCTGGGCCTGGTCACCGCCGCCGAGGTGGCGGACTTGAAGGAGAAGCTCCGCCGGCTGGCCCGGCAGGCGGAGGAGACTCTGGATATCCATGGGCTCCTGGCCTTGGCGGCGACGGCCCCGGCCCTCTCCTGCCCGCCCCGGACGCCTGCGGAGCCCCTGCCCGGCCGGCCCCGGATCGGGGTGGCCCGGGACAAGGCGTTCTGCTTCTACTACGAGGACGGCCTGGAGGAGCTGCGGAGGCAGGGGGCGGAGCTGGTCTTTTTCTCCCCCCTGGAGGACGGGGCCCTGCCCCCGGAGATCTGCGGCCTCTATCTGGGGGGCGGCTATCCGGAGCTCTGCGCCGGGGCCCTCTCCCGGAACGCCTCCATGCGGGAGGCGGTGGGCCGGGCGGTGGCGGCGGGGATGCCCACCGTGGCCGAGTGCGGCGGGTTCCTCTATCTCCACGAGACGCTGGCGGACCCCTCGGGGGCCAAGTGGCCCATGGTGGGGGCGATCCCGGCGGAGAGCTGGGACCAGGGGAAGCTGGGCCGCTTCGGCTATATCACGCTCACCGCCCGGGAGGACGGCCTGCTCCTGAAAAAGGGGGAGAGCCTGCCCGCCCACGAGTTCCACTACTGGGAGAGCAGCGCCCCCGGCGCGGCCTTCCGCGCCCAGAAGCCCCAGAGCAGCCGGGGCTGGGACTGCGCCTGGCAGACGGACACCCTGTACGCGGGCTTCCCCCACTTCCATTTCGCGTCAAGCCCGGCCTGCGCCCGGCGGTTCGTGGGCGCGTGCCTATCTTATAAGGAGGGACATCCATGGACCTGAAAGAACTGATCTCCGGCATCGCCCCCCTGGACGAGGGGGCCATGGAGGCGGCCAAGCGCCGCTGGGACTCGGTGGCCCATCCCCTGGGCAGCCTGGGGCTGCTGGAGCGGGACATCATCCGCATCGCGGGCATCACCGGCTCCCCGGAGGTGGACCTGGGGAAGAAGGCGGTGGTGGTCATGTGTGCCGACAACGGCGTGGTGGCCGAGGGGGTGACCCAGACCGGCCAGGAGGTCACCGCCATCGTTACCGAGAACATGTCCAGCGGGGACACCTCGGTGTGCCGGATGGCCCGGGTGGCCGGCGCGGAGGTGATCCCGGTGGATATCGGGGTGGCCCGGCCGGTGACCGGGGAGCGGATCCTCCAGCGGTGCGTCCGCCGCGGCACCGCCAACATGACGCGGGGCCCCGCCATGGGCCGGGAGGAGGCGGAGCGGGCGGTGCTCACCGGCGCGGAGCTGGTGGGAGAGCTGAAGGCCCGGGGATACCGCCTTCTGGCCACGGGGGAGATGGGCATCGGGAACACCACCACCTCCAGCGCGGTGGTCTCGGTGCTGCTGGGCAGGTCCCCCGCGGAGGTGACGGGCCGGGGGGCCGGCCTCTCCACCGAGGGGTATCACAAGAAGATCCGGGCGATCGAGACCGCCGTGGAGGTGAACTGTCCCGATCCCGCCGACGCCCTGGACGTGCTCTATAAGGTAGGCGGGCTGGACCTGGCCGGGCTGGCGGGGGTGTTCCTGGGCGGCGCCTATCACCGTGTCCCCGTGCTGATCGACGGGTTCATCTCCTCGGCGGCGGCCCTGATCGCGGCGTCCCTCTGCCCGGCGGCCAAGGGCTATATGCTGGCCAGCCACGCCTCCAACGAGCCCGCGGGCCGGATGGTGCTGGAGGCCCTGGGAGCCGCCCCCTTCCTCTACGCGGAGATGTGCCTGGGGGAGGGCACCGGGGCGGTGGCCGTCATGCCCCTGCTGGAGATGGGGGCGGCGGTATACCGGGAGATGTGTACTTTCGAGGCGACGAACATCGAGGCATATCAGCCTCTGACCTGAATCTTGGAGAAGGGAGGCGGGCTTATGCTGGCCCTTGTCTCCGGCGGCTCCGCCAGCGGGAAATCCCGCTTCGCCGAGGATCTGGCGGCGGGGCGCTCCGCCGGTACACGGATCTATGTGGCCACTATGCAGGTGTGGGACGAGGAGAGCCGCCGCCGGGTGGCCCGGCACCGGGCCATGCGGGCGGGGAAAGGCTTCGCCACTGTAGAGCGGCCCCTGGATCTGGAGAGGCTGGAGGTCCCGGCGGGGAGCACGGTGCTCCTGGAGGACCTGCCCAATCTGGCCGCCAACGAGTGGTTCGGGGGCGCGGAGCGCCGGGCCTCCGCCCGGGAGCGGATCCTCTCCGGGGTGGAGCGGCTGAAGGCCCGGACCGCCCTGACAGTGGTGGTGGCCAACGAGCTCTTCTCCGACGGGATCGATTACGAGGAAGAGACCGCGGCCTACCTGGACATGCTGGCCCGCCTGGATCGGGCCATCGCCCGGGAGGCGGATGAGGTATACGAGGTGGTCTGCGGCATCCCGGTGTGCTGGAAGGGAGGGGGGCGGTGATGCGCTCGCTCTGGATCGCGGTGGCCATGTACTCCAAACTGCCCGCCCCCCGGGTGGACTGGGACGAGAGGGGCTTATCCTGGGCCCTGTGCTGGTTCCCGGCGGTGGGGGCCGCCATCGGGGCGCTGCTGTGGCTGTGGCTGCGGCTGTGCGGCCTGCTGGTGGTCGGCCCCGTCCTCCGGGGGGCGGGGGCTCTGCTGCTGCCGGCAGCAGTGAGCGGGGGCATCCACCTGGACGGCTTCTGCGACACCGCCGACGCCCTGGGCTCCCACCAGAGCAGGGAGCGGAAGCTGGAGATCTTGAAAGACTCCCACACCGGGGCCTTCGCCATCATCTGCTGCGGGCTCTACCTGCTCTTCTTCTTCGCCGCCTGGACTGAGGTGGTCCCTCAGGGCCGCGCCGCCCTGGTGCTGGCCCTGGGGCCGGTGCTCTCCCGGAGCCTGTCCGGCCTGGCGGCGGCCTCCTGGCCCAACGCCCGGGGCAGCGGCCTGCTGGCCACCTTCACCCGCCCCATGGACGGGCGGAGGGCCCGGGCCGTGCTGGGGCTCTGGGTCCTGGCCTGCTGTGCCGCCATGGTCGGGCTGGACCCGTGGACCGGGGCGGCCAGCGTGGCATCGGCGGGGCTGAGCTTCCTCTACTACCGGCGGATGTCCATGGGGCAGTTCGGCGGCATCACCGGGGACCTGGCGGGGTTCTTCCTCCAGGTCTGCGAGTGCGCGATGGTGCTGGGCGTGGCGGTCGCCCAGCATCTGGAGGTGTTTTTATGATCTTGGTGATCGGCGGGGCGGGCCAGGGGAAGCTGGACTATGTCCTGGGAAAGACGGGCCTGGGCCCGGAGGACGTGGCCCGGGACCCGGTCTCCGCCCGGACCAAGCCCATCTTCGACGGGCTGGCCCAGTGGATCCGCGCCCATCCGGATGGCGATCTGGACGGCCTGCTGGAGGTCAATCCAGAGGTGATCGTCCTGTGTGACGAGGTGGGCTGCGGCGTGGTGCCGGTGGATCCGGCGGAGCGGGCCTGGCGGGAGGCGGTGGGCCGCCTCTGCTGTGCGCTGGCGGAGCGGGCCCGGGGCGTGGAGCGGGTGTTCTGCGGCCTGGGCATGGTACTGAAAGGGGAAGACATATGGAACTGATACTGGTCCGCCATGGGACGACCCAGGGCAATAAGGAAAAGCGGTTCATCGGTACGCTGGACGTGCCCCTGGCGCCGGAAGGAGAGGAGCTGGCCCGCCGGGTGGGCCTCCATCTGCCCCGGGTGGAACACCTGTACCGGAGCCCCCTCCAGCGCTGCCGTCAGACGGCGGAGCTGCTGTGGCCGGGGGTGGAGCAGACGGTGGTGCCCGGCCTCCGGGAGACCGACTTCGGCCCCTTCGAGGGGAAGAACCACGAGGAGCTGAAGGACGATCCCCTCTATCAGCAGTGGATCTCCACCCCCAACTTCGCCGCCGTACCGGTGGGAGAGGGGCCGGAGGCCACCGCCCGGCGGGTGGAAGAGGCGATCCGGGCAGTCATCGCCGACGCCGGGTCCCACGGCTATGAGACCGTGGGGGTGGTGAGCCACGGCGGCACGCTGATGGGCCTCCTCTCCCGGTTCGGAAGGCCGGAGAGGCCCTACTACGACTGGTTCTGCCCCAACTGCGGGGGATACCGGGTCCGGGTGCGGGAAGATCCTCTGCTCCTGGAGGTGCTGGAGCAGGTGGGGGGAGAGACGGCATGAGCGCCGTCTCCCATCTGACCGCGCTGCTGCTGGGCTTCTGCCTGGATCTGCTGTGGGGGGATCCCCACTGGGCGCCCCACCCGGTGCGGGCGATCGGAGCGCTGATCGCGGGGCTGGAGAAGCTGCTGCGGGTCCTCTTCCCGGCCACTCCCAGGGGAGAACTGATCGCCGGCGGCGTGCTGGCGGCCCTGACGGCGGGCATCTCCACCGGGGCGGCCTGCCTGTTCCTCTGGCTGTGCGGCCATATCCACCCCTGGCTGGGCTTCGGGGCACAGGTGCTCCTGAGCTACCAGCTCCTGGCCGCCCGCTCCCTCCGGGACGAGAGCCTGAAGGTCTATCAGGCCCTGCGCCACGGCACCCTGGACGAGGCCCGGCAGGCGGTCTCCATGATCGTGGGCCGGGACGTGGACCGGCTGGACGAGACCGGCGTGGCCAAGGCGGCGGTGGAGACGGTGGCGGAGAACGCCTCCGACGGGGTGATCGCCCCTCTGCTCTTCCTGGCCGTGGGCGGCGCGCCTCTGGGGATGTTCTACAAGGCGGTGAACACCATGGATTCCATGGTGGGCTACCGGAACGAGAAGTACCTCTACTTCGGCCGGTGCGCCGCCCGGCTGGACGACCTGCTCAACTTCCTGCCCGCCCGGATCGCGGGCGTCCTCATGTGTCTGGCCGCCCGTCCGGCGGGCTTCGACGGGAAGAACGCCTGGCGGATCTTCCTGCGGGACCGGAGGAAGCACAAGAGCCCCAATTCCGCCCACACCGAGGCCGCGGCGGCCGGGGCCCTGGACGTGGAGCTGGCGGGGAGCAGCTGGTATTTCGGCGAGCTGGTGGAGAAGCCCGCCATCGGGGACCCCTTGCGCCCGGTGGAGGCGGCGGATATCCTCCGGTGCGACCGGCTGATGTACGCCACCGCTTTCCTGGCCATGGTGCTCTTCTGCGGCCTGCCCCTGCTGCTGCACCTGGCGTGGACCTGAGATCGAGAGAGGAGGAGAAGGCATGCGGGGATATGCCCACGGCGGCGACCTGGTGACCGCCCGGAGCCGTTTTCCCGGGGAGATCCTGGACTTCTCCGCCAACCTGAACCCCCTGGGGATGCCGGAGCCGGTGCGCCTGGCCGCCCGGGCGGCGGTGGAGGAGTCGGTCCACTACCCGGACCCTCTCTGCCGGGCCCTCGCCGCGGGGATCGCCCGGCGGGACGGGACGACGCCCGGACAGGTCCTCTGCGGCAACGGAGCGGCGGACCTGATCTTCCGGCTGGCCTTCTCCCGGCGGCCCGGCCGTGCCCTGGTGACCGCCCCCACCTTCTCCGAGTACGGGGAGGCCCTGGAGGCGGCGGGCTGGCAGGTGGTCCGTCATCATCTGTCGTCTGACAAGGGGTTCGACCTTACAGATGATATCCTGGAAGACCTGCCCGGTATGGACCTGGCGGTCCTCTGTACCCCCAACAACCCCACCGGCCGCCCCATCGGGCCGGAGCTGATGGACCGGATCCTGGACTGCTGCCGGCGGGAGGGGGTGCTCCTCATGGTGGACGAGTGCTTCCTGGAGCTCTCCGACGGCGGAGAGAGCGGCGGTCTGGCAGGCCGCCTGGCGGACTTCCCCGGCCTTTTGCTCCTGCGGGCCTTCACCAAGAGCTACGCGATCCCCGGCCTGCGGCTGGGCTACTGCCTCAGCGCCGACGAGAGGCTGCTGGACCGGCTCTCCCGGTGCGCCCCGGCCTGGAGCGTGTCCGCCCCCGCCCAGGCGGCGGGGCTGGCGGCCCTCGGGTGCCCGGACCACCCGGCCCAGGCCCGGGCCCTCATCGCCCGGGAGCGGCCCCGGCTCACGGCGGCCCTGTCCGCCCTGGGCCTGCGGGTCTGGCCCGGCGTGGCCAACTACCTCCTTTTCCGGGCGGAGGGGAGATACGATCTGAAGGACCGGCTGCTGGAGCGGGGGATCCTCATCCGCTCCTGCGCCGATTACGCGGGCCTGGGCCCGGACTACTACCGGGTGGCGGTGCGCCTTCCGGAGGAGGACCGGCAGCTCATCCAGGCCCTCAACGAGGTGGTCTGAGATGGCAAAGACGATCATGATACAGGGCACGGCATCCAACGCGGGGAAGAGCCTCCTGGCCGCCGGCCTGTGCCGGATCTTCCGGCAGGACGGCCTGCGCCCGGCGCCCTTCAAGTCCCAGAACATGGCCCTCAACTCCTTCATCACCGCCGCCGGGCTGGAGATGGGCCGGGCCCAGGTGGTGCAGGCCCGGGCGGCGGGGATCGAGCCGGACGTCCGGATGAACCCGATCCTCCTCAAGCCCACCAACGACACCGGCTCCCAGGTGATCGTCAACGGCGTCCCCCGGGGCGTCATGGGGGCGGCGGAGTATTTTCGGTACAAGAAGGCCCTGATCCCCGATATCATGGAGGCGTTCACCTCTCTGGCCGCCGAGTACGACGTGATCGTCATCGAGGGGGCGGGGAGCCCTGCGGAGATCAATCTGAAGCGGGACGACTTCGTCAACATGGGCATGGCCAAACTGGCCGGCGCGCCGGTGCTGTTGGCAGGGGACATCGACCGTGGGGGCGTGTTCGCCTCCCTCTACGGCACGGTGGCGCTGCTGGAGCCGGAGGAGCGGGCCCGGATCCAGGGGCTCATCATCAACAAGTTCCGGGGGGACGTGGAGATCCTGCGCCCCGGCCTCGCCACCCTGGAGGCGCTCACCGGCAAGCCGGTGCTGGGAGTGGTGCCCATGCTGGACGTGGACATCGACGACGAGGACTCCCTGTCCGCCCGGCTCAGCGGCACGGGGAAGGTGGGGCTTGTGGATATCGCGGTGATCCGCCTGCCCCGGCTGTCCAACTTCACCGATTTCAACCCACTGGAACGGATGGAGGCGGTGTCCCTCCGCTATGTGGGGTCCCCCGGCGAGTTCGGGAGCCCCGACCTGGCGATCCTCCCGGGCACCAAGAGCACCCTGGCCGACCTGAAGTGGCTCCGGGAGTCGGGGCTGGAGGCCAGGCTCCTCCGCCATGCGGCCCGGGGCGGCGCGGTGGTGGGCATCTGCGGCGGCTATCAGATGCTGGGGGATAGCCTCTCCGACCCGGAAGGGGTGGAGGGGGGCGGCTCCCTGCGGGGCCTGGGCCTGCTGCCCATCCGCACGGTGTTCCGGGAGGAGAAGACCCGCACCCGGGTGACGGGGACCTACCAGGGGGCCCGGGGCCTCTTCGCCTCTCTCAACGGGGCCTCCTTCGAGGGATATGAGATCCATATGGGAGAGACCGTTCTGGATCCCGAAGCCGGCCCCCTGGCCCGGATCGCGCCGCTGGACGGCCCGGCCAAGCCGGACGGGGCCGCAGCCGGGAACGTGTGGGGCAGCTACGTCCACGGTATCTTCGACCGGGCCGAGAGCGCCCAGGCCCTGGTGAACGCCCTGCTGGCGGCCAAGGGACTGGCCCCCGAGGCGGCGGCGGTGGACTGGGAATCTTATCAGCAGCAGCAGTACGACAGGCTGGCCGCCGGGATGCGGGAGAGCCTGGATATGGAGCGGATCTACCGCATCCTGGACAAGGAGGAGCGAGAGGGATGAAGGTGCAACTGCAAAAGGTGGCCCCTGGGGAGATCGAGTCCCGGAGCATGGAGATCATCCAGTCGGAGCTGGGGGAGCGCACCTTCCCGCCGGAGGTGCTGCCCGTGGTGAAGCGGGTCATCCACACCACCGCGGACTTCGACTACGCGGACAGCCTGGTCTTCTCGCCGGGGGCGGTGGAGAAGGGGGTGGCCGCCCTCCGGGCCGGCTGTGCCATCGTCACCGATACCCAGATGGCCCGGGCGGGGATCAACAAGCGGGTGCTGGAGAGCTTCGGAGGGGAGGCACTGTGCTTCATGTCCGACCCGGACGTGGCCAGAGAGGCCAGGGAGCGGGGGATCACCCGGGCCGCCGTGTCCATGGAGCGGGCCGCCCGGCTGGACCGGCCCATGATCCTGGCCCTGGGCAACGCCCCCACCGCCCTAGTGCGGGCCTGTGAGCTGGTGGAGGAGGGGGCCCTCCGGCCGGAGCTGATCGTAGGGGTGCCGGTGGGCTTCGTGAATGTGGTGGAGAGCAAGGAGCTCCTCCTCACCGAGCCGGTGCCCCATATCGTGGCCCGGGGGCGCAAGGGGGGCTCCAACGTGGCGGCCTGCATCTGCAACGCCATGCTCTACCTGGCCTCCGGCGGCCGCCGGGAGTGAAGGAGGGGACAGGGATGACGAAACGAGCGGTACTGGTGGCCTCCTTCGGGACCAGCCATCTGGACACCCTGGAGAAGACGATCCAGCCCATCGAGTGGGACATCGCCGGGCGGATGCCGGGACGGGTCCTCCGCCGGGCCTTCACCAGCGGGATGATCCTGCGGAAGCTGGAGGAGCGGGACGGCCTGAAGATCGACAGCGTGCCCCAGGCCCTGGAGCGTCTGGCGGAGGAGGGCTTCGAGGACGTGGTGGTCCAGCCCACCCACATCATGAACGGGGAGGAGTTCGACAAGCTCATGGCCCAGGCGGAGCCCTATCGGGCCCGGTTCCGGCGCCTGGCCTTCGGCCGGCCCCTCCTCACCACCCTGGAGGACTATCGCGATCTGACCGCCGCCCTCTCGGAGGCCCTGCCGGAGCCGGAGGCGGACACGGCCCACATATTCATGGGCCACGGGACGGAGCACTTCGCCAACGCGGCCTACTGCCAGCTGAGCTATATGTTCCACGACCAGGGGCGGCCCGACGTGCTGGTGGGCACGGTGGAGGGCTACCCCGGCCTGGAGCAGGTGCTCCGGCGGCTGGAGGAGCGCCCCCAGGTGCGGAAGGTGGTCCTGCGCCCCCTGATGGTGGTGGCGGGGGACCACGCCAAGAACGACCTGGCCGGGGACGAGGAGGGCTCCTGGAAGCGGCGCATCCAGGCGGCGGGATACGAGACCGCGTGCGTCCTCAGCGGCCTGGGGGAGCGCCCGGAGGTCCGGGCCCTCTTCGTCCGGCACGCCCTGGAGGCGGAGGAAACTGGTGGAACGGAGACATAGAGATATGGAAAAAGGAAAGCTGTACGGCGTTGGGGTGGGTCCCGGAGACCCGGAGCTGATCACCCGGAAGGCGGAGCGCATCCTGCGCGAGGCGGATGTGGTGGCGGTGCCGGACAAGGGGGCGGGAGAGAAGACCGCCCTGCGCATCGTGGAGGACCTGGTGGCGGGGAAGGAGCTGCTCTTCTGTCCCACCCCCATGGTCCGGGATCGGGCGGTGCTGGAGGCCTGCTACGAGAAGATCGCCGGGGACCTCTGCGCCCTGCTGGACCAGGGGAGGACGGTGGCCTTCATCACCCTGGGGGATCCCACGGTGTACTCCACCTATATCTACGTCCACAAGAAGGTGGCGGAGCGGGGGTACGAGGCGGAGCTGATCCCCGGCGTGCCCTCCTTCTGCGCGGTGGCGGCCCGGCTGGGCACCTCCCTGTGCGAGGGAGCGGAGCGCCTGCTCATCGTCCCCGCCTCCCACGACCCCTCGGACAGCCTGGACGTGAAGGCCAACAAGGTGTTCATGAAGGCGGGGAAGGGCCTTGGGGAGCTCAAGGACCTGCTGGACCGGCGGGGCCTGCTGGACCGGGCCTCCATGGTGGCCAACTGCGGCATGGAGGGGGAGCAGGTCTTCCACCGCCTCTCCGACGCGGGAGAGGGGAGCGGCTATTTCTCCATCGTACTGGTGAAAGAAGAAGGAAGTGGAACGGCTTGTTGATCTTGATGTCCGGCCTGGACTACAGCCAGGCGCCCATCGAGCTGCGGGAGCAGCTCTCCTTTACCAAGACCCAGGTGGGCGCGCTGGACCGGCGCATCCGGGAGGAGGTGGAGGGCGTGCTTGGCTGCGTCCTCCTCTCCACCTGCAACCGGACCGAGCTCTACCTCTCCTGTGAGGAGGGGGCGGAGCTCCTGCCCGGAGAGCTCCTCTGCGGGGCGGTGGGGGCGGACTACGGCCTCTTCGAGGAGGCCTTCGTCACCCGCCGGGGCCGGGTGGCCGTCCGCCACCTGATGGAGGTGGCCGGGGGGCTCAAGTCCCAGATCTGGGGGGAGGACCAGATCGTCTCCCAGGTCAAAGGGGCGATCGCCGCGGCCCGGGAGGCGGAAGCCGCCGACCCGGTGCTGGAGACCCTCTTCCGCAACGCCATCGCCGCAGGGAAGGAGATCAAGACCAAGGTCCGCCTCACCAACGTGGCCGCCTCGGCGGCGGAGCGGGCGGTACAGGTCCTGGAGCGGGACATGGGGCGCCTGTCCGGCCGGCGGGCCCTGGTCATCGGCAACGGGGAGATGGGCCGGCTGGCCGCCGGGCTCCTCCGGCAGGCGGGCTGTGCCGTCACCGTCACTCTGCGCACCTACCGCCATGGGGAGACGGTGGTCCCCGCCGGCTGCGCCGTCGTCCCCTATGAGGCGCGTTTCACCGCCATGGAGGGGGCCGACATCGTCCTCTCCGCCACCACCAGCCCCCACTACACTGTCACGGTGGAGCAGCTCCGGCGGGTGGCCCGTCCGCCCGCCCGTGTGGTGGACCTGGCCATGCCCCGGGACGTGGACCCGGCGGCGGGGGAGCTCCCCGGCGTCACCCTCTACAACGTGGACGCCCTGGGGGCGGAGCAGCACCGGGGCCAGGTGCCCCAGGCGGTGCGGGACATCCTCTCGGACCACATGGAGCGCTTCTACGGCTGGGAGCGCTACCGCCGGTGCCTCCCCGCTCTGGAGGCGCTGAAGCTGGCGGTGACCGAACGGATCCTCTCCTACCCGGAGGTGGGGGAGGAGGCCCTGGACCGGGAGGACCTGGCCGCCCTCACCGCCGCCCGGGCGGTGGACCTGGTGGCCGGGGCGCTGAAGGAACGCTTCGGCCCGGAGGACCTGGAGCGCTGCGCGGAGAAGATCCGGGCGCATACCGCGGTGAAGAGCCGGGAGAGGGGAGAGCAGAGTGGAAAGACCGTCTCATTTTCCCATATTTGTTGACCTGGCCGGGAGGCACTGCGTGGTGGTGGGCGGCGGCGCCGTGGCCCGCCGCCGGGCGGAGGTCCTCGCCCGGTTCGGAGGAGAAGTGACCGTGATCGCCCCGGACTGGACCGGGGACGTGGCCGGGGCCCGCTGGATCGCCCGCCCTTACCGGCCCGGCGACCTGGAGGGGGCCTTCCTGGCGGTGGCCGCCACCGGCGACCGGGACGTGAACCGGGCGGTGGGGGAGGAGGCCCGGGCCCGGGGGATCCCGGTGACCGTGGCCGACCGCCGGGAGGAGTGCACCTTCTTCTTCCCCGCCATCTGCGAGGGGGGCGGCGTCACCGCCGGCCTCATCTCCCAAAGGGGGGAGGACCACCGCCGGGCCGCCCGGGCCGCCAAGCGGGTCCGGGAAGTATTGGAGGGATCGGACTGATGTATGAACTGAGAGCGGGCAGCCGGGAGAGCCGGCTGGCGGTGGTGCAGACAGAGCTGATCGGGGAGGCCATCCGGGCCCTGCACCCGGGGACCCGGATCGGCCTGGTCACCATGAAGACCACCGGGGACAAGATCCTGGACCGGACCCTGGACAAGGTGGGGGGCAAGGGGCTCTTCGTCAAGGAGCTGGACGCCGCCCTGCTGGACGGCCGCATCGACTTCGCCGTCCACAGCTGCAAGGACCTGCCTATGGAGCTCTCCCCCGGCCTGCGCCTGGGGGCCTTCTCCCGGCGGGAGGACCCCCGGGACGTGCTGATCCTGCCGGAGGGGGCGGAGGAGCTGGACCCGTCCAAGCCCATCGGCTGCGCCAGCGCCCGGAGGGCCCTCCAGCTGAAAGCCCTCTTCCCCGGCCAGCCGGTGGCCCCGGTGCGGGGCAACGTGCTCACCCGCCTCCAGAAACTGGACCGGGGAGAGTACGCCGCCCTGGTGCTGGCGGCGGCAGGGGTGAAGCGCCTGGGCCTGGAGGGGCGGATCGCCCGCTGGTTCTCCACGGAAGAGCTCCTGCCGGCGGCGGGACAGGGGATCCTGGCCGTGACGGTCCGGGCGGAGGACCCGGCCCCCTGGCTGGAGGGGGTGGGCGACCCGGACAGCACGGCCTGCGCCCTGGCGGAGCGGGCCTTCGTGCGGGAGCTGGACGGCGGCTGCTCCTCGCCGGTGGCCGCCTTCGCGGTCCTGGAGGGGGAGCGGCTCACCCTGCGGGGCATGGACATAGGGGCGGACGGGGCGCCGGTGTTCGGCAGCCTGTCCGGACGGAGAGAGGACGCGGAGGCCCTGGGAGAGGCCCTGGCCCATCGCGTCAGGGAGGGAAGCGTATGTACGGCAAAGTGACGCTGGTGGGGGCCGGACCCGGAGATCCGGGCCTGCTGACCCTGAAGGGCCGGGAGGCCCTGGAGGCGGCCCAGGTGGTGGTCTACGACCGGCTGGTGAGCCCCGCCGTGCTGGCCCTGGCCCCGGAGGAGGCGGAGCGGATCGACGTGGGCAAGCGCTCCGCCCACCACCCGGTGCCTCAGGAGCGGATCAGCCAGATCCTGCTGGAGAAGGCGGCGGAGGGCAGGCGGGTGGTCCGGCTCAAGGGAGGCGACCCCTTCCTCTTCGGCCGGGGCGGGGAGGAGCTGGAGCTCCTGGAGGCCCACGGCGTCCCCTTCGAGGAGGTGCCGGGCATCACCTCCGCCATCGCCGTGCCCGCCTACGCGGGCATCCCGGTGACCCACCGGGACATGACCTCCTCCCTCCACATCATCACCGGCCACGCCCGGCAGGGGAAGGAGCTGGACATCGACTTCCAGGCCCTGGTCCGCACCAAGGGCACCCTGGTGTTCCTCATGGGGGTCACCAGCCTGCCCCGGATCTGTGCCGGGCTCCTGGAGGCGGGGATGGACCCGGAGACCCCCGCCGCCGTGGTGGAGCGGGGCACCCTGCCCACGCAGCGGAAGGTGACCGCCACCCTCTCCACCCTGGCCCGGCGGGCCCGGGAGGCGGCGGTCTCCAGCCCGGCGGTGAGCGTGTTCGGCCCGGTGTGCGCCCTCTCCGGGCGCTTCGACTGGTTCAGCGCCCTCCCCCTGAAGGGGCGCCGGGTGGTGGTCACCCGGCCCCGGGAGCGCGGCGGCACCCTGGCCGGGCGGCTCCGGGCCCTGGGGGCGGAGGTGCTGGAGTGCCCCTGCATCCGCACCGAGCGGATCTGCCCCTGCCCGCAGGCGGAGGCGGCCCTGGAGAAGATCGGGGCGTATCAGTGGGCGGCCTTCACCAGCCCCGCCGGGGTGGAGGCCCTCTGGGCCCTCCTGGAGGAGAAGGGGCTGGACGCCCGGGCCCTGGGAGGCGTGTCCCTGGCCGCCATCGGCGCCGGCACCGCCCGGGCCCTGAGTGGCCACGGCCTCCGGGCGGACTATGTGCCCGAGGTGTATGACGCGGCCCACCTGGGGGCGGGCCTGGCGGAGCGGGCCACGGGGCCGGTGCTGATCCTCCGGGCGGAGGAGGGATCGCCCGCCCTCACCGCCGCCCTGGAGAGGGCGGGGGTCCCCTTCGAGGACGTGGCCTGCTACCGCACCCGGTATGAGAGCGAACACGCCGGGGAGATCCGGGCCCTGGCCCGGGCCGGGGAGCTGGACCTGGTGACCTTCACCAGCGCCTCCACCGTCCGGGGCTTCGCGGCCTCGCTGGGCGGGGGAGACCTGTCCGGCCTCCTGGGCGTGTGCATCGGGGAGCAGACCGCCGCCGAGGCCCGGCGGCACGGCATCCCCGCCGTCGTGGCCCGGAAGGCCACTATAGACGCCCTGACGGAGGCGGTGGTGGCCGCCGCCGGGGAGAAGGGCGCAGCCGATACCTCCCGTGATGGGAGAGAAGGATAGGAGGTCATCCATCATGGAACTGACGATTCGTCCCCGCCGCCTGCGGGGGAACGAGAGCATCCGCCGCCTGTGCCGGGAGACCCGGCTGTCCCCGGACAGCCTGATCTACCCGATCTTCGTGGACGAGAGCCTGAATGGCCGCCGCCCCATCCCGGCCCTGGAGGGCCAGTACCACTACGGCCTGGACACGGTGGCGGAGGCGGTGGAGGAGTGCCTGGCCGCCGGCGTGGGCCGGTGCATCCTCTTCGGCCTTCCGGCCAGGAAGGACGCCCAGGGCTCCTCCGCCTGGGACGAGAAGGGAGTCATCCAGGAGGCGATCCGGGCCATCAAGAAGGCGTATCCCGACTTCTATGTGATCACCGACGTGTGCATGTGCGAGTATACCGACCACGGCCACTGCGGCATCCTCTGCGGGGAGCAGGTGGACAACGACAAGACCCTGGACGTCCTGGCCCGGACCGCCCTGTCCCACGCCCAGGCGGGGGCGGACATGGTGGCCCCCTCCGATATGATGGATGGCCGGGTGGCCGCCATCCGGGCGGCTCTGGACGGGCACGGCTTCCAGAACGTGCCCATCATGTCCTACTCCGCCAAGTACGCCTCCGCCTTCTACGGCCCCTTCCGGGAGGCCGCCGGCTCCGCCCCCTCCTTTGGGGACCGGAAGGGCTATCAGATGGACCCCCACAACCGCCGGGAGGCCCTGAAGGAGTGCGCCCTGGACGTGGAGGAGGGGGCGGACATCCTCATGGTGAAGCCCGCCCTGGCCTACCTGGACGTGATCCGGGAGTGCTCCGACGCCTTCGACCTGCCCATGTGCGCCTACTCGGTATCCGGGGAGTACGCCATGATCAAGGCGGCCTCCGCCGCCGGGCTCATCGACGAGCACAAGGCGATGTGCGAGAGCGCCGTGTCCGTGTTCCGGGCGGGGGCGGACATGCTCATCACCTACTATGCCAAGGAGCTGGCCCAGGCGATCCGGAAGGGGGAGATCGGCTGATGGACCGTTCGCAGCAGCTCTTCGACCGGGCGGTGAAGGTGCTCCCCGGCGGGGTCAACTCCCCGGTGCGGGCCTTCCGGGCGGTGGACCTGTGCCCCCGCTTCATCCAGAGCGCCCACGGAGCCTATATCTACGACACCGACGGCCATAAGTACATCGACTATGTGTGCTCCTGGGGCCCCATGCTCCTGGGCCACGACCACCCCGCCATCCGTGAGGCGGTGGAGCGGGCGGTGAAGGACGGCCTGTCCTTCGGTGCGCCCACAGAGCGGGAGGTGGAGATGGCCGAACTCATGGTGGAGATGGTCCCCAACATCGAGATGGTCCGCATGGTGAACTCGGGCACCGAGGCGGTCATGTCCGCGATCCGGCTGGCCCGGGGGGCCACCGGCCGGGATAAGATCGTGAAATTCGAGGGGTGCTACCACGGCCACAGCGACTGCCTGCTGGTGAACGCCGGCTCCTCCGCCCTGGCGGGGGGGCACCCCTCCTCGGCGGGGGTGCCGGAGGACATCGTGAAGCACACCCTCACCGCCCAGTTCAACCGGCTGGACACGGTGGAGGCCCTCTTCGGCCAGTGGCCGGGCCAGATCGCCTGCGTGATCGTGGAGCCGGTGGCCGCCAATATGGGCGTGGTGGCCCCGGAGAAGGGCTTCCTGGAGGGCCTGCGGGCCCTGTGCGACCGGCACGGCGCCCTCCTCATCTTCGACGAGGTCATCACCGGCTTCCGCCTGGCCCCCGGCGGGGCCCAGGCCTACTTCGGCGTCCGGGCGGACCTGGTCACCTTCGGCAAGATCATCGGCGGCGGGATGCCGGTGGGGGCCTACTGCGGCAGCCGGGCCCTCATGGAGCAGGTGGCCCCCTGCGGTCCGGTGTACCAGGCGGGCACGCTCTCGGGCAACCCGGTGGCCATGGCCGCCGGACTGGCCCAGCTCCGCTACATCCGGGCCCACCCGGAGCTCTATGCCGGCCTGGAGCAGTACGCGGAGGAACTGGCCGCCGGGATGCGGAGGGCGGCGGCGGCCCGCCACGCCCCGGTGGCGGTGAACCAGATCGGCTCTCTCATCGCCCCCTTCTTCACCCCCACCGAGGTCACCACCTTCGTGGATGCCAAGGGCAGCGACGTGGGCATGTACGCCCGGTATTTCAAGGGGATGCTGGAGCGGGGGGTCTATCTCGCACCCGCCCAGTTCGAGGCCATGTTCGTCTCCGCCGCCCACGGCAGGGAAGAGCTGGAACAGACCCTGGAGGCCGTGGACGGCGCCCTGGCCGCCCTGTGACTATATGATCGGTATCGGACCGCGCCCGCTGGACACCCCGTCCGGCGGGCGCGGTTTTTTTCTATACCCTGGATCAGACCTTTTTTGTGGGCGGCGGCCCGTATAATGGGAGGCAGACAGGGACGAGGCCGCCGGACCGGCGGGGACCGGGGAGGGGGATGCCGGATGACGGTGGTGTATCTGGATACGCTGTTCCTTTCAGATCTGGCGGTGGACTATCTGCTGCTGCTGGCGTCGGCCCGGCTGGCGGGAGAGGTCCTCCGGCGGGGACGGCTGCTGCTGGGAGCCCTGCTGGGGGCGGGGTACGCGGCGGCTATTTTTCTGCCCGGGCTGGGCTTCCTGGCCCATCCTCTCTGCAAGCTGGGGTGCGCCGTGCTCATGGCGCTGACGGCCTTTGGCGGGAGCCGCCGCCTGCTGCGCCTGATCCTGGTGTTCTTCGGCCTCTCCTGCGCCTTCGGCGGGGGCGTCCTGGCCCTGGGCCTCCTGGGGGGACGGGGCCTGTCCCTCCGGGGCGGGGTCCTCTACACCGGTATGGACCTGAAGCTGGTGCTCCTCTCCGCCGCCCTCTGTTATGTCCTCCTCACCCTGGTGTTCCAGCGCTCCGCCGCCCACGGCGTCCGGGAGCTGGCGCCGGCTGTGCTCACGATCGGGGAGCGGAGGGTGGTGCTCACCGCCCTGGTGGATACAGGCAATACCCTCACCGATCCGGTCACCGGGCGGCCGGTGATGGTGGTAGAGGGGGAGAAGATGGCGGGAGCGCTGCCCGCGCCTCTGGCCGCGGCGGAGCTGAGGGACCCGGTAGGAGCTCTGGAACGGCTCTCCCGGGAGGGGGAGGGGGGCCGGTTCCGGCTGCTCCCCTACCAGACCGTGGGGGTGGAGCACGGGCTGCTCCTGGCGGTGCGGCTGGACCGGGCGCAGGTGGGGAGCCAGGACTACGGCGGTATCCTGGCGGCGCTGTCTCCCAACCGGCTCTCCGACGGGGGCGGCTACAGCGCCCTCATCGGAGCGATGGAGCAGTAAAGACAAAGACCACAGAGGGGAAGGGAGATGCTGTGCATATGTGGAGAGGGGCCCTGAGGCTGTACGTCTGGATCCAGACCCTGCTGGCGGCGGCGGGACTGCGGCTGCCGGGGAAGGTCATGTACATAGGGGGGAGCGACACCCTCCCGCCGCCGCTGACCCGTGAGGAGGAGGGAGCCCTCATCGCCCGGCTGGAACAGGGGGACCAGGAGGCCAAGTCGCAGCTCATCGAGCGGAACCTCCGCCTGGTGGTGTACATCGCCCGCCGGTTCGAGAACACGGGGATCAACATCGAGGACCTGATCTCCATCGGCACCATCGGGCTCATCAAGGCGGTGAGCACCTATAAGCCGGCCAAGAACATCAAGCTGGCCACCTACGCCTCCCGATGCATCGAGAACGAGATCCTCATGTATCTGCGGAAGACCTCCAACCTGAAGGCCGAGGTGTCCTTCGACGAGCCGCTCAACACCGACTGGGACGGCAACGAGCTGCTCCTCTCCGATATCCTGGGCACGGAGGGGGATCTGGTGGTGAAGCCCATCGAGGACGACGTGGACCGGCAGCTCCTCTCCAGCGCCCTCGACAAGCTCTCCGAGCGGGAACGGCTCATCATCACCCTCCGCTTCGGGCTGGGGGGCAAGACAGAGCGCACACAGAAAGAGGTGGCCGACCGGCTGGGCATCTCCCAGTCCTACATCTCCCGCCTGGAGAAGCGGATCATCTCCCGGCTCAAAAAAGAGATCTTGAAGATGCTGTGACGGAGGCATCTCTTTCAGATTCCATCGAAAACCGTCCCACGATAAAAAATATAGCGCCTCACCGGACGGTATGGTCCGGCCCCCGGCCTGGAAATACTGTAAGCAGTAACAGGCCGGGAGGGAAGCGCCATGCAGGGAAAGGTAGAGATCTGCGGAGTCAACACGTCCAAGCTGAAGGTGCTCAAGAATGAGGAGACCACCGAGCTCCTCAAGCGGGCGAAGGCGGGGGATATGGCGGCCCGGGAAGAGCTCATCGCGGGCAACCTGCGGCTGGTCCTCTCGGTCATCCAGAAGTTCAGCAACCGGGGGGAGAACGCGGACGACCTCTTCCAGGTGGGCTGCATCGGCCTCATCAAGGCCATCGACAATTTTGACGTGACGATGGACGTCCGCTTCTCCACCTATGGGGTCCCCATGATCATCGGAGAGATCCGGCGCTACCTTCGGGACAACAGCGCCATGCGGGTCTCACGCTCCATGCGGGACACCGCTTACAAGGTGCTCCAGGTCAAGGAGAAGTTCATGGGCGAGCATCAGAGGGAGCCCACCGTGGAGGAGGTGGCCAAGCTCCTGGACATCAAGCGGGAGGACGTGGTCTTCGCCCTGGATGCCATCGTGGACCCGGTGAGCCTCTATGAGCCGGTGTACTCCGACGGCGGAGATACCATCTGCGTCATGGACCAGGTGAAGGACTCCAAGAACAGCGACGAGAGCTGGCTGGAGCGGATCGCCCTGAAGGAGGCGATCTCTCACCTGTCCGAGCGGGAGCGGCATATCCTGGACCTCCGCTTCTTCCAGGGCAAGACCCAGATGGAGGTCTCGGCGGAGGTGGGCATCTCCCAGGCCCAGGTGTCCCGGCTGGAGAAGAATGCGCTCGACCATATGAGGAAAGACCTGTGACAGACGGCCGCCGAAGGGAGGGCGGCCTACATATATGCCTGTCTCCGGGGCATGAGACGGGCGGGGCGGACATATGCTCTGAGGAAGAGAAGAGACGGGAAGGGAGGGAGAGGCATTGGAGAGCAGGATCGCGGAGCTGCGGGACAAGGAGGTCATCGACGTCAGTGACGGCAGCCGGTTCGGCTATGTGGGAGATGTGGAGGTAGACCTGGAGACGGGGAAGATCAGGTCCCTGGTGGTGCCGGGCCGCCTCCGCCTGTTCGGCCTGCTGGGCAGGGAGGAGGACCGGCTCTTCCCCTGGGAAGCAGTGCGCCGCTTCGGAGAGGACATCATCCTGGTGGAGACCGGCGGGCCGTCCGGCGGGGCGTCCCGAGGGAAAAAACACAGAGGATAGGAAAAAAGTGTTGCGATCTGCGGGATCTTATGGTAAAATACTCAAGCTGTGCGAAAACGTACAGTATTACACACATCGGGGGATGGGGCGCCCGGTGCCCGCGAGGGTGGCCGCCGCCAGATGACCCCGGTGGAGGTAATAACAAAAAGGAGGAACATCATTATGGCAGTCGTATCTATGAAGCAGCTCCTGGAGGCTGGCGTCCACTTCGGCCACCAGACCCGCCGCTGGAACCCCAAGATGGCCGCTTACATCTACACTGAGCGGAACGGCATCTATATCATCGACCTGCAGAAGACGGTCAAGAAGCTGGAGGAGGCCTATAACTTCGTCCGCGACCTGGCCCAGAGCGGCGAGACCCTGCTCTTCGTGGGCACCAAGAAGCAGGCCCAGGAGGCCATCAAGGAAGAGGCCACCCGCTGCGGCGGCTATTATGTGAACGCCCGCTGGCTGGGCGGCATGCTCACCAACTTCAAGACCATGCGTGGCCGCGTGGACCGTCTCAACCAGCTCAAGAAGATGCAGGAGGACGGCACCTTCGACATGCTGCCCAAGAAGGAAGTCATGAAGCACCTGGGCGAGATCGCCAAGCTGGAGAAGTATCTGGGCGGCGTCACCGAGATGAAGAAGCTCCCCGGCGCCCTGTTCGTGGTGGATCCCCGCAAGGAGCGCAACGCCATCAACGAGGCCCGCAAGCTCCACATCCCCATCGTGGCCATCGTGGACACCAACTGCGACCCCGATGAGATCGACTATGTGATCCCCGGCAACGACGACGCCATCCGCGCCATCCGGCTGATCTCCTCCGTCATGGCCAACGCCATCATGGAGGGCAAGCAGGGCGAGGACAACGCCGCTGAGGAGCAGCCCGCCGCTCCCGAGGCCGTCAAAGAGTAAGCTCTCTCCCATTGGGCTCTCAGCGCCCGCCGGCGCGGCGGGCGCTTTTTTAAAGATGTAGAAAAATATTGGAGGTTTTTGATATGGCTATCACTGCAAAAGACGTGCAGGCCCTGCGCGAGATGACCGGCGTAGGCATGATGGACTGCAAGAAGGCCCTCACCGAGGCTGAGGGCGATATGGACAAGGCCGTTGAGATCCTTCGCGAGAAGGGCCTGGCCGCCTCCCAGAAGAAGGCCGGCCGCATCGCTGCCGAGGGCATGGCTTACGCCGCCGTCATCGACGGCGTGGGCGTGGTGGTCGAGGTCAACGCCGAGACCGACTTCGTGGGCAAGAACGAGAAGTTCCAGGAGTTCGTCAAGGGTGTGGCCGCCACTGTCGC
>DWZK01000033.1 GCA_019117605.1 Candidatus Intestinimonas stercoravium | reverse complement strand
CCCGTGAGTATGAGATCGAGCGCATCTACCGCGACATCCGTGTCTGCTCCATCTACGAGGGCTCCTCCCAGGTCCAGCAGATCGTCATCTCCGGCCAGATGCTCAAGTGATCTGTCTTTCCATAAGGGGAGCGCCCGACGCGGCGCTCCCCTTTCCCGTATCTGTACTTCGACCGTTGAACGTTAGGAGGTCCTGATGAAAAAAAGCTCTCCCACCCAATGGGTCATCCGCATCTTTTTCTACGTCCTGGGCCTGTTTTTCATGGCGATGGGGGTGGCCTTCTCCGTCAATTCCAACTTGGGCGTCTCCCCGGTGAACTCCCTGCCCTATGTGATCAGCCAGGTCAGCGGCGCGGCCCTGAGCACCTGCGTGATCGCGGTGTTCAGCACATACATCGTCTTCCAGATCCTGATCCTGCGCCGGGAGTTCAACCCGATCAACCTGCTGCAGATCGTATTCTCCACGATCTTCGGCTATTTCACCGACTTCACCAAGTGGCTCCTGGGGGACTTCGCCCTGCCCACCTACGCCGGGCAGCTCGTGATGCTGGCGATCAGTATCGTACTGGTGGCCGTAGGGGTCCTGCTCTATATCGAGGTAGACCTGGTGCCTATGCCCATGGAGGGCTTCACCATGGCCATCTCCAAGAAGATGGGCTTCAAGTTCCACAATGTGAAGGTCGTGGTGGACTGTGCCGTAGTGGTGGTCGGCATCGTGCTCTCTCTGACGGTGTTCCATACCCTGGTGGGCATCCGCGAGGGCACTGTCATCACGGCGATCGTAGTGGGGAAGCTGATGGCCATCTTGAAGAAGCCTCTGATGCCTCCGATCCGCCGGCTCTGCTTCGGCGAGGCGGCCGACGCCCCTGAGCCCAAGGAGGTCAAGGAGATGGAGGCCCTGGAAGGGATGGACGAGGGATGATGACGCTGCAAGACTACCTGGACCAGGTGGACGCGGCCTACGGCACCCTGACCGGCAAGGCCCTGGAAAGCCGCATCGCAGAGCTCTGCGATGCGGCTCGGGCCGCTTTTGGGGAAGAGAGCGGTGAGCACGCCTCCATGCTGGGTGAGCTGGGAGCCTACTACCGGGGACAGCGGCGGCTCCAGGAGGCGGAGGGGTGCTGTGTCAAGGCTCTGGACCTGCTGGAGCGGAGCGCCGGGCGGGTGAGCGCGGCCTGCGCCACCGCGCGCAACAACCTGGCCGGGGTCCACCGCCTGATGGGGCGGTATGAGCAGGCAGAGGAGGAGTTCCTGGACTGCCTGGACCTGTACCGCCGGACGGTGGGGGAGCGGGACATCCTCTATGCGGGAGGGCTGAACAACTACAGCCTGCTCTGTCTGGACCGCCGGGACTACGACAAGGCGCTGGCGCTCCAGGCGCAGGCGGCGGAGATCCTCTGGGACCTGCCCGGCTGTCGGGACGAGCTGGCCTCCTCGCTGGGCAACCAGGGGATGCTCCTCCAGTTCCTGGGCCGCCTGCCGGAGGCGGAGGAGCGGCTGACGCAGGCGGTGCGGATGTACGAGACGGAGCTGGGGACGGACACGCCCCACTACCATGCGGTCCTGGACGGCCTGGGGGCGGTCTATCTCCAGGCGGGGGACCACCGGCGGGCCATAGAGCAGTTCGAGAAGGCGGCCGGGGCGGCGGAGGCGCTGTATGGTCCACGGCATCCGGAATATCTGGCGATCCGGCAGAGGCTGGAGGGAGCCCGCCGGGCGGCGGAGCGGGAAGAGGGGACGACATGAAGGGACTGGAACTGGCGGAGCGCTATTGGAACGAGGTGGGGGCCCCAGCCCTCGAGGCGGCCTGTCCGGAGGCCTTCGGCGCCCTGGCTGTGGGCCTGGTGGGCGAGGGATCCGAGTGCCTGGGCTATGATGACGGCATCTCCCGGGACCACGACTGGGGCCCCGGCTTCTGCGTATGGCTGACCCGGGAGGGGATGGAGCGCTTCGGCCCCGCCCTCCAGAGGGCTTATCAGAGCTTGCCCCCCGAGTTCTTGGGCTGGCGCAGGCTGCGGGAGAGCGAGATGAGCGCCGGCCGGGTGGGCGTCTTCGAGATCGGGGCCTTCTACCAGCGTTTCCTGGGCCGCCGGGAGCCCCCCAAGGACGAGGTACAGTGGTTCGCCCTGCCCGACCAGGCCCTGAACGTGTGCACCAACGGAAAGGTCTTCCTGGACCGGGAGGGGGCCTTCACCGCCTTCCGGGAGGTCCTGCTGGGGTACTATCCGGAGGACGTGCGGCGGAAGAAGCTGGCGGCCCAGTGCGCCCTGGCGGCCCAGTCGGGCCAGTACAATTATGTCCGCTGCCTCCGGCGGGGAGAGCGGGTGGCGGCCATGCAGGCGCTGGCGGCCTTCATCGACCATGCGCAGGCCGCTATCTTCCTGCTGGACCGGCGCTACCGGCCCTATTACAAGTGGGCCCACCGGGCGCTGGGCGAGGGCTCTGCCCTGGCCAGGGCGGCGGCGGCGCGCATGACGCGCGTGGCGGAGGGGGATCCCGGCGCGCAGGAGGAGGAGATCGAGGCGCTGAGCGCGGATATCATCCAAGGGCTGAAGGAGCAGGGGCTCACCGGGAGCGGCAGCGACTTTCTGCTGGACCACGCCCAGGAGATCCAACGGGGCATCCGGTCCCCCGTCCTGCGCGGCCTCCCTCTTATGGCGGGATAAATAATGGGAATATGAGACTTCATATGTCTAGAATGCAACACGAAGACTGTGTACAGAATTGGACATATGAAGTTTTTATGTCGGCAGGGGTAGTGATGGCGATGTGGTCGTGATAAACTTTTATCATACAGCTCTTAGGGGAGAGCAAAAGATATATGGACCATAGGTGAAAGGAAGGGAGATCCATGCCAGCGAGATTTTTGGCCGAATATGTTGCAACGATCGGAATGGACGTATTCAGGGAGAAGATAAAGGATGGCATGGATCGCCGTAGACTCAAAGCATTAGTTGAACGATATCTAGACCGTAAATATGAGCAGAATTATGTCTGTACGATGGAAGAGGAGATCGACTTTGAGGGGCTTTGCGATTATGCTCGTCAGGAGATGATAGCAGATATAGAAAAGTGTATTTTTTCTGC
>DWZK01000004.1 GCA_019117605.1 Candidatus Intestinimonas stercoravium | reverse complement strand
GCACCAGCTCGTACTTGGTAAGCTGCTCCTTGATGCGCTCGGGGTTGGCCTCCGGCTTATCCATCTTGTTGATGGCCACGATGATGGGGATGCCGGCGGCCTTGGCGTGGTTGATGGACTCCACGGTCTGGGGCATGATGCCGTCGTCGGCGGCCACCACCAGGATGGCGATGTCGGTGATCATGGCCCCCCGGGCCCGCATGGCGGTGAAGGCCTCGTGGCCGGGGGTGTCCAGGAAGGTGACGGGCTTGCCGCCCACGTCCACCTGATAGGCGCCGATGTGCTGGGTGATGCCGCCGGCCTCGCCGGAGGCCACGTGGGCGGAGCGGATATAGTCCAGCAGGGAGGTCTTGCCGTGGTCCACATGGCCCATGACCACCACCACGGGGGCCCGGGGCACCAGGTCCTCGGGCTTATCCTCGGCGGTGTCGATCAGCTTCTCCTCGATGGTGACGATGACCTCGTGCTCTACCTTGCAGCCCATCTCCTCGGCGATGATGGCGGCGGTCTCGTAGTCGATCACGTCGGAGAGGGAGGCCATGACCCCGTTCTTGATGAGGCACTTGACCACCTCGGCGCCGGTCTTCTTCATCCGGGAGGCCAGCTCGCCCACGGCGATCTCGTCGGGGATCAGCACCTTGGTGGGGGCCTTCTTGGCGATCTCCAGCTGGAGCCGGCGCATCCGGTCCTGCTCCTCCTGGCGGCGCTTGTTGCCGAAGCTGCCGCCGCCCCGGCGCTGATTGGCGTTGCGGCCCTGGAACTTCTGCTTGCCCGCCTGCATCTGCTTGGTCTTGCCGGCGGCCAGGTCCTCCAGCCGCTCGTCGTACTTCTCCAGGTTCACGTTGCCGCTCTTCCGGGTGTCCACGATCTTCTTCTCGGGGACCCGGCGGGAGGGCTGCTGGTGGGCGGGCTTGGCGGCGCTGCCGCTGCTGTTCCCGCCGCCCTGGCCGTTCTGGCCGCTCCGGCCGCCGTTCTGATGGGGCTGCTGCTTCTGCTGGCCATTGTTCTGGGCGCCCTGCGGCTGGCCCTGGGGCCTCTTGCCGCCGTTCTGGTGGGCCTGCTGCTTCTGGCCGCCGCCCTGCTGGGGCTGCTTGCCGCCCTGGGCGGCGGGCTGCTGGGCGGGCTTGGGCTCGTGATAGGTGTCGGCGAAGATGCTCTCGATGCTCTGCACCTGATTGTGCTGGGTGAGATAGTCGAAGATGATGGACAGCTCCCTGTCCTCCAGCACCTGCATGTGGTTCTTGGGGGCGCTGGCGTATTTGGTGAGGATGTCCGTGATCTCCTTGGTGGGGCGGTCGAAGTCCTTGGCCACCTCGTGCACTCTATACTTGATCAAACTACTCAAATAGGATCCCTCCATCGTAACTCGTGGGGATCGCTCCAATATGAAGACTCAATGCGCCGGGCGGGCCTTGCGCCTTCATATTGGAGCGATCCGCCGGATATCGTTCGGTCCGCTCTTCCGCATCCGCGGTCTCATGTGGACTTTTTCACGTCACCTGACGCCCTCCTCCGCGTTTCCCGGCCTTCTGTCTGGGCTTGCGGGAGGCCGAGGCCCCGGGCTTCCCGCCTGTTTTCCGCCCCTTCTTCTCCGCCAGCCGGCGCTCCGCCCCGCTGGACGGCGCGCACCAGGGCCGCTGGGCCTCCTTCTGGAGGGCCTTCTCCTGCCGCCGCTTCTCCTTCTGCCGCTGGAGGATCCGCTGGGCCTTGGCGGAGAGCCGCTCCGCGGCCTCGCCGTAGCGCTCCGGATCCAGGGCGGAGAGCTTGGCGGCGAAAGAGGCCGCCAGCCCCGCGTCGGTGAAGGCCAGCAGGGCGCAGCTGCTGCGCCCCGCCGCCAGCCCCAGCTCCCCCTTGGTCCAGGGGACCTCCATCAGGGGGGCGTTCCCCTCCTGGGTGAAGTGATGGGCCCGGCGGAGGGTGTTGTCCGCCGCGTCGGCGGCGGCCAGGATGAGCCGGGCCTTCCCGGCCCGGGCGGCGGCGGCCACGGGCTCCTCGCCGATCTCCAGCCGGCCCGCCTTCCGGGCCAGGCCCAGGAGGCGGAGGGCGTCCTCACCGTTCGCCATGGTCCCCCTCCTCTCCGTCCTGCATCTGCTGCTCCAGCGCCTCATACACCTCGGGGGGCAGCGGCGCGGAGAAGGCCCGCTCCAGGGCCTTGGACTTCCTGGCTCTGGCCAGGCAGTCCGGGTCGGGGCAGAGATAGGCCCCCCGGCCCGGCTTCTTGCCCCGGAAGTCCAGGGAGATCTCCCCCTCGGGGGACTTGACCACCCGGATGAGGGCCCGCTTCTCCTTCATCTCCCGGCAGCCCACGCACTGCCGCATGGGGATCTTCTTGGGCATATGGCCGCCTCCTTCCTCGCCGGCGCTGGGGACGCGCCGGCCTTACTCTTCGATGTCGATGGGCTCCTCCGGCTCCTCGGCGATCTCCACCTCGGCCTCCTCGGCGGCAGGCAGCTCGCCGGGGTCGGACTCCGGCTTGATGTCGATCTTATAGCCGGTGAGCTTGGCGGCCAGCCGGGCGTTCTGGCCCTCCTTGCCGATGGCCAGGGAGAGCTGGTCGTCGGGCACCAGCACCCGGCAGCTCTTCCCGTCGGGCAGCAGGTCCACCCGCACCACGTCGGAGGGGGAGAGGGCGGCCGCCACATACTCCGCCGGGTCGTCGCTGTACTTGATGATGTCCATCTTCTCTCCGTGGAGCTCCTCCACGATGTTGTTGACCCGCTGGCCGCCGGGGCCCACGCAGGCGCCGATGGGGTCCACGTTGGGGTCGGCGGACCAGACGGCGATCTTGGTGCGGCTGCCCGCCTCCCGGGCGATGGACTTGACCTCCACGGTGCCGTCGAAGATCTCGGGGATCTCCAGCTCGAAGAGCCGCTTCACCAGGCCCGGATGGGTCCGGGAGATCAGCACCTGGGGCCCCCGGGTGGAGCGGCGCACCTCCACCACATACACCCGGAACCGGTCCCCCTCGCGGATGGCCTCCCCCTTGACCTGCTCGCCGGGGGCGAGGAAGGCCTCGGTGTACTCGCTGCTGGAGGAGATCCGCAGGGAGGCCGCGCCGCTGCGGGGGTCGATGCGGGTGACCACGCCGGTGAGGATCTCGTGCTCCTTGGAGCTGAACTCGTCATAGACCATGCCCCGCTCCGCCTCCCGGATGCCCTGGATGATGACCTGCCGGGCGGTCTGGGCGGCGATGCGGCCGAAGTTCTTGGGCTTGACCTCGATGCGCACCACGTCCCCCAGCTGGGCGTGGGGGATGGCCCGCTGGGCGTCGGAGAGGGCGATCTCGGTGGCGGGATCGTCCACCTCCTCCACGATGTCCTTGAGGACGTACATCTTCACCTCGCCGGTGTCGGGGTTGGCCTTCACCTCGATGTTGTCCCCCGCCCCCTCGTGGTCCCGCTTGTAGGCGGAGGCCAGGGCCTGGGTGATCTTCTCCATCATGTAACCGGCAGGGATCCCCTTCTCCTGCTCGATCTGCCGGATGGCGGCGAAGAATTCCTTCCCGTCGCTCTCGTTGCTGGGCTTTTTCGTCGTCTTTCTGGGCACGTTGCATACTCTCCTTTGGGCGGCGGTGGGCCGCCCCTGATGTGCCGCGGTGGGAAAAGGCCCGCGGCTGCGCCTTGATGGTACTTCCTTTCAGCTCCTCAGAAGCTCACATGGAGCCGTACCTGGGCCACGTCCTTCTTCTCCAGGGCGGCCTCCGCCCCGCCGGGGAGCTCCAGGACCACGTCCCCGCCGTCATAGGACTTCAGGGCGCCGGTGAGCTCCTTCCGCCCCTCCCGGGCCCGGTAGAGGCGCACGTCTACCTGCTCGCCCAGATACCGCTGGAAGTGCTCCGGCTTCTTGAGCGCCCGGTCCGCCCCTGCGGAGGAGACCTCCAGGGTATAGCTTCCCTCGATCGGGTCCGCCTCATCCAGGGCGTCGGAGAGGGGACGGCTCACCGCCTCGCAGTCGTTGATGGAGACCCCGCCCTCTTTGTCGATGTAGACCCGCAGGTACCACTCCCCCGCCTCTTTGACATACTCCACATCCCAGAGCGTGCAGCCGCACTGGCCGACGATGGGGGCGGCCAGCTGGGCCGCCACTTCCGTTACCTTCGGCATCCCTGCCCCTCCTCCCGGACATTGAACGTTCCAGTAAATTACATTTCACTTTTTTCCAATAAGAAAGAGCGGGGCGAGCCCCACTCTTGACGGATACTTACAGGAAAATGCGCCTGTAGTATATCATATAGACGCCGGTATTGCAAGGATCTTATGGACCTTTACGGGAAAAATCGGGAAGATCTCCTCTCTTTTCCCCTATCGCGGCCAGAGGCGGCCCGGAGAGGCGCACCACCCGGTCGGCCATGGAGAGGGTGTGGGCCTCGTGGGCACACAGGAGCACCGGCAGGCCCAGGCCCCGGACCGCCTCCATGAGCGCCTCCGCCCGCCCCTCGTCCACCCCGGTGAAGGGCTCGTCCAGGAGGAGCCAGGCCCGGCGCTCCGCCGCCAGGGCCATGGCCCGGACCAGGGCCAGCCGGCGGGCCATCCCCCCGGAGAGGGCGGCCGGATACCGCGCTCCCTCTCCCGCCAGGCCCGCCAGGGCCAGCCACGCCTCCGCGTCCCCCCGCCCGGCTCCGGGCAGGACGTCGGCGATCTGCTGCGCCGCCGTCCGCCAGGGGAGGAGCCTGTTCTCCTGGAAGAGGAGCACCGTGTCCGCCGGGTCCAGGCCCTCCACTGTGCCGGCCTGAAGGGGCTCCAGCCCCGCCAGGACCCGGAGCAGGGTGGTCTTGCCGCAGCCGGAGGGCCCCGACAGGGCGGTGATCCCCTCTCCGGGCAGGGAGAGGGAGAACCCCTCCAGCACCCGTTTGGGGCCGAAGGACAGGGTCAGTCCCCGGAGCTCTGGCATGGTCCTCCTCCTTTCCATCTGTCCAGCCGCCCCAGCAGCCGCCCCACCGCCTGCTCCAGGGCGAAGCTGAGCGCGATCACCACCAGGGTCCAGGCGAAGAGGGCGGTGGTCTCCAGATAGATCTTCGCGAAATAGATCTGGGAGCCGATGGCGGCGGCCGGGAGGCAGAGCACCTCGGCGGCCACTCCCGCCTTCCACCCCAGGCCCAGGGCGGTGCGGCAGCCGCTGGCGAAGTAGGGCAGGACGGAGGGCACATACACCAGGGAGAGGGTCTTCCACCTGCCGAAGCGGTAGGCCCGGGCCAGCTCCAGCAGCTGCCCGTCGGTCTGGGCCACCCCCTTGGACACGCTGCCCCATATCACCGGCAGCACCATGAGGGCGGAGATCGTCACCGGCACCAGGTCCCGCTCCACCCACAGCAGCACCAGCACGATGAAGGAGGCCACGGGCACCGCCCGCACCACCTTCACCGCCGGGGAGAGGAGCCGGTCCGCCCAGGGGCTGGCGGAGGTGGCGGCGGCCAGGGCCGTCCCCAGTATGGTGCCCGCCAGGGCCCCCCCGAAGATGCGCAGCAGGGAGAGGGCGGCGGTGCGCCAGAGCTCCGCCCCGGCGGCCAGCTCCAGCAGCTCCTCCGCCACCGCCAGGGGGGCGGGCAGGAGCAGCTCCTGGCCGTACCGCAGCGCCTCCAGGACGCCGCCCCAGTCCCCCGCCGTCCAGGCGGCCGCCAGGGCCCTGCGGTCCACCGCCAGGGCCAGCAGCTCCCACACCAGCAGCCAGAAAAGAAGAGGGGCCGCCCTCCTCCAAAGCTTCCTCGCCAAGGGCGGTCCCTCCTCATCCGTCATCGCCGGGCTTCGGCTCACGCGGCCTCGTAGTAGAACCCGTCGTCGGGCACCGCGCCGCCGATGGAGTCGGGGGCGGCCTGATAGAGCACCTCATAGTAGCCCTGGATGGCCCGGCGCATGTCGTTGACGCCGGTGATGCAGGTCAGGGCGCACTTGGGGATGGCGGCCTCGGCGACGGCCTCGCTGGCCACGAAGCCGTACTGGGCGGCCAGCTGGGCGGGGCCGGCCTCCCCCTCCGCCGGGCTCTCCTCCCCGGTCATGAAGGCCACCGAGGCGGCGTAGTCGCTCAGGAAGGCCTCCACCGCCTGGGGGTGCTCCTGGATGAAGTCCGTCCGGGCCACGATGGTGGTCATGGTGAGCCGGCTGCCGTTGTCCAGGGCGTCCCACTCCGCGGAGAGGTCCAGGGCCTCCCGCACGCCGTCGTTCTGGACCAGGACGCTGGTGGCGGCGGGGACGGGGAGCATGCACAGCTCCGCCTCGCCGGTGGCCATGAGGGCGGAGACCTCCTGGGCGGTGCGCCACTGGATGTCCACGTCGGCGGGGTCTACGCCGTTCTCCGTGAGCAGGTAGTTGAGCACATACTCCGGGTTGGCGCCCTGGCCGGTGGCATAGAGGGTCCGGCCCTCCAGGTCAGCCATGGTGTCCACGCTCTCCCCGTTCTCCAGGATATAGAGCACGCCCAGGCCGCTCACCGAGATGAGCTGGATGCCGCCGCCGCTCTTGTTGTACAGGTTGGCCGCCACGTTGGAGGCCATGGCCGCGATGTCCACGTCCCCGTTGGTGAGGGCGGCGGACACCTGGCTGTTGTCGGTATAGACCTCCACGTCATAGGCCTGGGCGGTGGTCCCGGCCTCGCTGTCCGCCATGAGCTTGGCGGCCCCCACGCCGGTGGGGCCGTTGAGCACCGCCATGCGGACGGTCTCGGTCTCGGGGCTCTCCGTGGGCTGCGCCGCGGTGGTCTCCGCCGGGGGCGTGGTCTCCGGGGGCGCGGAGGAGCCCTCCGGCTCTCCGCCGGAGCAGCCGGCCAGGAGGCCCAGGGACATCGCCAGGGCCAGGGTCAGGGATAGCAGCTTCTTCTTCATGTCGTTCCTTCTCCTTATCATAAATTATAATAGAGGTGAGCAAAAGCGCGATGGATGGAGGGCGGGTCACAGGCGGGCCTCCAGGCCCTCCCGGTCCAACAGGAGCAGCCGTTTGCCCTCCCGGCGGATGGCCCCGGCGGCCTCCAGCTCTTCGAAGGCCCGGTACAGGGAGGCCCGGCTCACGTCCAGGCGGCGGGCCAGCTCGGTGGCGCAGCAGGAGAGCTCTCCCCCCCTCCGGCCCTCCTCCAGCAGATAGCGGGAGAGCTTGCCCACCGCGCCCGGGGTGGTGAGCCCCTCGATCCGCCGGTTTAGGAAGTGGATGCGGTCGGAGAGATAGCCGATATAGTTCCGGCACAGGGCCCGGGACTCCCCCAGCAGCTCCTCCACCAGATCCTGGGGCAGGAAGGCGGCGGTGCAGGGGGTCCGGGCGGTGAGCGTGGTCTCGTAGCGGTCCCTGCTGTGGAAGAGGGCCGCCGCGCCGAAGAGCTCCCCCGGCCCCAGGGCGCTGACCACCAGGCGCCCCTTGGTCACCCGCACCGTCCCCTCCAGGACCACGCCCAGGCTCCGCCGGAAATGGCGGGGGCTGTAGAGCCGCGCCCCCTTGGGGAAGGTCTCCCGGGTGCAGCGGGGGTCCTCCGCCGCCCGGCGCACCAGCGCCGGGTCCGTCCCCCGGAAGAGGAAGGTCCCCGCCAGCAGGGAGAGCTCCTCTCTCCTCCAGTCCGCCGCCATGGTCCCCCCCTCCTTTTGTTTCATATGAGACACTTTTAGAGTCTACCTCTTTCCGGCGCAAAAGTCAACTGTCTCTGTCCAGATAAAGAGGCCCCCTCCGCCACGCCTCTCCCGGTCAAAAAGGCCCCCTCGCGCCCCGATCTTCCGCACCTGCGGGGAAAAAGGCGCATAGGATAGCCCGGAAAGAGAGGTGATCCCATGGCCAGATCAGACCGGCCCTGCTCCCGCAGGGCCGCCCAGCCCTCCCGCTCCGCTCCCGCCCCCCTCTATGCGCGGGTGTCGGACCTGGAGCCCCCCACGCCTCCGCGCGCCCCCTTCGGGGCCCGCCCAGCATCGGAGCCGGAGATGCGGGTCCACCGCCCCGCCGCCCTCAGCCCCGCCGCTTTTCGGGATCCGGAGGTGGCCGCCCTGCTGCGGCAGCAGAACCAGCTCCTCCTGGATATCCTGGGGGCCCTCAACGCTCAGCTGGCCGCCGGGCTCCGGGAGCGCCAAGGCTGAGCGCGCCGGACCGGGCGGCGCCGCGTCCCGCTGCCGCCGGCGGCGGGACGTCCCTTTTTGGGGCCGGGATGGACAACCCTCTCCCCTGCTTTTTCCTTTCCATTATTAGCCTGGCTACATTGACAATATGTGCAGAAACGGCTATATTTAGAGCACAAGATCTTAGCAAAAAAACAGTTATCACAGGAAAGGAGCCCATGCGATGAAAAGACGCGTCCTGTCCCTGCTCCTGGCCGGCGTGATGGCCGCGAGCGCCCTTCCCGGTATAGCCTCCGCCGCCGGGCTGAGCAACTTCCAGAAGTCCAATACCTACACCCCCGGCCAGTTCGCCGACGTGCCCGCCGGGAGCTGGTACGCCGCCGGGGTCCAGTCCGCCTACGAGCTGGGCCTCATGACCGGCACCGGTGCCAATGCTTTCGATCCCTCCGGCGATCTGACCTTGGCCGAGACCGTGGTCCTGGCCGCCCGCATCCACAGCATCTATACGGGAGACGGGGCCTCCTTCACCGGCGGCGCCGCCTGGTACCAGCCCTATGTGGACTACGCCATCCAGAACGGCGTCATCCCCTCCGGGGCGTACAGCGACTATAGCGCCACTGCCACCCGGGCCCAGTTCGCCTCCATCCTGGCCGCCGCCCTGCCCAGCGAGGCCCTGCCTGCCATCAACACCGTCACCGTCCTGCCTGACGTGGACGCCAACGCCACCTACGCCGCCGCGGCCCTGAAGCTCTACAACGCCGGCATCCTCACCGGCAGCGACGCCGCCGGCACTTTCAACCCGGAGTCCTCCATCCAGCGCTCCGAGGTGGCCACCATCGTCACCCGCATGGCCGACCAGTCCCAGCGCAAGACCTTCACCCTCTCCGCCGCCCAGACCCAGGGGCCCGCCCAGCAGGGCCGCTCCCCCATGCGGACCCAGGCGGATCTGGAAGGCACTTGGTCTGCGGTCTACACTGACGGCAGTCTGTATGAATACACCTTCTCCGGCGACCATTTCACCCGGGTAGTCTCCCATGAGTTCTCCGACCATACCACCTATTCCGTCCAGGATGGCACCTATACCATGACCTCTGAGCCCATCGACGGGGACGAGAACGTCCGCCGCCTGACACTGGATGTCACCTATGACGACATCACCTGCAGCACCGACAGCGGCGTGACCAACAACGGCAGCAAGACCTTCACCTATACCTTCACGACCAATCTGACAGTGCCCGAAGACTGTTTCATCTGGGCGGGGGCCACTTTCTACCGTGCAGAGCCCACAGCCATCACAGAGTACCAGACCTTGTTGGCCAACTTTGGCGGTCTCCAGGACCCCTCGGACGCAGGGTATCCCATGTACGCCGCCTTCCCGGACATCCCTGACTTCGGCGCGATCTATGATCTGGAGCTCATGCCGGAAGAGGACATAGACTGGACCGGCGAGATGGGGCTGCTCCAGGATCTAGTGGAGTCTTATACTGAGGATATGACTACTTATTCTTACCGGGCCAAGGACGTGCAGGAGCAGACCGGCTCCTTCGTCCCGCCCGCCCTGGACGTGGACTTCTTCCAGGAGTATGAGGAGGCATTGGAGGCCTGCGGCTTCAAGGGCGAGTTCCGCCGGAATCTCAGCGGCGACCTCCAGTTCTATTATGTGGGCTACGGCTATCTGGTCTCCTACGATATCATCCATCTGGACCTGTCCTACATCACCGGAAGCAATAACTATGGGGATGATGAGATCGTCATCTACATCCAGCCCGACTGACCCTCACTGGGACAAAGTTAAAATTTCAAGTAACAGGAGGACACAATATGAAAAAACGCATCGTATCCCTGCTCCTGGCCGGCGTGATGGCCGCGAGCGCCCTTCCCGGTATAGCCTCCGCCGCCGGGCTGAGCAACTTCCAGAAGTCCAACACTTACACCCCCGGCCAGTTCGCCGACGTGCCCGCCGGGAGCTGGTTCGCCGCCGGGGTCCAGTCCGCCTACGAGCTGGGCCTCATGACCGGCACCAGCGACACCGCTTTCATTCCCTCCGGCAAGTTGAGCCTGGCCGAGGCCGTGGCCCTGGCCGCCCGCCTCCACAGCATCTATGTGGGGGACAACGCCGACTTCTCCGGCGGGGACCCCTGGTATCAGTCCTATGTGGACTATGCCATCCAGAATGGCATCATTGCCGCCGGAGCCTACAGCACCTACGTCCCCGCCGCCACCCGGGCCCAGTTCGCCTCCATCCTGGCGGCCGCCCTGCCTGACGAGGCCCTGCCCGCCATCAACAGCGTCGCCTCTCTGCCCGACGTGCCTGCCAACGCCACCTACGCCGCCGCCGCCCTGAAGCTCTACAACGCCGGCATCCTCACCGGCAGCGACGCCGCCGGCACCTTCAACCCGGAGTCCTCCATCCAGCGCTCCGAGGTGGCCACCATCGTCACCCGCATGGCCGACCAGTCCCAGCGCAAGACCTTCACTCTCTCCGCCGCCCAGACCCAGGCTCCGGCGGTCTCCTCCACCACCAAGAAGTTCGACGGGATGCTGACCCAGGACGACATCCAGGGCACCTGGTACGCCCACCGGGACCCCTCCCTCACCAGCATCGTGCCCGCTTTTCAGTTCGACAATGAGGAAGAGATCATCTTCAACGGCAATCAGTTCACCTATGTGCGCCACAGTCTGGATAACGATGACTATTTCTTCCTCACCGGCACCTACACCATGACCTCCGAGCCCTACAACGGCGACCCCAATATCTGCCATGTCACCCTGAACATCAACTACGGCGACTGTTACAGCAATGAGACCGGAGAGGGGTTCGAACTCAATGACTTCTACACCAACACCACCGGCACCCGCACCTTCAACGCCAACCTGACCATGCCCGAGGACTGCTTCGTCTTTGACGGCAGCACCTTCACCCGGGCCGACGCCCAGCCGGTGTATCTGGCCTATCAGACCGCCTTCAACTCCCTGGGGGTCCAGGAGCCCGAGCCGGACATGCCGGACACCGACTACGTCCTCTATGACGGCCTGCCCGTCCCCGACTTCGGCGCCCTCTACGGCATCGAGCCCATGCCCGAGGAGGACAGCGACATCCGCCTGCCCGGCGAGATGCAGGCCCTGATCGACGCCGCCGAGGCCCTCACCGCTGATATGATCACCTTCACCTACAGCGCTCCCGAGGCCCAGGAGGCCGCCGGCGGCGCGTTCCCGCCCGCCATCGACCCCTTCTTCTTCACCGACTACGAGGCGGTGCTGGAGGAGTGCGGCTTCAAGGGCGAGTATCGGGACACCTACGGCGGCAGGCAGTTCTTCTATGTGGGCTACGGCTATCTGGTCTCCTACGACGTGTACCACCTGGAGGAGAACTACTACACCTTCGACCTGCCCCAGCGGTACAACAGCGATACGATCACCATACGCATCCAGCCCGACTGATCTTCCCGGCTGCGGGCCGGGGCATGTTCGCCATGCCCCGGCTCTTTTTCTCTCACCCGCCGGGCGGGGATCTTTGAAGAAAGGAACGATGTGGACATGAAAAAACGTCTCATGGCATCACTGTTTGTATGCATGTTCTCCCTCACGCTCATACCGACGGCCTCGGCGGCGGGCTATGCTCCGCCCACTCTGCCCGATGTCTTTCAGGGCGACGGCCTGTACATCACTGCGACGCCGCTCGAGCCAAAGCTGGCTGGCAGCTTTGTGCCGGACAGCGACAGTTCCGCCGGCTTTCATGGCGGATGGGCGAAGTTCCTTGCCGAGGAAGAAGAACGCGACGGCTACGGCTATTTGGTGGACAGCTATATGGCGCTGCACTATGTAGATAAGGGCGGCAACGTGCTCAAGACCGAGGTGGAGACCTGCAACAACGTGGGCTCCGACCTCGATCAGAGCGCCGCGCTCAACTACTACGATGGGATGTGCGCGTTTTACGACAGGGAGACAGAGCGCTTCGGCTATCTGGACGAGGCGGGGAACGTGGCCATCGAGCCCCGTTTCACCAAGGTCTCCGCCTTCAGCGATGGACTGGCCGCTGTCTATGAGGAGTTGAGCGATGAATTCTACTATATCGACAAGAGCGGGAACAAAGTCCTGGGCCCCCTCTACTCCTTCGATCATCCTCCCTTCTTCAGCGACGGGCTCCTGCCTTGGAGCGACTATCTGGATACTGATGGTGATGGACGCAGCGACGATTATTTCGTCGGCTATCTCGATAAGAACGGCGACGCGGCCATCACCCTGTACCAGGGCGACTGGGAAAACTGCAGGCTGGAGCTGCTGGATACACAAGGTCATGCCCCGGACTATTATGATGGCAGTCACTTTTCCGAGGGTCACGCCATCATCAGGGAGGAACGCGACGGGAGCCGGTATCCGATCCATATCATCATAGATACGGAGGGCAACGAGGTCGGCCGCATAGCCCTCAGCGCGCCGCTGACCGCCAACATCCTCAGCGTTGTCCATGACGGTCTGATCATAGTGGACTTCTATGATACCGATGCCAACGGCAGTGCGGGGATCGGGGCTGTCGACATCCATGGGAACATCGTCGTAGAGCCGGGCAAGATAGCCGCGGGCAACGCATACTACGACAGCGGGCTCGTCCGGGGCTCGAGCGATAGCGGACTCTTCGTCGACAAGAAGGGGAACACGGTCATCCCGGGCAAGTTTGCTGAAGCGGCCAATGTACCGGAAGAGCAGCTCGACGAAGAGCTCATGAGCTGTTTCCCCGGAAGCGCGATGTCTCTGCAATTGCACGCCACGAACTTCGAAGAAGGCACAGCGCTGCTTACGGTAGAGCTCTGGTCGAATGGTATGTCGATAGCCGACAGGTGGTACTATGTGCTGGAAGCCCACGAGGGCACCTATACCGGCACCGGCAAGGTGTATGACGCGGCCACCGGGCAGGTGACCGGCGGCGGCTCTGCCTCCCAGCCGGGCTCCCCCGCCCAGCCCGCCGCGGACCAGCCCTCCTCCTGGGCCGCCGGGCAGGTGAGCGAGGCGGTCTCCGCCGGCATCGTGCCCGAGAGCCTGCGGAGCGCCTATACCCAGTCCATCACCCGGGCTGAGTTCTGCGCCCTGGCCACCCGCCTCTACGAGACCGTCAAGGGCACGGCCATCGCCGAGCGCGTGACCTTCACCGACACCGCCGACGAGAACGTGGAGAAGATGGCCGCTTTGGGCGTGGTCACCGGCACGGGGGACGGCGCCTTCGACCCCGGCGGCCTCCTGACCCGGGAGCAGGCGGCCACCATGCTCGCCCGCCTCTCCGACGCGGTGGGCGCCCCTCTCCCCGCCGGGTCCCCCACCTTCCCCGACGCCGCCTCTATCTCCTCCTGGGCCTCCGAGGCCGTGGGCAGGGTCCAGGCCGGCGGCATCATGAGCGGTACCGGCACCGGGACCTTCGACCCCGCAGGGCCCTACACCAGGGAGCAGTCCATCCTCACCATGCTCCGCCTCTACCACACCATTTGATAAAGGGAAAAGGAGAGAGCGAGATAATGAAAAAACGCATATTCTCACTATTGCTAGTTTGTATGCTGTCAATATCCATGTTGCCAACATCGGCGGTCGCGGCGGGCTATACGCCGCCCTCTCTGCCCGACGCTTTTCAGGGCGACGGCCTGTATATTACGGCGACACCGTTCAAACTGCCGCTGGACGTCGACTTTGTGCTGGGAAGCAATGACACAGGCGGGTTCCACGGTGGTTGGATAGGGTTCACCACTGGAGAAGAAGAACGCGATGCGTATGGCTATCTGACAGGCAGCTACGCGGCGGTGCACTACATAGACAGGAACGGCACTGTGTTTGAAACCGATGCAGATATCACCGATAACGTAGGAAGCAACTTCGGCCAAAGCGATGCTTTACAGTTTTATGACGGTATGTGCGCGTTCATTGACCATGAAACAGAGCTTATCGGTTATCTGGATGAGGACGGCAATGTAGCCATCGAGCCGCAATTTTATGAGGCTTATGCTTTCAGCGACGGCCTGGCGGCTGTCAGTGACGGTACATATGAGGGCTGGTACTATATCGACAAGAACGGCAACAAGGTACTTGGGCCATACGACGATGAAGAGGTAAGTTTTTTCAGTGAGGGGGTCGCGCCGTGGAGCGGGTATTTAGATAACGGCGATTATTTTGTCGGCTACATCGACAAGAACGGCGACGCGGCCATCACTCTGTATCAGGGCGACGGGGAAAACTGCAAGCTGGAGCTGCTGGATGGAAGCTATACCCCGGACAGTTCTGTCGGCAGTTACTTTTCCGAAGGTCATGCCATCATTGAGGAAGAACGCGACGGGAGCCGGTATCCTATATATCTCATTATTGACACTAAGGGCAACGAGGTCGGGCGTATCGCTCCCAGTGCACCCCTGACCGCGAGTCCCCGCAGCGTGGTGCACGACGGGCTCATTATCGTAGATCTCACCAATACGGAAGGTGGTAGCGGCGGAGGAATTGGCGCTGTCGACATCCACGGTAACATTGTCATAGAGCCGGGGAAGATAGCTTCCGGTATTACATATTTCGACAGCGGCCTTGCAAAAGGTTCAAGTGGTCACTTTCAAGATCGAACCCTTATCGTCGACAAAAAGGGCAACAGGGTCATTCCCAGCCATTTTGTCGACATCGTGGGAGAGGATGAAGAAAATCGTGCATTAGAGGAAGCTCGCAAAGCCTACAATGTCAATGGTTACACAGAGTTCACTCTAGATGTGACCAACTTTAACGACGGCTTGGCGCTGCTCACGATCAGACTGATGGCTAATAGCTCATCGGTATTGGATACATGGTACTATGTGCTGGAAGCCCACGAGGGCACTTATACCGGCCCCGGCAAAGTCTATAATGCCGCGACTGGACAGATCACAGGCGGTGCTTCCGCCTCCCAGCCGGGCTCCCCCGCCCAGCCCGCCGCGGATCAGCCCTCCTCCTGGGCCGCCGGGCAGGTGGATGAGGCGATCTCCGCCGGCATCGTGCCCGAGAGCCTGCAGAGCGCCTATACCCAGTCCATCACCCGGGCTGAGTTCTGCGCCCTGGCCACCCGCCTCTACGAGACCGTCAAGGGCGCGGCGATCGCCGAGCGCGTGACCTTCACCGACACCGCCGACGAGAACGTGGAGAAGATGGCCGCCCTGGGCGTGGTCACCGGCACGGGGGACGGCGCCTTCGACCCCGGCGGCCTCCTGACCCGGGAGCAGGCCGCCACCATGCTCGCCCGCCTCTCCGACGCGGTGGGCGCCCCTCTCCCCGCAGGCTCCCCCACCTTCCCCGACGCCGCCTCCATCTCCTCCTGGGCCTCCGAGGCCGTGGGCCGGGTCCAGGCCGGCGGCGTCATGAGCGGTACCGGCACCGGGACCTTCGACCCCGCAGGGCCCTACACCAGAGAGCAGAGCATCCTCACCATGCTCCGCCTCTACCACACCATCTGATGAAAAAGGAGAGCGCAGGAATATGAAAAAACGGATCTTTTCCCTGTTGCTGGTATGCTCGCTGGCGCTTACGCTCCTACCCACAGCCTTTGCGGCAGGACCGGCCTACACCGACTATGACGGAGACCCTATCCCCAGCGGCTACACCACATCGGACGGAACTACCATCTCCGTCCGGCGGCTGGACCGCTCCCTGATCTGGCGGCAGCTGTATGAGGGCGGCTATCTGAGCTTTATCCGCCGGGACAAGGCCACCGGGCAGGACATCTCCTACGGCCTTTACGACCTGAAGAACGACACCATCTACTTCGAGTCCCCTGACCAGGACTTCAAGGGGGATACCGTGCTCTGGGAGAGCCGGGACTGGTGCGACGGGCGGGAACAGTTCGAGGGCATCGACCCCTACACCGGTCAGACCGGCTATGGCTTTTTGGATATGAAGGGAAATGTGATCGTACCGCCCAAGTATATCCAGGTGGAAGACTACCAGGATGGGATGGCCGAGGTCTGCGTGTATGACTCCACCCATTCTGTCCGGATCGGCTATGTGGATCTCAACGGCAGCGAGGTCATCCCGGCCATCTACGCCTCCCCCACCTCCACCTCGGCGGAGGGCTTCAACGACGGCTATGTCTGGGTCAAAGGATCCCCCACCAATGTGTTCCATTACATGCTCCTGGACAAGGCGGGCGATACGGTCCTGGAGCTGCCCGGCTACGAGGTGGAGTGGACCTCTTCGTACGGCATCAGCAAGGTGACCCAGGACACAAAGTGCTTCCAGCCCGTCACCCGCTTCTCCAACGGGTACGCGGTGCTGGAGTTCGTCGGGTTTCAGTACACGGAGTCGGATAACATCGGCTATTTCCCTGTGACGGCCAAGGAGGACCTGGGCCTGACGGACTATATGCTCATCGACCTCCAGGGCAACCTGACCCCCTTCGACAAGGACTTCTTCTACAGCGGGGACGGCACCTACTGGAACCAGTGGGACAACTACATGAAACGGGGCTTCGTCCTCTCATACAGCTCCGGCCGGTACGGCGTGCTGGATCAGAACGGGGCGGTGTCCATCCCCTATCTTTACGGCGAGATGCAGCGGGACCCTTTCCTCAACGGCGTGGCCATGGTCCAGAGGGACTCCGGCGAGCCGGCCAGCATCATCGACCTGAAGGGGAACACCATCATCCCCGAGGGGGAGTGGCAGTCCCTGAGTGCCTTTGTGGACGGCTATGCCCTCGCCACCCAGACCGGGAAGTCGGATGAGGGCTACTACACCATCGACACCTACCTGCTCACGATCGAGGGCGCCGGGTCATCTGCCCCCGCGGACCCGGCCCCCGCCCAGCCCGCCGCGGACCAGCCCTCCTCCTGGGCCGCCGGGCAGGTGGATGAGGCGGTCTCCGCCGGCATCGTGCCCGAAAACCTGCGGAGCGCCTACACCCAGTCCATCACCCGGGCCGAGTTCTGCGCCCTGGCCACCCGCCTCTACGAGACCGTCAAGGGCACGGCCATCACCGAGCGCGTGACCTTCACCGACACCGCCGACGAGAACGTGGAGAAGATGGCGGCCCTGGGCGTGGTCACCGGCACGGGGGACGGCGCCTTCGACCCCGGCGGCCTCCTGACCCGGGAGCAGGCCGCCACTATGCTCGCCCGCCTCTCCGACGCGGTGGGCGCCCCTCTCCCCGCAGGGTCCCCCAGCTTCCCCGACGCGGCCTCCATCTCCTCCTGGGCCTCCGAGGCCGTGGGCCGGGTCCAGGCCGGCGGCGTCATGAGCGGCACCGATACCGGGACCTTCGACCCCGCAGGGCCCTACACCAGGGAGCAGTCCATCCTCACCATGCTCCGCCTCTACCACACCATCTGAACTCGTGCGTCAAGAAGGCCGGCGGGGTCTCTCCCGCCGGCCTTCCGTCATATCCGCTCTTGCGGCTCCGCCCTCCGCGTATTATGATAGGAAAAAGAGACAGAGAGAGGAGCACGATCCTATGTATGAGCTGATCCAGGTGACAGACAGGAGCTATTACATCCAGTGCCCGGCGAAGATCGGACTGGTGCGGCTGGAGGGAGACCAGGTGTGCCTGATCGACAGCGGCAGCGACAAGGACGCGGGGCGGAAGGTGCGGCAGATCCTGGACGCCAACGGCTGGCGCCTCGCCGCCATCTACGTCACCCACTCCAACGCCGACCACATCGGCGGCTGTCAGTACCTCCAGAAGCAGACCGGGTGCCGGATCTTCGCCCCGGGCATCGAGCAGGCCTTCACCCGGTATCCGGTGCTGGAGCCCTCCTTCCTCTACGGCGGCTATCCCTTCCGGGAGCTGCGCAACAAGTTCCTCATGGCCAAGGAGAGCCCGGCGGAAGAGCTGGTCCCGGCCTCCCTGCCGGAGGGCTTTGCCGTCATCCCCCTGCCGGGGCACTTTTTCGACATGGTGGGCTTCCGCACCCCCGACGATGTGGTATATCTGGCCGACTGCCTCTCCAGCCGGGAGACCCTGGACAAATACCAGATCGGTTTCCTCTACGACGTGGCCGCCTATCTGGACACGCTGGAAAAGGTGAAGGGCCTGTCCGCCCGCCTCTTTGTCCCCGCCCATGCGGAGGCGGCAGAGGATATCGCCGCTCTGGCCGACTACAACATCGCCAAAGTCCGCCAGGTGGCGGAGCGGATCCTGGACCTGTGCCGGGAGCCCCTCTCCTTCGAGACCATCCTCCAGCGGCTCTTCACCGGCTGCGGCCTCACCATGGACTTCCAGCAGTATGTGCTGGTGGGGAGCACCGTGCGCTCCTACCTCTCCTGGCTGAAGGACACCGGGAGCCTGGACGCCCGGTTCGAGGACGACCGGCTCCTCTGGGAGCGAAAATAAAACCTGGAAAGGAGAAAACAGAGATGCTTCTCTTCAAATTTTGTGTGTTTTTGGCCATCCTGGCCACTCTGGTCCGCTCCCTGCTGAACCTCCGGCTGGACAGGTCCGCCCGAAACATCCTTGTCGCCATTGCGAGCGCAGCTCTTTTCGTTTTCGGGCTCTATATGATGGCGGATGCCCTCTTTCTGTGACAGAGAACGCCCTGGGAGAGGGCCGTTATCTCTCCCAGGGCGCCGTTTCCTTTATTTGAGTCCCATTCAAAATCGTGGCACGAATGATATTCTTAGAAAAAATTGTCGAACTGTATGCTCATCTTTTATCGGAACTGATATTTCATTGGATAACTTTCGTTATCTATACCTAACAGGTTTTGCTATGCTATAAAAAATATCTGCTCATAACTAATTTGTTGTATGAATCAGTATACAATATGACCACATCAT
>DWZK01000032.1 GCA_019117605.1 Candidatus Intestinimonas stercoravium | reverse complement strand
GGCGGGCTGGCCCTCCATCCGCCACAGCACGGTGGCCAGCATGGCGCGGCTCATGGGCACGCTGGGGCCGAAGGTGGTCTCGGAGGTGCCGTTGAAGTAGCCCTGGCCGGTCACATACTCGATGGCCTCAGAGGCCCAGTGGCCGGCGGGCACGTCGGTGAACACGCCGGGGGCCAGCGGGGTCTCAGGCTCGTCGATGTCGGTGCCGGGCTCGTCGGGCGTCTCGCTGCCGGAGCCGCCGCTCTCGCCGGGACGGGTCACCACGGTGGAGGAGTCCTCCGTGTCGTTGTCATCGCCGGTAGTGGGCTCCTCGGGCACGTCAGGCTCCTCGGGCACCTGGACTTCGTCGCCCAGCACGCTGACGAAAGCGGCGTTGCTGACGAAGTTGAACTCGTCCCGCTGGTGGACCTTGTTGGTCAGGGTGTTGGCGAAGAGGACTACATTCAGGTCGGCGCCGTCCGCGCCTTCGCCCTGATAGGAGATGGCCTGGATGGAGTCATCGAGGAAGTCCGCGTAGTGGGCGCCGGTGCTGGGGAGGAAGCCCTCCAGCAGGCCCTTGGAGCTGTCCAGCTGGATCAGGACCTGGGCCCCCTCGGGGATGGTCTCGAAATAGCCGGCGCCGTAGCCGTAGAGGACATCGTCGCCCTCAGCCACATAACTGGCGGTGATCAGGCTCTCGGTGGGATAGGTCACATAGGCCAGAGCGTCCATGGCGCTGCTGCCGGCGGTCTGCCGCACCAGCGCGCCGTCCTCGAAGAGGGAGGTGGCGGAACGCATGGCGTTGGAGCCGTAGCCGATATAGGGGGTGCCGGCCTGCACGGCGGCCAGGGCCTGGTCGTCCAGAGCGGCGGCGCCGATGATGAGGTCGGCCTCGGCGGCGTCATCGGTAGTGGCGAAGCCCAGCAGCTCCATGGCCTGGCGGTCATAGTTGTACTGGTAGGCGCCGCTCACCAGAGTGCTCTTGTAGAAGCCGCTGGTGTTCTCAGAGGGATAGCCGGAGATGTAGATCACAGGGACCTTGGTGATGACGCGGGCGGCGGGGACATCGTCCACGCCGATGCCGGTGATCAGGTAGTCGCCGGCCACGCTCTGCCAGTCGGCGTAGGAGACCAGGAAGCTGCCCTTGTACGCGCCCTCGGTGATGAGAGCCACGTCCTTACCGGCCTGGAGCAGGGCGTTGACAGCGGCGGTGGAGTCCTCAGAGGCGTTGGTCAGGACGACCTGTCCGCCGGTGGTGCCGGAGAAGGCGGAGGACACGGTCCAGTCGTCGGCCACGGAGCAGGCGGCGGCGATCTCCGCATAGGCGGCGGGCTCGGCGCAGGTGATCATGTCGAAGCCCCGGGTGTAGTTGAAGGCGGTGATGCCCTCGGAGTAGAGGACGGGCCACTCGGTGATCACGGTGCCGTCATAGAGCACGCCGTTGGCCACGCTCCGCTTGGCCTGGTACATGGAGACCACGGCGGTGCCGGCGGGATACTCCACACCGTCATAGGTGAATGCCTCGTCGGCGATCATGATGTCCACGCCGTTGCGGGTCAGGTACTCCAGCATCTCGTCGGCGGCCTGGAGGTTGGACTGCTCCTCGCCGTCCAGGGGGATGATGTAGCACTCGGGGTAGAAGTTGCCGTTCTGGCCCTCGCCGTCGTACTCGGGACGGAAGAGCTCGGCCTCGGCGCCCTCCACGTCGTACTGGTCGGCGAACCACTGGCCCACCAGCTCATAGGCGTCGGAGTTGGCGTTGGTGACGCCCCGCTCGAAGATCTTGGTCTGGTTGAGGAGATAGCTCTCCTTGTTCTGGGCGATGTAGTTGGACTGGCCCAGCTGGCCGTAGGCCACGCCCTGGACCATGTAGTCGTCATAGGCGGGGACCTCCACGGTGTAGGACACGGTGCCGTGGAGCATGGCGTACTGGGGGGTGTAGCTGGTGGACATATCGTCCCAGGGATCGAGCCACTGGGTCTGGTCCTCGCCGTCGGCGGTCTGCTCGCCGGTGTAGGTCAGGTAGTCGCGCTGGGGGATGACGTAGCTGTTGTGGCCGTCGTTGTTGGCCACGGCGGCGATGCCCAGGGCCTCGCCGCCGGCCATCAGATGCTCGGCCAGCAGGTCGTACTCGAAGTTGGGCTCATGGGGGGGATCGCAGGGCTCGCACTGGAACTGCTCCACCCGGCCGTGGAACTCGGCGAAGCTGACGGGGTTCCACTCCGCGATGAGCCGGGTCATGTTCTGGGTCTCGGCCTGGGTCTGGAAGGAGTTGTCGCGGTTCAGGTCGAAGCCGCCGGAGGAGGTGCGGGTCACATAGGTCCGGCCCTCCACGTTCTCCTCGGGGACGATGATGAAGAACACGTCGTCCAGGAGCGCGTCGATGTCCACGGTCTCGGTCTCGATGGTGTAGTACTTCTCCAGGTCCACGGGCACGGACTCGCTGGAGGTGGTGCCGTCGGCCTCCTCGCCCTTGATGTAGCCCAGATAGGTGGCGGTATCGGCCACCAGGTCGGGGATGGCCAGGGAGCCCTCCTCGCCCACAGGACCCATCTGCTCGGCCAATTCGGCCTCGCCCTCGGCGGTGAAGCCGGTGAGCCGGTCATAGTCGATGGTGCCGGACTCGGAGGCGGCGGTCTCCACCAGCATCCAGGCGAAGGTGAGCACGCCGTCGGCGGCGGCCACCTCGTTGGCGTGGACGTTGGAGTACATCACAGGCACCTGGTAGTCGGTGAGGGTGCCGTCCTCGATCTCCTCGATGAGGCTGGTGGGGTCGGTCTCGGCCTGCTCTTTGATCGCCTGCCACTTGTCCAGGACGGCCTCGTCCCTGGCGATGATCAGATAGGGCATATCCAGGCTCTCCATGCCGTTGTCGCCCTGGCTGGAGCCCATGGAGTACTTGCCCACATAGATATCGGTGTTCTCCTCGGCATAGGCCACCAGCTCGTCGATGGAGTCGTAGATCTCCTGCATGGTGTGGAAGTCGTCATAGGGGGCCACCTTGACGGCCACCTGGCCCAGCTCCTCCCCGTCCAGAGAGGCGCTCAGGTCATACCAGCCGCACACATCCAGATAAGCGCCGCCGTTGGAATGGGGGGCGCTGGCGTCGGGGGCGTAGCCGCCGGAGGACCAGTCGTAGGCGTAGAAGTAGATGCCGTTGTCGAAGGAGACGTTCACATATACCTGCCCGTCTTCCTCGGTGGCGGTGGTCGCCACATTGGAGAACAGGGGGGTCTCGCCGTCGGAGCACAGCCAGTCCTCCAGTTCGCCGCCCTCGCTATGGTTGGGGAACAGCTCGGGATCCACATAGGGCTGGCTCTCGTCGTAGTCCAGGGACCAGACGATGGAGCCGGCGGCCTCCTGGGCCTCCTCCAGAGTCATGTCCACAGGGATGCTGGCCGTGAAGCTCCGCTCGGCGGTGAGGGAGATGGTGTTATCCCCGCCGTCATCCGAGGTGTTGAGAAAAACGGCGGAAGGAGCCGTCTCCTCTCCTTCTGCGGCGAAGGTGGGCAGGGCGCACAGGCTGACGCCCATGGCCAGCGCGACGGTGAGGGACAACACCTTCTTGGCCGCGCATTCATGGTAAGTCATTACAGGGTCACCTATCCTTTCTGAGTCTCTTTCCCGATAATTATTCACACATACGAATAATTATAGCGTTAGGATAGCATAATATTCAAAGCATGTCAAGGAAAATGTGAATAAAAAACCGTAGATTTGAGGGCAGAAAATTGACGCCATACAGAAGATGTGGGAAAACATGCCGTCTGCGCGAGAGGAGCCGGATAACAGGGGCCATCCGGCACAGGGCCGCGTCCGACGATGGACGAGGGCCGGCGCCGCTCAGGGGGAGAAGCGACACACTGCAAGAAAGCGGTCCCCAACGTCTGCCGTTTTACAGCGTCTTCCATGAAAATATGCGCTTCCACGCTTTCCCTTGCCCTGGCGCAGGAAAACTGATATACTAATATCTAATGTTTGACGCTCTGACGGCAGGAGGAACATCCATGAAGCTCATGGTGATCGACGGCAATTCCATTATCAACCGGGCCTTTTACGGGGTCAAGTTGCTCACGACCCGGGACGGCACTCCCACCAATGCGGTCTACGGCTTCCTCACCATCCTCCAGAAGCTGCTGGGGGAGGAGGAGCCGGAGGGCCTGTGCGTCTGCTTCGACCGGAAGGCCCCCACGTTCCGCCACCTGGCCTACGAGGGCTATAAGGCCCAGCGGAAGGGGATGCCGGACGAACTGGCGGCCCAGCTGCCTCTGCTCAAAGAGGTGCTGGGAGCCATGAACATCCCCTGCTACGAGATGGACGGCTGGGAGGCGGACGATCTCCTCGGTACCATTTCGGTGAAAGATGCCGCAGCCGGCTGGGAGACCGTGGTGGTGACGGGGGACAAGGACTCCCTCCAACTGGTCACGGACAAGACCAGGGTGAAGCTGGTCACCACCCGCATGGGGCAGACCACGACTACCGACATGACCCCGGAGAGCTTTGCGGAGAGATACGGCTTCGAGCCCATCCACATCATCGACCTGAAGGCCCTCATGGGGGACGCCAGCGACAACATCCCCGGGGTGAAGGGCATCGGAGAGAAGACCGCCATGGGACTGGTGCAGATGCACCGCTCGGTGGAGGAGATCTACGCCCGGCTGCCCGACGTGTTCACCGCGCCGGATACCCCCGCCAAGCCCGGCGTGGTGAAGAAGCTGGAGGAGGGCCGGGAGCAGGCCCGGATGTCCTACGATTTGGCCACCATCCGCACCGACGCCCCCCTGGACTTCTCCCCGGAGCAGGCCCTGCGGAAGGGGCCGGACGAGCCCGCTCTCTATCGGCTCTTCCTGAAGCTGGAGTTCGCCAAGCTGATCGACAAGTTCGGCCTGAAGGCCCCGCAGGGGGAGGCGGCCGCCCGGGAGACGGCGCTGCCCCAGGTCCGGGAGGTCGAGACGGTATCCGATCCTGCCCGGGCGGAGGCGCTGCTGGCGGCGTGGCGGGAGCAGGAGAGCGTGGACCTGCTGGCCCTGCCCAGCCTGGACGCGGTATGCGTGGTCTGGCAGGAGAGCGGGGGATACCGGGCCGCCCTTCTCCGCGCCGACCGGCTGGAGAGCTATGGGGAGGTGCTGAAGGCACTCTTTTCCGCCGAGATCGGGAAGAACGCCCACGATGTCAAGACCCTCCTGTCCCACCTGCGGCGAGAGGGGATCTGCGGGGAGGGCTTCCTGTTCGACACCGCCCTGGCCGCCTATCTCCTGGCCCCCACCGACGGCAGCTACGATCTGGAGAAGCTGGGCATGACCTGGTTCGATCAGGGGCTTCCAAAGGCCAGAGACACATATCTGGCCGCCGACGCCTTCACCCCCCTGGCCGACCCCAAAGCGGCGCAGACGGCCATGAGCAGCCACTGCGCCCTCATCGGGGCGCTGAAGGGGGCCATGGCGCCCCGCCTGAGAGAGCTTGGGATGGAGACGCTCTATCACCAGGTGGAGCTCCCCCTCTGTCCGGTGTTGGCCGGGATGGAGGATGCGGGGATGCTGGTGGACCGGAAGGCCCTGGCGGAGTTCGGGACCATGCTGGACGGCCGTATCGAGGCGGATACCTCCGCCATCTATGCCCTGGCGGGGGCGGAGTTCAATATCAACTCCACCCAGCAGCTGGGCCACGTCCTCTTCGATGAGCTGGGCCTGCCCCCGGTGAAAAAGACCAAGACCGGCTACTCCACCAACGTGGAGGTGCTGGAGAAACTGCGAGGCCGCCACCCCATCATCGACATCATCATGGACTACCGGCAGCTCACCAAGCTCAAGAGCACCTATGTGGACGGCCTCACCAAGGTGATCGCCGCCGATGGGCGGATCCACACCAGCTTCCAGAACACGGTGACCGCCACCGGCCGCCTCTCCTCCACCGAGCCGAACCTCCAGAACATCCCGGTGCGCACCGAGCTGGGGGCGGAGCTGCGGAAGATGTTCGTCGCGCCCGAGGGCTGCCGTTTGGTGGACGCGGACTACTCCCAGATCGAGCTGCGGCTGCTGGCCCACATCTCCGGGGACCCGGTGATGCAGGCCGCCTTCCGCGGCGGGGAGGACATCCATACCGTCACCGCCTCTCAGGTGTTCGGGGTGCCCACGGACAGGGTGACCGCCGAGATGCGCCGCCACGCCAAGGCGGTGAACTTCGGGATCGTCTACGGCATCTCCGACTTCTCTCTGGCCCAGGACATCGGGGTCACCCGGGCGGAGGCCAAGGCGTATATGGACAAGTATTTCGAGAAATACGCCGGGGTCCGGCACTATATGACGGAAGTGGTGGAGCGGGCGAAGGAGGACGGCTATGTCTCCACCCTCATGGGCCGCCGCCGCTGGCTGCCTGAGCTCAAGTCCTCCAACTACAACACCCGTTCCTTCGGGGAGCGGGTGGCCCTGAACATGCCGATCCAGGGCACCGCCGCGGACATCATCAAGCTGGCCATGATCCATGTGGACCGGCGCCTCCGGGCGGAGGGGCTGAAGGCCCGCCTGGTCCTCCAGGTCCACGACGAGCTGATCGTGGAGTGCCCGGAGGAGGAGACTGAGCGGGTGAAGGCCCTCCTCACAGAGGAGATGGAGTCAGTGGTGGACTACAGCGTCCCCCTCATCGCCGAGGCCCACGCTGGCCGGAGCTGGGCGGAGGCCAAGGACTGATGAGAGAGGAGAGGATCCAATGAACTACGAGCTGATGCCCATGGACCGCTCTCACCTGCCCCAGGTGGCGGCCATCGAGCGGGAGAGCTTCTCCCAGCCCTGGTCGGAACAGCTCTTCGCGGACGAGCTCTTCAACGACACCGTCTCCCTGATCGTGGCAGAGGGGGAGGACGGCACGGTGCTGGGCTATGCCGAGCTCCAGGTCATCCTGGACGAGGGCTGCCTGGAGAAGATCGCCGTGGACAAGAAGTTCCGGCGGCAGCATGTGGCGGAGGAGCTCCTGGGGGCTTTCCTGCGCTTCGGTGCGGCCAACCTGGCTTTCCTCACCTTAGAGGTGAGGGAGTCCAACGGAGCGGCCATCGGCCTGTACCGGAAGCTGGGCTTCCGGGAAGTGGGCCGGAGAAAGAGATATTACCAGGACCCTATCGAAGACGCGGTCCTGATGACAGTGGAGTTTGATCGGATTGGAACGAAGTGAACTGAAAAGACTGAGCTTGGACGACTTACATCTGGTGTACACCCAGCACCTGATCCACGATTTCCCGCCGGAGGAGCGCAAGCCTCTCTCGGCCATGGAGAAGCTCTATGAGGCGGGGCGCTATGACCTGTGGGGCCTGTACGACGGGGAGGAGCTGACCGCTTACGCCCTGCTCTGGTACGATCCGGAGGGGGACATCGTCCTGCTGGATTACCTGGGCGTCTGCCAGGGGAAGCCCCGGGGCGCGGGGATGGGCACGGCCATGGTCACTGCGCTGATGGAGGAATATGCCGCCGTCAGCGGGATCCTGGTGGAGGCGGAAGCGGAAGATGCCGGCCTGCCCGGCGGAGAGGCCGACGTCCGCCGCCGGCGGCTGGCCTTCTACCGGCGGCTGGGCTTCCGGGAGCTGAGCTATGTGGCCAAGATCTTCGGCGTGTGGTACGCCATGTTCCTGCTGGGAGACCGGACGGAGGGGGAGGCGATGGAGGCCCATCAGCGGCTCTACCACTATGAGTTCACGCCCTGGCTCTACGACCGCTTCGTCCAGATACCGGAGCGGGACTGAGCCATCTGGAGGACGGAGGATGACGAAGATGGAACTGCGGATGATGGAGAAGGAGCGGCTGGCGGCCCTCTACCAGGAGGCGATCGCCGGGGACTTTCCCGCCACAGAGCGAAAGCCCCTCTCCGCCATGCTCAAGCTCTATGATATGGGGCGGTATGATGCCCTGCTGGCCGTAGAGGACGGGGAGCCGGTGGGCTATGCCCTCATGTGGCTGCCGGAGAGCAGGGAGGGGGCCCTGCTGGAATATCTGGGCGTGTTCCGGGAGAAACGGAACAGCGGCGCGGGAGGGCGGATCCTGGCCCTGCTGGGCGGACGCTATCCTCAGATCTTCGGCGAGGCGGAGTCCCCGGTCTCGGGAGAGCCGGCGGAGGACGACCTGCGCCAGCGGCGCATCGGCTTTTACTTGCGCAATGGGTTCCGGGAATTGAGCTATGAGTGTGCCCTGTTCGGTGTCCGGTTCCGGTGTCTCTACCGGGGGCCTGAACAGGATGACGGCAAGGTCCTGGCCCTCCACCGGAGCGTCTACAGCGGCTATTTCTCTCCCGCCCATATGGAGCGGTATATCCAGCTGCCGCTGAGACCGGGGGAAGAAGTGCGTCCAGCGCCCAGATGGCTGGAGGAAGGCGGGGAGGAGGCAGAGTTCTCGTGAATATCCTGGCGTTCGAATCATCCTGTGACGAGACGGCGGCGGCGGTGGTCCGGGACGGGCGGACGGTCCTCTCGGACGTGATCGCCTCCCAGGCGGACATGCACGCCATCTACGGCGGCGTGGTGCCGGAGATCGCCTCCCGGAAGCATATCGAGGCCATCGCCGGCCTGGCGGGAGAGGCGCTCCGCCGGGCCGGGCTGGAGAAGAAGGACGTGGACGCCGTGGCCGTCACCTACGGCCCCGGTCTTATCGGGGCCCTGCTGGTGGGGGTGAACTTCGCCAAGGCGGCGGCCTTCGCCCTGGATGTCCCCCTGATCCCTGTCCACCATGTGAGGGGCCACATCTCGGCAAACTACATCGCCCACCCGGACCTGGAGCCCCCCTTCGTGTGCCTGTGTGTCTCCGGCGGCACCACCCTGATCGTGGACGTGCGGGGGTATACGGACATGGAGATCCTGGGGGCCACCCGGGATGACGCGGCGGGAGAGTGCTTCGACAAGGTGGCCCGGGTACTGGGGATCGGCTACCCCGGCGGCGCCCCCATGGACCGGCTCTCTCAGGGGGGAGACGACAAGAAGTATGTGTTCCCCCAGGTCCACGTCCACGACGCCCCGCTGGATATGTCCTTCTCGGGGCTCAAGACGGCGGCCATCAACCTGATCCACAACGCGGGGCAGAAGGGGGAGGCCCTGGACCTGCCCTCTCTGGCGGCCTCCTTCGCCGGGGCGGTGAGCGATATGCTGGTGCCCCGGGTCATGGAGGCCTCCCGGCGCTGCGGCCACGGAAAGGTGGCGGTGGCGGGGGGCGTGGCCGCCAACTCCCGCATCCGGCGGGACCTGGAGCGGGCCTGCGCCCAGAGCGGGGACGCGCTCTATCTCCCCCCCCTGTCCCTGTGCGGAGACAACGGGTCCATGATCGGCTGCCAGGCCTACTATGAATACCTGGCGGGCCATACGGCGGATATGTCCCTGAACGCCTACGCCAACCGGGACATCGGGCGGGGCTGAAGCCCCGCGGTCAGAGCGCCCGCCGGGGGCGGGAGAAAGGAAGGAACGGTATGAAGACCGGCATCGTGCTGGAGGGCGGGGCCCTGCGGACCATCTTCTCCAGCGGGGTCTGTGACGGGCTGCTGGAGGCGGATCTGCTGCCCGACTATGTGATCGGCGTCTCCGCGGGCATCGCCTATGGAGTGAGCTACGTCTCCCGGCAGTTCGGGCGGAACCTGGAGATCCTCACCAAGTATGCCAACGACAAGCGGTACATGAGCAAGCGGAACCTGCTCAGGCCGGATAACCGCTGCTATTTCGGCCTTCGTTTCACCTATGAGGAGATCCCGAACGAGTTGGTCCCCTTCGACTATGAGGCATTCGCCGCCTTCCCCGGAGAGGTGGAGGCGGTGGTCACTGACCTGGAGACGGGTGGGCCCCTCTACCGCCCCGTCCCCCGGCGGGACGAGCAGTTCACCTTGCTCCAGGCCACCTGCGCCATGCCCCTGCTCTTCCCCATCTTCTACCTGGATGGGATCCCCTGCCTGGATGGGGGCTCTTCCGACGGCATCCCCTGGAAGCGGGCCTTCGAGATGGGCTGCGACCGGGTGGTGGTGGTGCTGACCCGGGAGCGGAGCTACCGCCGGGAGCCGGAGAAGCTCCAGCCCCTCATCGACCTGCGCTACCACAAGTACCCCAAGTTCTGCGAGACCATGCGCCACAGGGCGGAGCGGTACAACGCCTGCCGGGAGGAGCTCTTCCAGCTGGAGCGGGAGGGGAAGGTGATCCTCCTCGCGCCCCACAGCACCCGGGGCTTCTCCCGCATCGAGAAGGACGTGGACAAGATCCGGGCGCTCTGGCAGGACGGCTATGAGGCGGGCAAGGCCCGCGCCCAGGAGATCCGCTCCTTTTGGGAGAAGAATTGAAAAGCCATATCGCTTTACAGATAGAGATCGATGGAAGGGCCCGGCTGGATATCAGCCGGGCTGCTTTCATATGGAGGGGGGGGCACGCTCTCCGGGCGGCCACCAGGGCCAGCTGTTCTCCCAGGGCGGAGAAGAAGGCGGAGAGGAGCTCCAGCTCCTCGGAAGAGCGCCCCCGGGCGAGCTGGAGGGTGACGGCGGCGCTCAGGAGGACCAGAGCCTCGCCGGAGGGCTGTGGGAGGACAGGGCGCATAGGCGGACCTCCAGACAGGAAGGGTGGGATGCCCCAGACTATGTAGACGGACGGGTCCGGGTGTGCTAAAATAGGGCAAAAGGAGGGATACCGCCATGAAAAAGTGTAAGATCACGGTGCTCAAGCGGCATTTTGACCAGGAACTGGCCGCCGAGTACGGTGTGGAGGGGCTGGGAAGGTGCCCCATGCTCCAGGAGGGACAGGTGTTCTACGCCGACTATGCCAAGCCGGAGGGCCTGTGTGACGAGGCGTGGAAGGCCATCTATCAGTATGTATTCGCCCTCTCCCACGGGGGAGAGGAGCTCTTCTACTACGGCGACTGGATCCGGGAGCCGGGCGTGGCGATCTGCAGTTGCAACGACGGGCTCCGGCCGGTGATCTTCAAGATCGAGCGGACGGATGAGGAGTCGGTCATCGACTACACGCCGGTCCGGGATCGAAGATAGGAGGAAGACACGATGGAACACAGAGAGATCCGATCCCTGCCCATCCGCCCGTCCCTCCTGGGCTTCGGCTGTATGCGCTTCCCCACCCTGGAGGGGGGCGCCATCGACGAGGAGCGGGCCCGGGCCATGATCGACCGGGCCTTCGAAGGGGGCGTCAACTACTACGACACCGCCTACTTCTACCACAGCGGGGCCAGTGAGAACTTCATCCGCCGGGCTCTGGCGGGGAAGCCCCGGGAGAGCTACTATCTCACCTCCAAGCTGCCCACAGTGATGGTCCACTCCCTGGAGGACGCCAAGCGCCTCTTTGGCGAGCAGATGGACCGGCTGGGCGGAGAGCGGCTGGACTTCTATCTCTTCCACAACCTGAATGGGGAGCGGTGGAGGTCCATGGTGGAGCTGGGGGTGCTGGACTGGTACCTGGATCTCCAGCGGCAGGGGGCCTTCCGCTACACCGGCTTCTCTTTCCACGGGCCCTATGAGGAGTTCCGGGAGATCCTCACCGCCCGGAAATGGGACTGCTGTCAGATCCAGCTCAACTACATGGACACCCACGAGCAGGCGGGGATGGAGGGCTACCGGCTCACCGAGGAGCTGGGGGTGCCCCTTATCGTCATGGAGCCGGTGAAGGGCGGGGCCCTGTCCCGCCCCCCGGAGGAGGTATCCGCCCTCTTCCAGTCCGCCGCGCCGGGGCGGAGCGCCGCCTCCTGGGCCCTGCGCTGGGTGGCCGGCCTGCCCAACGTGATGACGGTGCTCTCCGGCATGTCCACCATGGAGCAGGTGGAGGACAACCTGGCCACCTTTTCTCCCTTCCAGCCCCTGGAGGGGGCGGAGCTGGCCGCGGTGGAGCAGGCGGCGGCCCTCTTCCGGCAGCGGATGCGCAACGGGTGCACCGGCTGCCGCTACTGTATGCCCTGCCCGGCGGGGGTCCAGATCCCCGAGAGCTTCAAGCTGTGGAACGAGTGGGCCATGTACGGGGACCGGCAGCGGAGCCGCACCAAGTGGAGGGAGATACCGGAGGAGCACCGGCCCCAGCGGTGCGTCTCCTGCGGGGCCTGCGAGGAGCAGTGTCCCCAGAAGCTCTCCATCCGGGCGGACCTGGTCCGCATGGCGTCGGAGATGGACGGGCTGTAACGATCTGAAGCAGGAGAGCGGCAAGGCCGCGCCCCTGCTTCAGACCGGGGGGGAGGGACCGCGCCGGCCCGGTCAGGGGGCCAGGTCTTGGGGCGTGATATCCAGGCCCAGACCATACAAGGAGCCTCTGCCCCGGGAAAGGGCGCCGTAGTTCTGGTCGATCAGCGCCCGCTGAGCGTCAGGGGACAGGCTGGAGAAGCGCTCCATGGCGGTCTGGGCGTCGGTGAGGGCCATATGGGGCCTCATGGGCAGCTCAGCCATCGGATCTAGTGCGTCCATCTGCTGTACGCCTCCTTTTGAAGATCGGGATCCCGGCGTAGCTTGTGTCCGCCGGCGGGATCTTATGCGGCGGAGCGGTTCTTTCATGCGCGGTATGCGCGGCATATCGCCGATATCAGCTGACGGTAAGGGGGAGCTTATGGAGCTCTTGGAACAGATCAGGGCCTATCGGCCCTGGAACGAACAGGAGGAGAGGGACCGCGCCCTGATCCTCCAGGCGCTCTCAGAGCGACCCCTGGTGTTCACCCGCGAGGACAGGCTGGCCCATATGACAGCCTCGGCCTGGGTGGTGAACGGGCGGCGGGACAAAGTGCTCATGGCCTACCACAACATCTACCGCTCCTGGTCCTGGCTGGGGGGACACGCCGACGGGGAGCGGGACCTGCTGGCGGTGGCCCTCCGGGAGGTGCGGGAGGAGAGCGGCCTGAGCCGTCTCCGTCCGGTCACCGGGGAGATCTACTCCCTGGAGAGCCTGACGGTGGACGGCCATGAGAAGCGGGGCGCGTACGTCTCCTCCCATCTGCACCTGAACGTCACCTATCTCATCGAGGCGGATGACGCCGGGCCTCTGGCGGCGAAGCCGGATGAGAACAAGGCCGTGGCCTGGTTCGGCAGAGAGGAGGCGGTGGCGGCCTCCTCCGAGCCCTGGTTCCGGGAGCGGATCTATCAAAAGCTCAACGACAAATTGAGGGCGCTGGGATATTGACCATATCCCGGAGCGGCGCATAACATAGGGCAGGAGGGAGCGACAGCTCCCTCCTGCTATCTGTTTTTTGAGATGGGAGCTTCCAGATATGTTTGAACAGCTTACGATGGACCGCCTGCCCGAGGGACAGAGCGGACGGGTGGCGTCAGTGGACGCGGATCCCCATATGCGCCGGCGGCTTCTGGACCTGGGCCTGGTCCCGGGGGCCCGGGTGACCTGCCAGGGGCGGAGCCCTGCGGGGGACCCGGTCGCCTATCTGATCTGGGGGGCGGTGGTAGCGCTGCGCGCCAAGGACGCCGCCGGGGTAGTGCTGGAGCGCCCCGCCGGGCCGGAGGAGGCCTGATATGGGGCGGACAGGCAGGGAGGGGGGCGGCGGGCTCTTCCAGCGCAGGAGCCCGGAGGAGCGGGTGGTGGCTCTGGCGGGCAATCCGAACGTGGGGAAGTCCACGCTCTTCAACCTGCTCACGAATCTCAGGCAGCATACCGGGAATTGGCCCGGGAAGACCGTGTCCGCCGCCTGGGGGCGGTATACCAGGCGGGGAAAGGAGTACATACTGGTGGACCTGCCGGGGGCCTATTCTCTGGCGGCCCGCTCGGCGGAGGAGGAGGCCGCCAGGGACTTCCTCTGTTTCGGCGGGGCGGATGGGGCGGTGGTGGTGTGCGACGCCACCTGCCTGGCCCGCAATATGGACCTCCTGCTCCAGGTCCTGGAGCTCCAGCCCCGCACAGTGGTGTGCGTGAACCTGATGGACGAGGCCCGGCGGAAGGGGATACAGGTGGACACGGCGGCCCTGTCGGCAGCCCTGGGGGTGCCGGTGGTGGGGACCTCGGCGGGCCGGAGCGAGGGCGTGGAGCGGCTGATGGAGCAGGTGGCGTCGGTCCTGGACGCCCCGGATCCCCCGGCGCCTTTCCGGCCTGCCTACCCTCCTCCCATCGAGGCGGCGGTGGAGGCGCTGGCCGGTGCGCTGGAAGAGGCGCTGCGGGGACGGCTGCCCGCCCGCTGGACCGCTCTGCGGCTGCTGGAGGGGGATGAGGGGCTCACGGCCTCCATGGAGGCCTATCTGGGAGAGCCCCTCTCCAAAGAGCGGGCGGTGGCAGAAGCGCGGGAGGCCCTGGCCCGGGAGGGGATCGGGACGGAGGCGCTCCAGGAGGCAGTGGCGGCTACACTGGTGTGGTCCGGGGCGGAGATCGCGGACCGGGCCGTCACGGTGGAGGAGAGCGCCGCCGCCGGGCGGGACCGGCGCCTGGACCGGCTCTTCACCAGCCGGCGCACCGGCATCCCCATCCTGCTGCTCCTGCTCTGCCTGATCCTCTGGATCACCATCGTGGGGGCGAATCTGCCCTCGGCGGTGCTGAACGGCCTCTTCTCCAGACTGGGGGAAGGGCTCTCTGCCTTTCTGACCGGTCTGGGCGCGCCGGAGTGGCTCCACGGGATCCTTGTGGAGGGGGCGTACCGAGTGCTCTCCTGGGTGGTGGCGGTGATGCTGCCCCCCATGGCGATCTTCTTTCCCCTGTTCACCCTGCTGGAGGACTTCGGCTACCTCCCGCGGGTGGCCTTTCTGCTGGACCACCCCCTGCAAAAGGCGGGGGCCTGCGGCAAACAGGCCCTCACCATGGCCATGGGCTTCGGATGCAACGCAGCCGGAGTGGTGGGCTGCCGCATCATAGACTCCCCGCGGGAGCGGCTGCTGGCGGTGCTCACCAACCAGTTCTCCCCCTGCAACGGGCGTTTTCCCCTGCTGATCGCGCTCCTGTCCATGTTCCTCGCCGGGGATGGAGGGCCGGGAAGCTCCCTGCTGGCGGCAGCAGGGCTCACGGGGCTGATCCTGCTGGGAGCGGGGGCGGCCCTGGGGACCTCGCGCCTCCTCTCCTCCACCCTGCTCAAGGGGGTCCCATCCTCCTTCGCCCTGGAGCTCCCCCCTTACCGGCCGCCCCGGGTGGGACAGGTGCTGGCCCGCTCCTTCCTGGACAGGACCCTCTTCGTGCTGGGGCGGGCGGTGACGGTGGCGGCCCCGGCGGGGGCGGTGATCTGGCTCTTCGGCAATGTCCAGATGGAGGGCGTCAGCCTGCTCAGCCGCTGCGCGGCTCTCCTCGACCCCTTTGCCAGGGCCCTGGGCCTGGACGGTGCGATCCTCATGGCCTTCCTCCTGGGCCTGCCCGCCAACGAGATCGTACTGCCCATCCTGCTCATGGGCTATCTGTCCAGCGGGACCTTGGCGGAGGCGGGCTCGCTGGCAGAGCTGCGAGAGGTGCTGACGGCAAACGGATGGACCTGGCTCACGGCGGCCTGTACCGCCCTGTTCTCTCTGATGCACTGGCCCTGCGCCACCACCTGCCTGACCATCGGCAGGGAGACGGGGAGCCTGAAATGGACGCTGCTGGCCATCGCCATCCCTACCGCGGCGGGGATGGCGGCCTGCGGGGCGCTGGCGGCCGCTGCCCGGGCCCTGGGCCTGGCTTGACGGGGGAGATGGTGCGGAGGGAGGCAAGATCCACCGCCCTCCGCACCGCGTCCCCGGCCGGGGACGCGAAAGAGGGGGATATCGTAAGGAAAACCCCAAAATGTAAAGAACAGTTAAAATGTTGGAAAAGCTTCGATAAAAGCCCTTGAGAGGGGGATTTGAGAGGTGTATGATGTGCCCCGGAAAGGCCCCGAGGACGCCGGGGGGCGGCACGGGACCTGGAGAATCTGAGACAAGGGAATGATCGACATGCAGAAACGGGAAAAGATCCTGGCGGGCGTGCTCAGCGGTACGCTGCTGATGGGCGTCTCTGTCCCCGCTCTGGCGGCTACTGTCCACTATAACGACGGCAGCACTGTGGGCGGGAGCGAGGCATGGAGCGCCTGGACCCAGGAGTGGGAGCAGGTGGCCACCGACTATACTAAGGTGTCCCTGACCCCCGGTAAGAACGAGACCGAGCTGAACTTCGCTTGGTACAGCAGTGTGGAGGACGGCCAGGCCGCCACTCCCGTGGTCCACTTCGGCACCGACCCTCAGGCGCTGACCGCCTTCACCGGCACCGCCGGCGATGTGGACACCAGCCTCACCGACGGCGTGGCCTACCACTACAACCACGTCACCGTGACCGGCCTCCAGGAGAACACCACCTACTACTACACCGTGGAGAAGAACGGCGTCCAGACCGAGCCGGTGGAATACACGACAGGCAGCTTCTCTTCCGTCAAGATGTTGTATGTGGGCGATCCTCAGATCGGCGCCTCCAAAGGTCAGCCCCAGGGAGACGGCGAGCTGGTGGCTGAGTCCGGCGTGGCCAACACCGCCGCCCGGAACGACAGCTTCGGCTGGGAGCGCACCCTGAACATCGCCACTGAGCAGAACCCCGGTGTGAACTTCATCATCTCCGCCGGCGATCAGGTCAACAAGACCGGTCAGCCCAAGGAGGAGGAGTACGCCGGCTATCTGGATCCCGAGGTGCTCAAGAGCCTGCCCGTTGCCACCACCATCGGCAACCATGACTCTCTCAACCCCGACTATATGTATCACTTCGACAACCCCAACGCCACCGAGTACGGCGCTACCCAGGCCGGCGGCGACTACTATTACTCCTATGGTCCCGGCCTCTTCATCGTGCTCAACACCAATAACTACAACGTGGCCGAGCACGAGCAGGCCATCCAGGAGGCCATCGCCTCCGACCCCGACGCCGCCTGGCGCATCGTCACCATCCACCAGGACATCTACGGCACCGGCCTGGACCACTCCGACACCGACGGCATGATCCTGCGCACCCAGCTGACCCCCATCTTCGATGAGTACGACATCGACGTGGTGCTCCAGGGCCATGACCACACCTACTCCCGCTCCAAGCTGCTCTACGGCGACGGCCAGACCCACAACGCCTACGAGTTCCAGCTCAACGAGGACGGCAGCGACTACGACTGGGACCACGCCTATGACGTGACCAACTCCACCCAGATCCCCCTGTCCCCCGAGGAGGGCGACACCGATGGCGCCGCGCTCCTGGATGCCTTCCAGCAGGACAACCTCTGCTACACCATCGAGGACACCACCGGCAACACTGTGGTGGACCCCCAGGGCATCCTGTACATGACCGCCAACTCCGCCTCCGGCTCCAAGTTCTATGAGCTCATCGCCGCTCAGCAGGACTACATCGCCGAGCGGAGCCAGAACTGGCTGCCCAGCTACTCCGTGATCGACATGGACGAGGACAGCTTCACCATCGACACCTATCAGATCACCGCTGAGGGCGTGGCTGAGAAGATCGATGAGACCTTCACCATCCAGAAGACCGGCGGCGAGAGCGCTGTCACCGTGGCTACCCTGACCTCCGGCGGCGAGACCTACTACCGCCTGCGCGATGTGGCCGCCTCCGTCTCCGGCACCGACAGCCAGTTCGACGTGGCCTGGGACGGCAGCGTCGTGGTCACTACCGGCACCGCCTATACCGGCGAGATGCCCACCGCCGCCGCCGCTTCCGGCAGCGCCGAGACCCTGACCCTGACCGTGGACGGCGCGAGCGTCACCTCCGCCGCTCTGCTGGCCAATGGAAACTACTACCTGCCCGCCTCCTTCTTCACCTCCATCGGTGTCCAGGTAGGCTGATCCATCCAAATGCCGCGCTTGACGCGGGGCGTCCCTCTGCGGGCTACCCACCCGTGGGGGGACGCTTTTTTACAGACCAACGATCGGGGCGGGAGCCGCCCCGGCTATCAAATACAGAAAGAGGTATCATCCCCATGAAGACGAAGACCCCCGCGGCCCTGCTCAAGCGCTGGGCGCCCCCCGTGGTGCTGCTGATCCTGTTCACCCTGTTCGTCATCGCCATCAATGACGTGGACAAGGCCCAACTGGTGGTCAGGGAGGGGCAGACCTTTGAAAAGGGCGTCGTCACCGCGATCATACAGGACAATCTCCAGCCCAACGGCACCCGTGTAGGTGAGCAGGTGGTAGAGGTGCAGATGCTCACCGGCGTACGGAAGGGACAGACCCTGGAGACCACCAGCAGCTCCGGCTACCTCTTCGGCGCAGGCTGCACCGTGGGCATGCATGTGGTGGTCCTCCAGAGCGTGGCGGGAGACTCCACCATCACCAGCGTCTACTCCCAGGACCGGGGATGGGTCATCTATCTCTTCGCCGGCCTCTACCTGCTGGCCCTGTGTCTGGTGGGTGGTAAACAGGGGGTCAAGGGGGCCCTGGGCCTCGTCTTCACCTTCGCATGTATCATCCTGGTCTACCTGCCCCTGGTCTATCAAGGCTGCTCCCCCTTCTGGGTGTCCGTGTTCGTATGTATCATCACCACAGTGGTGACCCTGTGGCTCATCGGCGGCCCCACCCGAAAGACGGTGGTGGCCACCGGCGGGACCGTGGCGGGCGTCATCATCTCCGGCCTGGCCGCCACCCTCTTCAGCATGGCCTCCGGCATCAGCGGCTACAACGTCTCCGACATCGAGAGCCTTCTGACCCTGTGGAACGTCAGCGGCATCCAGGTGGGCGGCCTTCTCTTCTCCGGCCTGCTCATCTCCAGCCTGGGCGCGGTGATGGACGTGGCCATGTCTATCGCCAGCTCCATCGCCGAGGTGCGGGCCCAGAACCCGTCCCTCACCCGGAAGGAGCTCTTCTGGGCGGGGATGCACATCGGCCGCGACATGATGGGCACCGACAGCAATACCCTCATCCTGGCCTTCGCCGGCGGCAGCGTGTCCATGCTCCTGCTGGATTACGCCTACGACCTGCCCTATCTCCAGATCATCAACTCCAACAACATCGGCATCGCCATCATGCAGGGCCTCTCCGGCAGCTTCGGCATCGTGCTCTCGGTACCGGTGACGGTGGCCCTGGCGGTGCTGCTCTACATGACGCCCGGAGCGCTGAGAGAGGAGAAGGCGAAGGCGGCTCTGAGGGAAAAGGATCAGGAAATTGCATGAAAAATACATGATATCCAATATTTTGAGCAGAGATCTGAAGAATATCCTCTTTTCTTTCCGCAAGATCCTGATAAAATAAAGATATGTACGAAAATGTGCGTGAAAGCGCCGGAAGAGAGGAAATGGAGGATCAAGAGATGCCTATCGTGAAGAAAAAGGCTGAGAGCATGGCCGCAGAGACCAAGCCCGCCGCCAAGAGGTCGGCTGCGAAGAAGCCCGCTGAAAAGTCGGCCGCGGCGAGGACGCCCCGAAAGGCCGCCGCGCCCAAGGTGCAACTGTATATCCAGTACGGCGGCAAGGAGCGGACCGAGGCTGAGCTGGTGGAGGCCGTCAAGGCTGCCTGCGGCGTGACGGTCAAGACCATGGAGCTCTATGTGAAGCCGGAAGACGGGGCCGTCTACTATGTGGTGAACGGCACCGAGAGCGGCAAGGTGGAGCTCTGACCGTCCTCTTCATGTCACGGGAGGCCCGCCGCAAAATACGGGCAGAAAAGAAAAGGACAGACTGTGCAGCCAGAAGCGGAGCACATGAAGTAGATAGGAGAAGGACCTGCGCGGTCCGGGCATGCCCGGACCGCGCAGGTCCTTCTCCTATCCCTATATTTTCCTATACGGACGCTCACATCTGCTCCCCCGGAGCGGGCAGGGGCTCTATCCGGGCGCAGACTCGTTCCAGAAGGGCGTCGCTGTGGCTCACCACCAGCAGGCCCAGATCCCGGCGCTCCGCCTCCTCCAGGAGGAAGCTCCAGATCTGGGCCTGGGTCACCAGGTCCAGCATGGCGGAGATCTCGTCGCACAGGAGGAAGCGGGTGGAGGGGCCGAGAGCCCGGGCCAGGCAGAACCGCTGGAGCTCCCCGCCGGAGAGCTCGGCGGGATACCGGGTCAGCCAGCCCGGCTGGATGTGCAGGGCGTCCAGCAGACGCCGTTCCACCTGCCCCGCTTCATTGAGGGTGGCATCCAGGGGGAGCAGGGGGTCTACCACTGTCTCGGGGTGCTGCCAGATCATCTGCACCGGGCAGGGGCCCCGGCGGGGGAGAGGGGCTCCGTCCAGCAGGATCTGGCCTCCCTTGGGACGCTCATAGCCGGCCAGCAGGCGGCAGAGGGTGGTCTTGCCCCGGCCGCTGGGGGCTTTCAGGCCCACCCGCTCCCCGGAGGAGAGGGAGAGGCTGAACTGCCGGATCACCGGCCGGGCGCGTTTTCCCGGGTAATAAAAGGTGAGGTCTCTGGCCTCCAGTGTCATACGGCATCCTCCTCTCCGGGACGCAGGCAGCGGACCAGTCCGCCCTGGAAGGGCTCCAGGGGGATGGAGCCCGCCGCCCGGCAGGCCTCACCGCAGCGGGCGCACTGGTCGGCAAAGGGACAGCCCGTCTCCGCCGTGCCGGGATAGGGCTGGGCGCCCGGGATGGGAGAGAAGCCGTGTTCCGGCATGGCGCTCCACAGGGCCCGGGTGAAGGGGTGGCGCAGCCGGTCCGGGCGGGAGAAGTCCCCGGCGTCCGCCTCTTCGATGGTCTCACCGGCATAGAACACCGCCACCCGGTCGGCCACGGTGAGGGCCAGCTCCAGGTCATGGGTGATGAGGAGGATCCCCGCCCCCTCCTGGGCCAGCTCCCGGAAGTGGCCCAGGATCCGCCCGGCGGCCTTCAGGTCCAGGCCGGGGGTGGGCTCGTCCGCGATGATGAGCCGGGGCTGGTCCACCACGGCGGAGGCGATGAGCACCCGGCGGGCCATGCCGCCGGAGAGCTCGAAGGGATAGAGGTCCTCCACCTCCGGCCCCAGGCCGTAGCGCTCCAGGGCCGCCCGGCAGCGGGCGGCGGTCTCCGGATCCCTCCGGCCCCGGCGGAGCTGAGGCCCCACCTTCATGAGGGGGTCCAGGTAGGTGACGCCCTGGGGCACCAGGGCGATCTCCCGGCCCCGAAGGGCGGCGGCCCGGGCGTGGGTGAGGGGGGCCCCGTCGTAGAGGATCTCCCCCTCCATGTGGCTGTTATAGGGCAGGATGTCCAGCACGGCGTGGGCGAGCAGGCTCTTGCCGGAGCCGCTGGCCCCCACCACGGCCACCACCTGGCCCGGCTCGACGGTCAGGCACAGGTCCCGGATGACTGAGAGCCGCCGCCGGTGGGTGCCCCGGTCGTACTGGAGGAAATCGATAGAGAGATGCTGTATCTGTAAGATCGGTGCCATGAGGTCGCCTCCTTATCCGTGTACGCTGGCCGGGTCCAGCAGGAGGCGCAGCCGCTCTCCCAGCAGGGCGAAGAGGACCACGACCGCCACCAGGGACAGGCCGGGGAAGAGGGCCAGCCACCACTTCCCGGTGGTGAGGTAGCGCATGCTCTCCGAGAGGATGACCCCGATGGCGGGCTGCTCCGCCGACAGGCCGAAGCCCAGGAAGGTCACGCTGGCCTCGTGGAGGATGGCGTGGGGGAAGAGGAGGATGAGGCCGGTGAGGAACTGGGGCAGCAGGTGGGGGAGCATGTGCTTCCGGACCACCTGGAGCCGGGAGACGCCCAGCTTCCCGGCGGCCAGGATATAGGGCGCCTGCCGGAGCTGGAGCACCTCTCCCCGGATGACCCGGGCCAGGGAGGTCCAGTGGCTCAGAGCCACGCCGGCCACCACGCCGGTGAAGCCCTTCCCGAAGGCGATGGAGATGAGCATCACCAGCAGGATGTGGGGGATGCCCATCACCAGGTCGATGCACCAGGAGATGACGGCGTCCACCCGCCCGCCCAGGGTGGCGGAGGCCACCCCCAGGACCAGCGCCACCAGAGCGCTGACGGCGGCGGTGAGCAGGCCGATGCGGATGCTCAGGGACAGCCCCGCCAGGGTGCGGCAGAACATGTCCCGGCCCAGCCAGTCGGTGCCGAAGAGATAGGTGAGGGAGGGGGTCAGGTCCTTGCGGGAGAAGTCGGTGACCATGGCCTGCTCCTCCAGCAGGAGGCCGGCCACAGTGACCGCGGCCAGGGCGGCCACGGCGGCCAGGAGGAACCAGAGGGTGGTCCGCCGCCGGTTGTGGAGCTTCATGACCGTGCCGCCCCCCTTCGGATCTTGGGGTCGATCGCGCCGTAGAGCAGGTCGGCGATCAGGTTGCCCGCGAAGACGATCGCGGCGGTGATGACTGTGACCCCCAGGAGGAGGGGCAGGTCGCTGCCCAGCCCGGCAGTGACCGCCGCCTGGCCCAGGCCGGGATAGGAGAAGACCTGCTCCACCAGCACCGAGCCGCCGATGATCTCACTGATCGAGGCGAACTGGAGGGTGACGGCGGGCAGGGCCACGTTCCGCAGGCCGTGGCGCAGGACGATGGACAGGGAGGACTCTCCCCGGGCCCGGGCGAAGAGGACGTAGTCGGACTCCAGCACGTCCACCAGCTTCTCCCGGGTGTGGAGGGCGATGTTGGCCACGCCGGTGATGCTGAGGGTCAGGGCCGGGAGGACGGCGTGGCGGAGCCGGTCGGCCAGGGTGACGGCGTCGGCAGCCACCCCGATGGGGACGGCCAGGCCGCTGGGCAGCCATCCCAGCCACACGGAAAAGATGAGCAGCAGCAGCAGGGCCAGCCAGAAGGCGGGGGTGCTGGAGATGAGCAGGCAGTAGCCCCGGATCAGCTTGTCCGGGAGCCTGCCCCGGGTGGCGCCGGCCACCGCGCCCAGGACCAGGCCCAGGACGCCGGAGAGGATCCAGGCGAAGAAGAGGAGGCCCAGGGAGGTGGCCAGCCGCTGGCCCACGATCTCCAATACCGGCTGCCGGTAGAGGAGGGAGATGCCGAAGTCCCCGTGGAGAAGGTCCCACAGCCAGCCCAGATAGCGCTCCAGAGGCGGGGTCCCCACCCCCCAGTAGGCCTCCAGCTTGGCCACCTGCTCGGGGCTCATGGAGCCCAGGGCCACCTGCCCAACGTTGGTCTGGAGGGGGTCCAGGGGGGAGGCGGACATGAGGGCGAAGGTGACCGCGCTCACCCCCAGCAGGAGGAGGAGCATGCGCAGCAGCTTCTTCGCGGCGAATCGGAGACGGTGTTTCAAGGCGCGCCGTCCTTTCCGCTCAGGACCAGCTCCACTGGTCCACGTTGTTCACGATGGACCAGCCGTGGCCGTGGGGGTGGATCTTCTGCTGGGCGATCTGGAGGCCGTCCCGCACCCAGTACAGGTGGTCCACGTTCACCAGCCAGACCCAGGGGACGTCCCCGTCCTGGGTGACGCCGGTGGTCCCGTCCCACTGGGCCTGCTGCCAGAGGGCGTAGGACTCCTCCAGGTCGGTGCTGGCCAGAGCGGCATCCATATAGGCGTCCACCGTGTCGTTGGAGTAGGGGGAGTAGGTGGCGGTGCCGGTGTCGGCGGGGGAGTAGTAGATGTTGTAGAGCTCCATGGGGGTATGGGCGCCCCAGCCCCACACCATGGGAGTGGACTGGGCCCGGTCATAGGCGGTGTCCCAGCCCACGCCCCCGATGGTGCAGTCGAAGCCCAGCTCCTCCAGCTGGCCGGAGAGGTCGGCGGCCAGGGCCTGCCGCACCGAGTCCCCATTGGCGTAGAGGATGTCCAGCTCCGCCCGGACCCCGTCCTTCTCACGGACGCCGTCCTCGCCCAGGACCCAGCCCGCCGCATCCAGCAGGGCCGCGGCCCCCTCGGGGTCGTAGGCCACCTCAGAGGCGTCGTTGTACCAGGGCAGCTGGTCGCAGATGCTGTAGGCGGGGGTGCCGTAGCCGTTGAGCACGTTGTCGATCATCTCCTGCCGGTCGATACCGATATTGATGGCCCGGCGGACCGCCACGTCGGCGGTGACCTCGTTGCCCATGGGGACCCCGCTGTCCGTGGTCTCCCCAGGCGGGAGGGCGGGGAGGTTGACGCCCCGGTTGTCCACAGAGGCGTAAGCGGCGAGGGAGTACCCGCTGAGGGTCTGATCGGAGTAGACGGCGGAGGTGTAGGCCACGTCCACCTGTCCCGCCTGGGCGGCCAGGAAAGCGGCGTCCTCCTCCATGAAGAGGATGGTGACCTGTTTCATCTTGGGAGCCTCGCCGTAATAGTCCGGGTTGGCCTCCAGGATCACCTGCTGGCCCCGGTCCCACTGCTTGAGGATGTACCGGCCGGAGCCGATGGGCTCGGAGCCGTAGGTGGCCGGATCGTAGGCGTGCTCGGGCACGATGCCCACGATGGCCATGGTGTAGGGCCAGATGGAGAAGGGCCGGGCCATATGGAAGACCACGGTGGTGTCGTCGGCGGCCTCGGCGTAGTCCAGCATGGTGAAATCATTGACCGAGCTGGCGGCCTTCACGGTGTTGTAGGTGAAGGCCACGTCCTCCCCCGTCAGGGGCTCCCCATCGGTGAAGGACACGTCGTCCCGGATGGTCACCGTCCAGGTGAGGCCGTCTTCGCTCACGGAATAGCCGGTGGCCAGGTCATAGCCGATGGTGAGGTCGGCGTTGGTGACGGTGAGGGTGGATTGGATCAGGGGCTCGTGGACGTGCTCCCCGGCCCCCCAGCCGTAGGCCGGGTCGAACCCCGCATCCGGCTCGGAAGTGGGGCCCATGGCCACCACCACCGAATCGGCGGGACGGTCCTCCTGGGGAGCGCTCTCCCCGGCGGAGCCCCCGCCGCAGCCGGCCAGGAGGGAGACGGCCAGGAGGCCGCAGGACAGCTTCATGATGCGCTTCCTCATGATGTGCGTGTTCCTCCTCTCTGGGCCGGTCACAGCTTGCGCAGCGCCTCTTCGATGACGCGCTGGCAGGGGACCTGGTGCTCCGCGGCGCGGGCCGCCACATCGTCGAACTCCGGCTTGACGTGGGTGACGCCATAGCCGGAGGCAAGCTTCAGTCCCACCGGGCCCCACTGGGTCTGTACCTGTCCGGAGCTGGGGGTGAGGAAGTACTTCCCACACCGGCGGACCCGCAGGCCGTTGCTGGTGGTCTGCTCCAGCACGGCACGGGCCAGCTCCGCCTCCTGCTCCGGCTGGCAGAGCACGGTGAGCACATGGCCGGAGCGGCCCTTCTTCATAGTGCCGGGAGTGGTGTATACGTCCAAGGCCCCCAGCTCCAGCAGGCGGGAGCAGGCGAAAGCCAGGGCCTCGGGGGTCATGTCGTCGATGTTGCACACCAGTTCGGTGATCTGGCCGTTGGGCCCCTCCTCCGCCTCGCCCAGGAAGGCGCGGACACAGTTGGCCTGCTCGAAGGACTTGGTGCCGATGCCCACGCCCACCTTTTCCGCCGCCATCAGAGGCATGGGGCCGAAAGAGGCGGCGAAATGGGCCAGCAGGGCCGCCCCGGTGGGGGTGCACAGCTCTCCCAGGACGGTGCCGCCGTAGGTGGGCACGCCGGCGAGCAGGTTGGCGGTGGCGGGGGCGGGCACCGGCATCACGCCGTGGGCGCACCGTACGGTGCCGCTGCCCACATGGATGGGGGAGACCACCACCCGGTCGGGCCGGAGGAGGTGGAGGGCATAGCATACGCCGGTCACGTCCGCCACCGCGTCCAGAGCCCCCACCTCGTGGTAGTGGACGTCGCCCACCGGGCAGCCGTGGGCTTTGGCCTCCGCCTGGGCGATGGCGTCGTACACCGCCCGGGCGTGGCTCCGGACCTCCTCGGGCAGGGGGAGGCTGTCGATGAGCGCCGCGATGTGGCCGGGGGTGGCGTGGTGATGATGGTGATGCGCATGGTCGTGATGGTGTTCGTGTGCATGCTCATGCTCGTGCACATGATCGCGCTCGTGCACATGGCCGTGGTCATGTGTGTGCGCATGGTCATGGTGGTGGTCATGACCGGGGGCGGCGGGCTCAGTCTCCTCCTGGCCGCCCACCGTCACCGCCATATGGGTGCCCGCGATGCCGCAGGTGGCGGCCGCCTGGGCCTCCAGATGGACGCCGGGCAAGCCCAGGCCGTTCATGGTATCCAGAAAGGACTGCTTGTCCTCCAGCAGCTCGTAGAGAGAGGCCATGAGCATATCGCCGGCAGCTCCCATATTGCACTCTATGTAAAGGGTCTTCATTTTATAGTCACTCCAAACCTTCCATTTGATTGATCCGGCTGGCCAGATAACCCGCGCCGAAGCCGTTGTCGATGTTGACCACGCTGCACCCGGAGGCGCAGGAGTTGAGCATGGAGAGCAGGGCGGACAGGCCGCCGAAACTGGCTCCATAGCCCACGCTTGTGGGCACGGCCACAACGGGGCAGTCCACCAGCCCCCCCACTACGGAGGCCAGCGCCCCCTCCATACCGGCCACGGCCACTACGCACCGGGCGGCCATGAGCACGTCCAGATTGGAGAGCAGCCGGTGGAGCCCCGCCACCCCCACGTCGTAGAGGCGGGTGACATGGTTGCCCATGGCCTCGGCGGTGAGGGCGGCCTCCTCGGCCACCGCCATGTCGCTGGTGCCGCCGGTGGCCACCACGATGTTGCCCAGGTCCTTCCGCTCTCCGGGGAAGGCGATCGCCAGCCGGGGCAGGGGGTGGTAGTCCAGCGGCACCGAGGCGGCCACGAAGTCCGCCGCCTCCTGACCGATCCGGGTGATGAGGATGTTCCGGCAGCCCCGCTCGCCCATGGTCCGGGCGATACCGGCGATCTGCTCGGGAGTCTTGCCCGCCCCGTAGATCACCTCGGCGGCGCCCTGCCGGATGCTGCGGTGGAAGTCCACCTTGGCATAGCCCAGGTCCTGGAAAGGGGCCTCCTTGAGCTGGAGCAGGGCGTCCTCCGGCTGGACGGACCCGCCGGCCACGTCCCGCAGCAGCTGCAAGATGTCGTGTTTGTTGTCCATATAGCGCCTCCTTCAGTCAGATGCCCGCCGGGCCGCAAGGTCCAGCAGGACGGCGGGGAACAGGGGCTCCAGGGCGGCGAGGACCGCCTCCCGCCGTTCCAGGAGCAGGGGGAGCTGCTCCACGGTCACCTGGAGCCGGGCGCAGCCGTCCAGCAGCCGCACCCGAAAGTCGGAGAAGCCCAGGGCGGAGAGGGCGGCCTCGCCCCGCTCCACCTTCTCCAGGTCCTCCCGGCGGATCGGGGTGCCGGTGGGCACCCGGGTGGCCAGGCAGGCGTAAGCGGGCTTGTCCCAGGTGAAGAGCCCGGCCTCCCGGGAGAGCCGCCGCACCTCTGCCTTGGTGATGCCGCACTCCTGGAGCGGGGAGCGGACCTCCAGCTCCCGGAGGGCCTGCATCCCCGGGCGGTCGCCTGCGTCATCCGAGGCGTTGGTGCCGTCCAGCAGCAGGGGATAGCCGTCCCGCCGGGCGGCCTCCCACAGCTGGGAGAAGAGGGCCCTCTTGCAGAAATAGCAGCGCCGTGGCCCGTTGGCCGCGGCCTCGGGCACGGAGAGGATGTCCGTCTCCAGCACAGTCATGGGGGCGTCCACTTCACGGGCGAGCCGGAGGGCGTCCTCCAGCTCGAACTGGGGCTGGAAAGCGGTCTTGACGTAGTAGGCCCGCACGTCGCAGCCGTATCGCTTGGCCGCCCAGAGGAGGAAGGCGGAGTCCACCCCTCCGGAGAAGGCCACCGCCGCCCGGGGAGCCTGGGCGAAAAATCCTTCTAATGTCATCATGTCCCTCCTGTATCGGAGATCGGACAATAAAAAAGGTATCCGCCACCCGAAGATGGCAGATACCTTCTTGGTACCGATCTCAGTGCATCATGAAAAGGGGACGAGGGGACGAAGATGCCCTCTCCCGCGGTCATCTCCAAAGCTCCTGCGGCTTCCTGCCGCCATACGCGCCGGGCTTCCTGCCCGCGCCCCTGATGGAGATGACATGCCTTATTATATTACGGTATGCCGCCGCGCCTGTCAAGAGAAAAGGAAAAATTTCGGGAGAGATCTGAGGAACAGGCTCAAAAGGACTTGGCCGCCTCATTGACACAGCGCAGGGCATTGAGGCTCCGGGGATAGCCGATATAGGGCAGGCACTGGGAGATGACCTTGATGAGGAGCGCCTTGTCATTGCCCACCCGCATGTTCCCGGCGGCGTGGCTGGTGAGCTGGGGCTCACAGCCCCCCTGGGCAGAGAGGAAGCAGAAGGTGATGAGCTCCCGCTGGGCATAGTCCAGTCCCTTCCGGGTGTAGTAGTCCCCAAAGCAGTTGTCCGCCAGCCACTTGTTGATATGGCGGCTCTCCTCGGGGCCGCTGTCCTGGAAGCCCCGCATCCCCTCGCCGAAGATGTCCACCTGGGCCTGGTTCCCGGCGGAGAGGCGGGTATCCATGGTGGTGGTGGCCTGGCCCTCCAGAGGCAGGGCGACCCCCTGCGCCTCCAGGACTTCATTGACCGCCTTCAAAAAGGGGTAGGCCCGGCCCATCCCCAGGTAGGCCACGGCCTGATAGACCGTCTCCTTGATCTCCACCGGGCTGAGGCCGGCGTTGAGGGCGGCGGGCACCATCTCCCGGAACAGATCCACGCCCTGGCAGCCCAGGAGGGTGGCCAGGATGGCCAAAAAGCGGGTCCGGTCACCCAGGTCGTCCTGACCGGGCACTTCATCAAAGGCGAAATTCTCGAACCGCTCGGTGAATTCCGGGTCGGTGGCCGCGAAAGGGGCGGGGCGGCCGGGGAACATACGCGCGCGGTACTGCTTGGCAGCTTCAGTGATAGACATGACGTACCTTCCTTTCTTTACCGCTCCAGCTTCCCGTACTCCTCGTCAGAGACGGGCTCACACCACTCGTTGGAGGTCCCTTCACCGGGCACCTCCACGGCCAGATGGGCGAACCAGCTGTCTGCGGCGGCCCCGTGCCAGTGCTTCACTTCAGGAGGGATGACCACCACGTCACCGGGGCGGAGGGCCCGGGCGGGCTGGCCCTGCTCCTGGTACCATCCCCGGCCGGCGGTGCACAGCAGGATCTGGCCGCCGCCCTGCTTGGCGTGATGGATATGCCAGTTGTTGCGGCAGCCGGGCTCGAAGGTCACGTTGCCGATGGGCACCCCCTGGGTGGTCAGCATATTCAAATAGCTCTGGCCCACGAAATACTGTCCGAAGGCCTCGTTCTTCTCCCCGACAGGGAATACGCTCAGTTCTTCCGGTCTCATAGCTGTTCCTCCTGATGACCAAAGATATGGTAGACCTATTTTTCGATCCATTTTTTGATAGCGGGCCCGGCGGCTGCGACGCCGCCCCCGTGGATGGCCAGCCCTTTCTCCACCTTCGCGCCTGGACAGAGGCGTTGGATGTCCTTTTCACTGCCCCCCAAGCCGCTGCCCTCATGGGTGCAGAAGGGGAGGATGGTCTTCCCCGTGAAGTCGAAGTGCTCCAGAAAGGTGAACATCACCATGGGCATGGTGCCCCAGTAGTTGGGATAGCCCAGATAGATGGTGTCATAGCCGTCCAGGGAGCCCGGATATGCCTTCAGCTCGGGACGGGCGTCTCTGCGCTGGTCGGTCTGGGCCTCGGCGATACAGGTGTTGTAGTCCTTGGCATAGGGGCAGGTCTGCTCCACTTTGAACAGGTCCCCGCCGGTCAGCTCCTGGAGCATCCGGGCGGCCACCTCTGTGTTGCCCACGGGCAGGACTTTGATCTGACCGTTCACATAGTTTTCATCCGCTCTGGAATAGTAGGCGATGAGCGTTGACATGGATAGGTCTCCTCTCTCGGATCCTGATCTGTATCTATGATTATAGAGGCAGAACAGTTGACAGGGAATGCCCGATGTGTTATTTTGACATAAACTATAAGTTCACACGATGGAAGGAGGCAGCGCCGTGTATAACAGCCAACTGACGGTCTTCGTCTGCGTGGCGGACTGCGGGAGCTTCACCAGGGCGGCGGAGGAGCTGTACATATCCCCTACCGCCGTCATGAAGCAGATGAACGCCCTGGAGGCGCATCTGGACCTGAAGCTCATCGAGCGCACCCGCCGGGGGATCCGGCTGACTCCGGCGGGAGAGGTGATCTACAAGGACGCGAAGTTCCTCGTCGACTACTCCCGGCGGTCCATCGAGAGCGCCCGGCAGGCCATGAACGCCCACGACACGACCTTCTGCGTGGGCACCTCCCTGCTCAACCCGGCCAAGCCCTTCATGGACCTCTGGTACCAGGTGAACCGGGAGTTCCCCAACTATAAGCTCCACCTGGTCCCCTTCGAGGACGATCACCGGGGCATCCTGGGGGAGATCGGGGCCCTGGGGGAGAAGTTCGACTTCCTGGTGGGGGTCTGCGACTCCAAGCTCTGGCTGGACCAGTGCAGTCTGCTCCCTCTGGGCCGGTATCGGAAGATGTGCGCCGTGGCCCGGGATCATCCTCTGGCAGAGAAAGAGCGGTTGGAGCTCTCAGACCTGTACGGTCAGAAGCTGATGATGGTGAAGGAGGGGGATTCACAGATCAACGACTTCATCCGCCACGACATCCAGCGCAACCATCCGCAGATCCAGATCGAGGACACCCCTCAGTTCTATGATATCTCGGTGTTCAACCGCTGCGCAGAGACCCATAACGTCCTCCTCACCCTGGAGTGCTGGAAGGACGTCCACCCGGGGCTGGTGACGATCCCCGTTGACTGGGACTACAGCATCCCCTACGGCCTGCTCTACCCGCTGGATCCTCTGGAGGATGTACAGCGGTTCGTGGACGCTGTGCGGACGATACGCGGCCTGTGAAAAAAAGAGCAGCCAGCCGGTCTGTGAACTGCACCCCATTTGTTAGACAGTATGTTATACTGAATAACAAGTGGGGTGCTTTACTATGCCAAAAGGAATACCGAACAAGAGATATACTCCAGAATTCAAAAAAACTGTTGTAGAAACCATGCGGAAGGAAAAGCTGAGTTATAGCGAAACAGAGCGCCAGTACGGTGTAGCTCGTAGCCGAATTCGTGCATGGGAACGCATCTACCTAGAGGAGGGGGCAGAAGGGCTTGCTGTAGAACGGCGAGGGCGTAAAAGTACCGGACGTCCGGTAAAGCTGTCAAAATCTGTTGAAGAAGATCTTATTGCTGAAAATCAGCGGCTGCGTGCAGAGGTGGAATACTTAAAAAACTTGCAAGCCTTGGTTTTGGAGAGAGAGCGACGCCAGGGGAAAAAGCCCTGGTAGTCCAAAAACTAAGGCAAAAATATTCTCTGCCGCATTTACTTGAAATCGCTCGCTTGCCTCGAGCAACCTTCTACTACCATGTAAAGAGGATGGGACAGGCAGACAAATATGCTGCAGCAAAAGCGAAAATCGAAACAATTTACCACGAAAACAGAGGTCGATACGGCTACCGACGAATCACTATCGCACTTCGCAACAAA
>DWZK01000031.1 GCA_019117605.1 Candidatus Intestinimonas stercoravium | reverse complement strand
CAGTGGAGGAGGTCGAAGGGGATCCCCGCCACCCAGGTGGCGGCGAACATGCGCCAGCCCCCCACAGGCAGGTAGACGAGGGCGCACAGGGCCCCGAAGGACAGGCCGTAGGCCCCGGACAAAAGGGCCCAGCCCAGCCGGGACTCCATCCGCCGCAGCAGCCAGGCCAGAGCGGCCAGCACCGCCCATACATAGAGATAGCTGAGCACCCAGGTGTGTACGCCCCAGAGGAGCATCTCCAGCACCACGAACACCGCCAGGATATAGGCGACGCCGCTCCCCAGCACTACAGTGTATACCATCACCAGGAGGGAGACCGCCTCGATATTGGGCAGGGCGGCCAGAGCCACCTGGAGCCCCACCATCACCGCCGCCAGGAGGGAGAGGGCCACCAGCTTCCGGGTGGTCATCCGTCTCCTCTCCATCAGTAGGTCATCAGGGTCAGCTCGAACTGGTCCCCGTCGGCGATGGGGGTGAGGTCCACGCCGGTGGTCACCTCGCCGCCGCCCTTGGTGATGCACCACCAGGTCCGGTCCCCGTCCGAGGCGCTCTCCCCGTCCACGGCGGTGATGAAGAGGCCGTAGGGCCCCTCCTCTCCTTCCACCAGGCCCTCCTGCTCCATCAGGGCCTCTCCCAGGTAGGCGGCCTCCGTGTGCAGCTCCACCGTGCGCCCGGTCCCGTCTCCATGGACGATCTCCACCGTCACTGTCTTCTCTCCGGCCTCCGGCCGGGGGGCCAGGGCCAGATAGGCCGCCAGGAACACTACGATCGCCGCCGCCAAAGCGGCCGCGCCGATCCACAGGCTCTTTCGTCTCATATCGTTCTCCTTCGCTTTTCGGACATATGCCCTGGGACGCTTCCCGCCCCGGGCCTTTTAGTGTATCACACCTGTCCGGTCCGGTCAACGCCGGGGCCCGCCCTCCGCCCGTTGGACCAGCGGCCAGCCCCCCGCATCGAAGAGGAAGAACAGGTGGGGCCGCCCCTCCAGCTCCCCCAGCCTCGCCAGGCAGAACAGCGCGGGCAGCGGGAAGGGCCGGTCGGTACGGAAGGGGACCGCCACTTGGAGGCGGCCGGACTGCCGCCTGCAGAGCACGCGCCCCAGCGCCGCCGCCCCCTGGCGGAGGGCCGCCTCGCCCAGGGGGAGCCCACTCCCCTCCACCTGCTCCCAGCCCGCCGGCGGCCGCTCTCCCTGGAAGAGGAGATACAGCTGGGCGGCCCCTCCGGTCACCGGCCAGGCCCCTCTCCGGTGCAGCTCGTCCTGGGAGAAGGTGCGTCGGATCCGCAGCTCCCCGCCCTCAGGGGCCATGGTGCCGAGGAGCAGCTCTCCTCCCGGCCCCTTCAGGTACGCCTTGTAGAGCCCCAGGCCGTCGTCCGGCCGCCGGGCCTCCGCCCGCACCCGCAGGCCCTCTGTCCACACCCGCAGGGCGCCGCCCCCCTCCATGGGGACCTTCTGCTCCATCCCCGCCTCTCCCTCCTTGAAAGGAAATCTTTCCCTCCAAAAAATACAGGTCCGTCCTGTGCTTTTCTATTGCATATATTGCTTAAATTATATATAATTGGCGATGTTAGATCTTTTGCCGCGCAGCTCTGCGTTGTGGCTCATGGGGGTGATCTGTATGGCTCTGCAGGACGAGGTCCGTACCGGGCCCTGGAAGGAGCTGGTCTCCCGGCTGCCCGGCATACTGGGGGCCGCCTTCACAGTGGACGGCGAGACCATCCGGGAGGTACATATCCTCTCTGACCAGTCGCGCTCTCCCAAGCAGATCGTTCGAGACGTGCAGTCCGCCATGATGGCCGGTTTTCAAGTGGAACTGGATCACCGGGTGGTCAGTGTGGCGCAGGTCCCCGGAGAACTGGCTGTGACGCGGGACAGACTGATCTGCGACCGGCTGGAGGTCTCCACCGGCAGAGAGCGCGTCGAAGTCCGGGTCCACCTCCGCTGCCGGGAGCACCGCTCCGCGGGCGAGGCAAGCTGCGAGCCCGCCTCCGCCGGGCGGCTGCGGGCCATCGTCCAGGCCACCACGGCGGCCATCGACCGCCTCCTGGCCCCCGGACACGCCTTCTCGGTGGAGGAGGTCCGGACCACCGCCCTGGGGGACCGGCAGGTCATCCTGGCGGGCCTGCGCCTCCAGACATACGGCAGGAGCGAGCCTCTGCTGGGCGCCTGCTATGTCGGCAGCGACCCGGATCTCTCTGCGGTGCTGGCCACTCTGGACGGCGTGAACCGCCGGTTCTCCGCCCTCCCACGGGCTCTCCGGGAGAACTGCTCCTCTCTCCCCCTGTAGATCATCGTCAGCGAAGCGGATATAGCCTGTCTCTAGCGGCGGACAGAGCACTGTCTATAGGAGGCTGTATTCGATGGATAAGGCAAAGCTCATGATGGCTCTGACTTCTCTGGTTTCCCTCATCCTGGCCGGCGGCGCTTACTTCAGCATCCGCTGACCCCGGGCCGGCTGTGAGCGGGTCCTTCGGCCCGCTCTCGCCGGCGTTTCTTTTTTGGGAGGTGGCTATGCGTCTAGACACCAAACATTATATGGCCCTGATCGGCTGTGTGGGCGGGCTCTTCGCTCTCCTGGCCCTGAGGCGGTTCCTCTCCTTCACCGTCCCTGCCTGGACCGGCCGGGAGTGGGGCCTCTTCCTCTCCCTGCTGCTCCTGTGCTGGCTCTGTTGCTGCCTCCCCCTCTATGTGAACGAGGATCTCACGGTAGATCTGTCCTTCATCAGTGTCCTGGCCACGGTGCTCACCCTGGGCCCAGAGGCCACGGTGGTCAGCAGCCTCATCGCCTACCCCCTCTCCGTGGTCTCCACCCCGGACGGGAAGGGGGTCAGCCATCTCCTGAACACCCCTCCCGCCAAGACCCTTTTCAATGTGGGCGACCGCAGCCTCTCCTATCTGGCGGGGGGCTGTGCCTACTACCTGTTGGGCGGCGTGCCCGGCCAGATCTCTCTGCCCGGCGTCCTCCCCGCCGCCGTCCTGTTCATACTGTTCTCCATGCTGGTCAACGTGGCTGTCATCGGCTTCTACTATGTGAGCAGCCAGGGGATCAAATTCTTCCCCACCATCTTCCACATGCTCGCCGGCCTGCTGCCCAGTATCGCCCTCTCCTCTCCCATCGCCTATTTCCTGGCCCTTCTGGCGGAGATGGAGAACGGGTATTGGCTGGTCCTGCTCTTCATGCTCCCCCTCCTGCTGGCCCGCTATTCCTTCAAACTCTATCTGGATGGGAAGAAGCAGCAGCACAGCATCCTCCGCGCCTTCGCCGCCGCCATCGAGGCCAAGGACCCCTATACCCGGGGACACTCAGAGCGGGTGGCCTTCTATGCCGGCGAGATCGCCCGGGCCATGGGACTGCCTGCCCGGCGGATCCGCCGCCTGTACGACGCCGCCCTCTTCCACGACATCGGGAAGATCGGCGTGCCCGACGAGATCCTGCAGAAGCCGGGCCGTCTGACTCCGGAGGAGCGCGCGGTCATCCAGCGCCATCCCGGGACCGGGGTGGACATCCTGCGGGGCATCGACGCCTATGCGGAGCTCCTCCCCCTGATCCTCCACCACCACGAGTTCTACGATGGGGAGGGCTACCCTGACGGCACCAAGGGGGATGAGGTCCCCCTCGAGGTATACATATTAGGTGTCGCCGACGCATATGACGCCATGACCAGCGACCGGCCCTACCGGGCGGGCTTTTCCTCCGACCGGGCCGTGGACATCATACTGGAGGGGGCGGGCGGCCAGTTCCACCCCCAGGTCGCCCAGACGGTGGCCGACCTGGTGCGCAGCGGGAAGCTCCAGGAGAGCGAGGCGGGCCCATGCTGATCCTGGCTCTCTGCTGCGCCCTCATGGTGGGCTGGGCGGCGGGCGGCCGCCTCTCCCGCTGGGAGGCCGCCGGGCTCCGCGCCCTGCCCCTGCCCGTCCTGGCTCTGCTGCTCCAAGGCCTCCAGGGGCTGTTGCCCGTCCTGGCGGGCGGCCTGGTGCTGCTATCCTATCTGCTCCTGGCCCTCTTCCTCTGGTGGAACCGCGCTCTTCGGAAGACCGCCCTGCTGAGCGGCCTGGGCTGCCTCTCCAACGCCTTGGTCATCTCTGTCAATGGTCTTCGGATGCCGGTATCCGCCCGGGCCATGGCCTGTCTCTCTCCGGCGGGCGCCGCCCGTCTGGCCGCGGGAGAGATCCCCATGTATGCCCTGGCCGGGGCGGATACCCGTCTGGGATCCCTGGGAGACATGCTCTACTGTCCGTTCCCTCTTTTGGGCGGCTTCGCCAGCGTAGGCGACCTGCTGCTCGCCGCCGGGATATTTTTCTGCCTCCTGCGCCTGATGGCCCCTCCCCGCCTCCCCCGCTGGATGGTCTCCGGTTGAGCCGGGCCCCGGCGGGGCGCTTTTTCCCACCGGCGCGCAGGCCCTGTCCCATCTCCCCGACGATAGCGATGGATGCTGTAGAGATATTTTTAGAAAAGGAGCTTCTATCATGGACTATGTACGCACGGTCTTCGACTTCCTCGATGCCGGGGTGAGCCCCTGGCACGCCGCCGCAGAGGCGGTCCGCCGTCTGGAGGCGGCGGGCTATGCCCGCCTGGAGGAACACGCCCCCTGGGCGCTGGAGAAGGGGGGCAGATACTACGTCGCCCGCAACGGCTCCGCCGTTATCGCCTTCCGCCTCCCGGAGGGGGATCTGGCGGGCTGGCGGGTGGCCCTCTCCCACTCGGACAGCCCCACCTGGAGGGTCAAGAACGCCGACGTGGCCCAGGGGGACTATGTGAAGTTGGAGACCGAGGGCTACGGCGGGATGATCATGTCCAGCTGGCTGGACCGGCCTCTCACCGTAGCCGGACGGGCGGTGGTCCGCACCTCCGGCGGCGTGGCCTCCAGGCTCATCTACATAGACCGCGATCTGCTGGTCATCCCCAGCGTGGCCATCCACTACCAGCGGAACGCCAACGACGGCCGCAAGTGGGATCCCCAGGTGGATCTCCAGCCCCTCTACGGCCCGGCGGGCTGCCGTTCCCTGGAGGATCTGATCGTGGGAGAAGCCTCGGTCTGCCCCAGGAGCGATGTCCTCTCCTGGGACCTGGATCTGGCCGTCCGGCAGAAGGCCGTGGCCATCGGCCCCGGCGGGGAGTATTTCATGAGCCCCCGCATCGACGACTTGGAGTGCGCCGCCACCACCCTCCAGGGCTTCCTGGAGGCCGCCCCCCTGACCGACGCGGCACAGGTGTGGGGGATGCTGGACAACGAAGAGGTGGGCTCCTCCTCCCGCCAGGGGGCCCAGAGCACCTTCCTCTCCGACGTGCTCCACCGTATCCTCCTATCCATGGATCTCCCCTCCCAGGCCTGGTGGACCTGTGCGGCCAACTCCCTGGTCCTCTCCGCCGATAACGGCCATGCCGTCCACCCCAACGCCCCTGAGAAGTCCGACCCGCAGAATGCCCCACGGATGAACGGCGGCGTGGTCATCAAGTACAACGCCAGTCAGAAGTATACCACGGATGCCCTCTCCGCCGCCCTCTTCCAGGAGATCTGCCGCCGGGCGGAGATCCCCACCCAGCGGCTTGCCAACCGGGCGGACATGCCCGGCGGCTCCACTCTGGGCAACCTCCAGAGCCACAGCTTCTCCGCCCCCATGTTGGATATCGGTCTGGCACAGCTGGCCATGCACTCCGCCGTGGAGACCGCCGGCACGAAGGATATCGGGCATATGGTCCGGGCCGCCGGCGCCTTCTACGCCGCCCCCCTGCGCTGCCTCTCTGACGGCCGGTTCGACCTGGCGTGAGCGCCATCGCCGCCTTTCGGGAGCGAGCCCGCAAAAAGTAGATTTTTGTAGGTTTGTCAAACATATTGGACGGCGAACTCGTTAGGAGAGGACCAGTTAAGCGGTCTCATAGGGAAGTCGTTAGAGCGGCGGTTATGGACAGAGAGCTGCTTGGCGAAGTCATCGAGGGAGTAGAAACAGTGACAGGAGTAAAAGCGCTTCTGGTCCTCCCTGTGGCTTCGTTCCACCTTGCCGTTGTGACGCGGCGTGTAAGGACGGATCAGCTTATGACGGATACCAAGCTGAGCAACAGTTTTCTCAAACAGAGTAGGGATCTCTCGCTTACTGTTGGAGAAACGGTTGGTAAACTCAAAGCCATTGTCTGTCTGGACGCATTCCACCCGGATGCCCCGGCGGGCATACCACTTGACCAGCCTTTTCAGAAAGTCGGCGGAAGAATAAGTTGTCTGCTCCGGATAGGCAGCCAGGAAACGCAGGCGGGTGAACTCATCGATGGCGGTGTACTGGTACAGGCGCAGCTCCGGGTCGGCGATGCAGCGGCGGGGGACCACCTTCACATCCACCTGAATACGCTGGCCGGGATAGGTCATCTGCTGGTAGGGCTTGGGTTTATAAGCTGGTTTCTTCTCTTTCGACGGGAACAGGCCCAGCTTTCTCATGACCCGGAACAGGCTCTCCGGCCGGCGGGTGTAGCCCCGCTGCCGCAGCCGGTGCCACAGTTCCACCATGCCGAGGCGGGGGTTCCTGCGGCGCATGTCCCGGATCAGCTTCAACTCCGCTTCCGTGTGCTGGTTGGGGTGGCTATGGGGCCGCCGGGACTGGCAGGCCAGGGATGCCACGCTTCCATCCCAGCGTGCTTTCCAAAAGTAAATGTACGACCGGCTCTTGTTGTACTTCCGGCTAGCACGGCTGACGCCGTATTTCTCCGCATACTTCATCAGGGATTGCCGGTATGCCATGTCTTGTGTTATACTCTTGCTCATGAAGGATATGGCCCCCTCTCGTTGTGTTGTTGTCTGCAACTCCAACTATAACCGATGAGGCCGTATCCTTCATCCTTTTTTATTCATTTGTCCAACATGTATTGTAATCCTACAATCCCCGGGATCTCGACAGATGCCGTTATGCAGGGTACGATAAAGGCGGATAGACGAGAGCGGTGGGAAACCCGCCGCCGCACTGCGGAAGGCATGTCCGGCTCGCCCCCCTGAAACAGCAAAAGCGGCGGGGACAGGCCGTGCTCCGGCCGTCCCACGCCGCTTTGCGTGCGTCTCATCTCGTTGTGTATATGCCTTACTCCCCGAAGAAGCGGCTGTGCACCGCCTGCACCGCCATATCGGCATCGCACTTGTCCACCAGTACGGAGACTTTGATCTCGCTGGTGGCGATCATATGGATGTTGATGCCGGCGTTATAGATGGCCTCGAACATACGGGAGGCCACGCCGGGGTTGTTGATCATGCCCGCACCCACGATGGACACCTTGGCGATCTCGTCGGTGACGTCCACATGGTCGAAGCCCAGAGAGTCCTTCATATCCATCAGGACCTCCCTGGCCCGGTCCATGTCGTCCCGGCTCACCGTGAAGGTGATGTCCTTGGTGTCGTGGCGCCCGATAGACTGGATGATGATGTCCACGTTGATCTTCTCCTTTGCCAGGGCGGAGAAGATCTGAAAGGCGATGCCCGGCCGGTCCTGCAGCCCCACCACGGCCAGCCGCGCGATGTTCGCGTCCTTTGCGACGCCGCTGATATATGGTTTTTCCATAGTCTTCGCGACCTCCTTGACTTTCGTTCCAGGCTGCCCGGAGAAGCTGGAGAGCACTTCCAGCTTGACGTGGTAGCGCTTGGCCATCTCTACGGACCGGTTATGCAGGACCTGGGCCCCCAGAGTGGCCAGCTCCATCATCTCATCATATGTGATCTCGTCCAGCTTCTTGGCCCCTTTGACGACCCTGGGGTCCGCCGTGTATACCCCGTCCACGTCGGTGTAGATCTGGCAGAGGTCCGCGTGGAGCACGGCGGCCAGCGCCACGGCGGAAGTGTCTGAGCCGCCCCGGCCCAGCGTGGTGATGTCATCGTATTTGTTGACCCCCTGGAACCCTGTGACGATGACGATCTTCTTTTTGTCCAGCTCGGCCAGGACCCGCTCGGTGCCGATCTTTTTGATCCTGGCCCCGCCGTAGGCGGAGTCGGTCTGGAACCCCGCCTGCCAGCCGGTGAGAGAGACCACCGGATAGCCCATGGCCTCGATAGCCATGGAGCACAGGGCGCAGGAGATCTGCTCGCCGGTGGAGAGGAGCATATCCATCTCCCGCTTGGAGCCGTGGGGATTGATCTCCGCCGCCTTGGCGATGAGGTCGTCGGTGGTGTCCCCCTGAGCGGAGAGGACCACCACCAGGCTGTGGCCCCGGCGGTAGGTCTCGGTGATGATGCGGGCCACGTTGCGGATACGGTCTGCGTCCGCAACAGAGGTCCCGCCGAATTTCTGTACGATGAGTGACATTTCTATTTGAACCTCCTAAGGGTCAGGTATCGGAAATATCCGGATGTGGAGGGCCCATCAGGGCGCTCTCCGGGCTCTCCCCATCCTATGTGCTCACTCCAACACCCGGAACAGAGAGCGGACCTTCAGGCCCTTGGCCGCGGCCTCCGCCTGCGCTCTGGTCATCTCCGGGGTGAGGAAGGCGACCTCGCCCTCCGCCGCCCCCGGCGCCGTCAGGAGCTCTGCATGGGGGAGACTGCTCCGGACCGTCTCCGGCTCCCCCTCCGCCCGTACATACCAGCGGAAGACCAGGTGGTCCGGGGACACGGTCACGTCATCTCCCCCGGGGCCCCACTCCATCCGCTTCCGGGACTGGATATGCCGGGCGGCATCCATCACGTCGGCCACGACCGCAGAGGCGGTGGGCAGCTTTCCCGCCCCCCGGCCGTAGAACATCACGTCCCCGATGGCGTCCCCCTTCACCACGATGCCGTTGAACACGTCCTCCACACCGGCCAGGGGGCTCTCTTCGTCCACCAGGTGGGGGGCCACATAGGCGCAGATCCGTCCGTCGGGCTCCCGGATGGCCCGGCCCAACAGCTTGATCTTCCGGCCGCAGGAGGCCGCATAGGCCACATCCGCCAGAGTTACGCCGGTGATGCCCTCGGTGGGCACCTGCCTGGGGTATACATGGCGGCCGAAGGCGATGGCCGCCAGGATGCAGATCTTCCGGCAGGCGTCATGGCCCTCGATGTCGGCGGTGGGGTCCTGTTCGGCATAGCCCTTCTCCTGGGCCTCTTTCAGGGCCGCCTCGAAGCTGAGCCCGCCCCGGATCATCCGGGTCAGGATATAATTGGTCGTGCCGTTCAGGATCCCGCAGACCTCGGTGAGCTCGTTGGCCGCCAGGCACTGGGACAGGGGGCGGAGGATGGGGATACCGCCCCCCACGCTGGCCTCGAAAAGGTAGCTCACGCCCTTCTGGGCCGCCAGCTGGATGAGCTCGTAGCCGTGCTCCGCCACCAGCTCTTTATTGGAGGACACCACGCTCTTCCCGGCGTTCAGCGCCCGCCGGGTGAAGTCCAGGGCCACAGTGGCCCCCCCGATGGTCTCCACCACGATATCCACGGTGGGATCCTCCTCGATGATCCGGAAGTCGTGGATCACCTTGTCCGCGAAGGGGCTGTCCGGAAAGTCCCGGACGTCCAGGATATATTTGAGGCATACAGGGGTGGATACCTTCTGTCCGATGTGGGCCCCGTTCTTCTCCAGCACCTCTGCCACACCGGAGCCCACGGTCCCGAACCCCAAGATCGCTACGTTCACCATGTCGACATCTCTCCTTCTATGGGATCTCTCAGGGCGGTCATCCCGCCACGATCTCACATTTGATGACGCCCTTCAGGGCCTCTGTCTGGAGCATCAGCTCTTCCACCGGCATCACCAGGCCGGAAGTCTCTGCACCGATGTTCACCAGTGCGCACCCGCTGGAAGGGATGCCCTGGTTGATGGTGAGGATATTCGCCCGGGAAACGGCAAAGCTATTGAGCACGGAGGAGAGGACCCCCGGTTCATCCCGCAGCCGGATCTGAAAGGTGACGATGCGCCCGTTGAGCATATCGTTGAACGGACGTACCGCATCCTTATATTTATAGAACGCGCTCCGGCTGATCCCGGTGATGGCCGTGGCCTGGTGGACCGTCTCTGCCTCGCCGGTCTCGATCAGCCGCTTGGCTTCCGCCACCTTTCGAAAGATCTCCGGCAGCGCGCTGGCCTCTACGACGAAATATTTAGGCGGATTGGTCACGCCCTATCCCTCCTACCTCATGTCATATCTGTATCTCTGTCGCGGGTCCGTCCTTAGTTTGACCCGTCCATCTGTCTTTCTTGCAGGGGCATTTGTCCGCAGATACTGTTACATTTTAGCACAGCGAATGGGGATGCGCAAGCATGTATCGACACACTTTTTATATTTTACGCCAGGCCGGCCGGAGGCGCTCCTCCCGGCGGGCGGCGTCCGCTCAGAGAAGGTCCGTCCCGCCCTCGCCGGCGGCGGGAGGTGTGCCGGATGTCTGACGAGACCTGCCGCCGGATCCTGCGCACCGCCGGGGCCCTCGGAGCGCTCCTGCTCGGCCTCTGGCTTCTGCTGTGGGTCCTGCTGCCCTGGACCCTGCCCCTCTGGGCAGGGCTGGGCCTGGCCCTGCTTCTGGAGCGGCCGGTGCGCTTCCTCACCCGGCGGCTCCGCCTCCCCCGCTGGGCCGCCTCGGCCGTCTGTACCGTCCTCCCCGCTCTGGCAGTGGGAGCGGGCGCGGTCCTGGCCCTGTGGCGGCTCTGGTACGAGGCCATGGTACTGGTGGAGGAGCTCCCCCTCCTCCTCGCCGCTCTGTCCGACGTGGGAGAGGGCCTGGAGGCCTGGAGCTACCGTTTCCTGGTAGCCGCCCCGCCCGCGGTCAGGGCACATCTGGAGAAAGCCCTCTCTCAGCTCTCCGCCCAGTCGGCCTCCTGGCCGGCCGCCCTGGGCGGCTGGCTGGCCCAGGTAGGCGTGTCCCTGGCTTCCGCCCTGCCCGGCCTGCTCCTCTTCCTCTTCACCACCGTGCTGGCCACCTATCTGGCCTCCGCCGGCCTTCCCCAGATCTCGGCCTTCGTCCGCCGCCAGCTCTCCGGCGCCAGGGGCCCTGTGTGGCGGGACGCGCTCCAGCGCTTCCGCCGGTCCCTGGGAGGGTGGGTCCGGGCGCAGCTCCTCCTGCTCCTGTGCACCTTTGGCGAGCTGGCCCCGGGCTTCCTCCTGCTGGGGGTGGAGCCCGCTCTCCTGCTGGCCCTGCTCATCTCTCTGCTGGACGCCCTGCCCGTCTTCGGGACCGGGACCGCCCTGGCGCCCTGGGGGCTCTTCTCCATCCTCACCGGCAGCCCCGGGCTGGGCCTCGGGCTCCTCCTCCTGTGGGGCGCCACCGCCACTGTGCGCAGCCTGCTGGAGCCCCGTCTGGTCGGGTCGCGCTCCGGCGTCCCTCCCCTGGTCATCCTCACCGGCATGTACGCCGGATCCCGGGCCGCCGGAGTCGCCGGTATGGTCCTTGCCCCCCTTCTGCTCATCCTCCTCAAGGAGACCCATGACTCCGGCCTGCTCCGGCTCTGGGGGGAGTAGTCCCCTCCTCTCTTCAAGTTTTTCTCCATACACCCCCTTCCGCTCTTGTGCGCTCCCCTTTTATCGACTATATTAGTATTTAGAAAAGGACGTGCTTCCTGCCGCATCCATTCTGTCCTTGTGCATACGGCGCGGCCGTCTTTATAAAGAGGATCGGGGATGTTGAAAAGTGGATATCATCATCGTAGGGACGGGAAAAGTCGGCTATACCCTGGCCGAGCACCTCTCCCGTGAGGAGCACGACGTCACTGTCATCGACACCAGCGACGAAGCGCTGCGCAGGGCCAACGACGCCCTGGATGTCATGTGCATAGATGGGAACGGAGCCTCTATCGAGGTATTGCGGGAAGCCGGTGCGGACCACACGGACATACTGATCGCCGCCACCGGCCTGGACGAGGTGAACATCGTCTGCTGCCTCACCGCCAAGCGCCTGGGCGCGAAGTACACCATCGCCCGGGTCCGGAACCAGGAGTACGCCTCGGACTTCGAGTCCTTCCGCACTCTGCTGGGCATCGATCTGCTCATCAACCCGGAGAAATCCACGGCAGTGGAGATCTCCCGCTTGCTCCGCTTCCCATCCGCCGCCAAGATCGAGCCCTTCTACCGCGGCCGCCTGGAGCTCATGGAATTTCGCGCCCGGGAGGAGGATTTTTTTGTCGGCAAGCCCCTGTCTCTGCTCTCCGACCAGGTGAAGAGCCTTCCGATCCTGTTCTGCGCCGCCGACCGGAAGGGAGAGCTCATCATCCCCAACGGCACTTTCGTGCCCCGGGCGGGGGACCGCCTCTATCTCATCGGCGCCCCTCTGGGCATCCATGAGTTCTTCAAGCGTATCGGCCGCTATGCCCCTCAGGTCAAGCGGGTGCTCATCGTGGGCGGCGGGCGGATCGCCGGATATCTGGCCGCCATCCTCTCCCGTATGAACATGCAGGTCAAGCTCATCGAGCGCAGCGAGGCCCGCTGCCGTCAGCTCTCCGAGCGCCTGCCCCACTGCCTGGTCATCTGTGGGGACGGTACGGATCAGGAGCTGCTGGATGAGGAGGGCATGTCCGACTGCGACGGCTTCGTGGCCCTCACCGACCGGGATGAGGACAACCTGCTCATCTCCCTCTACGCCATGCAGCGGCAGGTCCTCAAGGTAGTGGCCAAGTGTGGCCGCCAGAACTATACCAATATCGTCCGGGATCTGGGCCTGGACAGCGTCATCTCCCCCAAGACCATCACCGCCAGCCGTATCCTCCAGGTGGTGCGCGGCATGACCGACTCCGAGGGGGCGGTGATGAATGCCCTCTATCAGATCGCCGACGGGGCCGCGGAGGCGGTGGAGTTCACTATCAGTGCCCCCGCCCGCTGTCTGAACATCCCCCTCCGGGACCTTCCCCTGAAGCGGGACATCCTGGTCGCCATGATCGTCCATGAGGGCAAGACCATCGTTCCCGAGGGCTCCTCTGTCATCCGGCAGGGGGATACGGTGATCCTCATCAGTCCCGCCCAGCGGATCCAAGACCTCAGCGATATCCTGGAGCCCTCGTCTCTGGACCGGGAGGGCGAAAGATGAACTTCAAACTGGTATGCAAGCTCACCGGGAAGACCCTTTTGGTGGAGGCCGTCTCCATGGTCCTCCCCCTGGCCGTGGCAGTGGGCTACGGAGACGCACCGTCCCCCTTCCTGCTGGCCATACTCATCACCGCCGGCCTGGGGCTCCTGCTCTCCTCCTTCCACTCAGACACCCGGTTCCACGCCAAGGAGGGCTTCTTCGCCACGGGCGTCATCTGGCTGGTGGTGGCCGCCTGCGGCGCCCTCCCCTTCTACTTCTGCGGCTACTTCGAGAGCTATGTGGACTGTTTCTTCGAGGCGGTCTCCGGCTTCACCACCACCGGCTCCTCCATCCTCAAGGCGGTGGAGCCCCTGCCCAAGAGCATCCTCTTCTGGCGTTCTTTCACCCACTGGCTGGGCGGCATGGGCATCCTGGTGCTCACCATCGCCCTTCTCCCCTCTCTGGGAGAGCGGACCCTCCATGTGATGCGGGCCGAGTCTCCGGGGCCCATCATCAGCAAGCTGGTGCCCAGGGCCTCTACCTCCTCCAAGATCCTCTACGGCATCTATACCGGGATGACCCTGGTGATGATCGGCTGTCTGCTCCTCACCGGGATGCCCCTCTTCGACTCGGTGGTCAATACCATGGCCACCGCCGGCACCGGCGGCTTCGCGGTCTTGAACCGGTCTATCGGCGGGTATCACAACGTCGCTGCCGAGATCGTGATCGGTGTGTTCATGCTCCTCTTCTCGGTGAACTTCTCCCTCTACTTCCTGGTCTTGTCGGGCAAATGGCGGCGGGCCCTTCAGAGCGATGAGCTCCGCTTCTTCGGCGGAGTCGTCCTCCTCTCCGTCATCCTCATCTCCTTCAATATCTCCGGCATGTACGGGAGCCTTTTCGATTCGGTGCGCCACGCCTTCTTCCAGGTCTCCTCCATCATCTCTACCACCGGCTTCGCCACGGTGGACTTCGACCAATGGCCGGAGCTCTCCCGGACCATCCTGGTGATCCTGATGTTCTGCGGGGCCTGCGCCGGCTCCACCGGCGGCGGTATGAAGTGCAGCCGGGTGCTCCTCTTCCTCCGCTGCCTCCGCCGTGAGGTGCGTCAGATCCTCCATCCCCATTCGGTGAACGTGGTCAAGCTGGATGGCCATGTGGTGGAGGAGAAGGTCCTCCACACCGTCCTGGTGTTCCTGAGCGCCTACGTCCTGTGTGTCGCCGCCGCCACCCTGGTGGTCTCCCTGGATGACTACTCCTTCGGGACGACTTTCACTGCGGTGGTCACGGCCATGGGGAACGTGGGACCGGGCCTGGAGCAGGTAGGCCCCATGGGCAATTTCTCTATCTTCTCCCCTCTCTCCAAG
>DWZK01000030.1 GCA_019117605.1 Candidatus Intestinimonas stercoravium | reverse complement strand
GTGGGAGCGGGCCCTGTCGGGCTCGGCCAACTACGAGCTGGCCGCCGACAGCGGCGCGCCGGCACCGGCGCCGGTGGTCCGGGCCGGAGCGGAAGGGGGGCTGTGACATGGGAGCGGCACAGGATACGCGGGAGCCCCTCCTCTCCGTCAGCCACCTCTCCAAGTCCTTCGGCAGCCATGCGGTGCTGCGGGACGTGAGCTTCGCGGTCCATCCCGGCGACGTGACCAGCATCATCGGGGCCTCCGGGTCGGGGAAGTCCACCCTGCTCCGGTGCCTGAACCTGCTGGAGCGGCCCTCCGGCGGCCAGGTGCTCTTCCACGGCAGCGACGTGCTGGACGCGGATATGGACGTGCCCGGCTACCGCACCCGGGTGGGCATGGTGTTCCAGAACTTCAACCTGTTCAACAATATGACCGTCCTCCGCAACTGCGAGGTGGGACAGGAGAAGGTGCTGGGCCGGAAGCGGGAGGAGGCCAGAGAGCACGCCCTCCACTATCTGCGGAAGGTGGGCATGGCCCCCTATGTGAACGCCTACCCCAGGCAGCTCTCCGGCGGGCAGAAGCAGCGGGCGGCCATCGCCCGGGCCCTGGCCATGGACCCGGAGGTCCTCCTCTTCGACGAGCCCACCTCCGCCCTGGACCCCGAGATGGTGGGAGAGGTCCTCTCCGTCATGGAGGACCTGGCCCGGGACGGCATGACCATGCTGGTGGTGACCCACGAGATGGCCTTCGCCCGGGACATCAGCAGCCATGTGATATTCATGTCCGATGGGGTCATCTGTGAAGAGGGGAGCCCAGAGGAGGTATTTGGCGCGCCCAGAGAAGTCCGCACCCGGGAGTTTCTGGCAAGGTATATCCGGCAGTGATATCCCCCCTATTAAAAAGGAAGGGCCCTGCGTTCTCTTCAGAACGCAGGGCCCTTGTCCCTCTGTGTCCGGAGCGGTCAGGAGACCCGCTCCCCTGTCATGGTCTGCTGGACGATGCTGTCCATCATCGCCCGGCTCAGTCCGCCGGAGACATAGCCGAACACGTTCCCCTCCGTGTCGATCATAAAGGTGGTGGGGAAGGCCCGGATCCCGTAGGCGGCGAACACGTCGCCGGTGGTGTCCATCACTGTGGGATAGGTGTAGCCCCCCTGGGTGAGGAAGTCCTCGACCTCCTCCTGGGTGACATCCTGGTTGAAGGGCTGCCCGTCCGTGCGGGGGTTGGCCACCCCCAGCACCACCAGATCCCCGCTGTTCTCCCCCCAGTCCTCATAGAGGGCCTGGATGTCGGGCATCTCGTTCTGGCAGGGGCCGCACCAGGTGGCCCAGAAGTTGAGGAACACCGTCTTGCCCTGGTAGTCGGAGAGGGTGTGCTCCACCCCGTCCTGGTCCACCAGGGTGAAGTCGGGGGCGGGAGGCAGGGCGGGCTCCTCCGGCGTCTCCTCCGGCGCGGGGCTCGCGGAGGGGGCGGGCGTCTCCTGGGGTGGGGCGCTCTGGGTGGTCTGGGGCGCGGGCTCCCCGCCGCCGGCGGAGCCGAACTGGGAGAGATAGGAGGAGAAGCCGTTCATCCACCCAGTGAACATCATGACGCCCATGAGCACCAGCAGTACGCCGCCCACCTTGACCGTGTACTGCACCACCTTCTGGTGCCGCTTGAACAGGTCCAGCAGGGAGCCGGTGAAGAGGCCCACTGCCAGGAAGGGGAGGGTGAAGCCCAGGGTATAGAGGCCGATGAGGAGGAAGCCCTGCCCCGCCGAGGCGGCGGAGGAGGCCATCAGCAGCACCGAGGCCAGGGCGGGCCCCACGCAGGGGGTCCAGGAGAAGGAGAAGGTGAAGCCCAGCAGCAGGGCGGCCAGGGGCCCCATGGTGAAGCGGTCCAGCCGGAAGGGGAGGCGGCGCTCCCGGGCCAGGAGGCGGGAGGGGCCGAAGACGCCCAGCTGGTAGAGGCCGAAGAGGATCACCACCACCCCGCCGATCCGGGTGAAGAGGACCTGATGCCGGGAGAAGAACTGACCGGCGGCGGAGAAGCCAAGGCCCAGCAGGAAGAAGGCGAAGGACACCCCCACCACGAAGAAAAAGGTGTTGAGCAGCACCCGTCCCCGCCGGTAGCGGACCGAGCCGTCCTCTTCCACGGTCCGGGCCCCGCCGGAGAGATAGCCGATGTACAGGGGCACCAGAGGGAGGACACAGGGGGAGAAGAAGCTCAGGATGCCCTGCAGAAAGACGGTGAGGGCGGAGACGCCCGTCTCGATGGAAAAGCCCATAGGAGGCTCCTTTCGAAATTTGGTACCCAAAGTATAGCAAGGGGGCGTATGGACTGTCAAGCGGCGGAGCGCCTTGTTGGGAGGAGCGCCCTGTGGTAAGATAAAAGGAAGAAGAGGGGGCGCAGGGCTGTGCAGATACTATTGTTTTTCCTACTGGGTCTCCTGGGGTGGAAACTGCTCCATAGACAGGATGGCCGGGATGCTGGGGGAGAGAGAGAAAGCTGGGACGGTGTGCCGGACGTGTCTGCCGAGGCAGACCTTCCCCGGCCTTTCGGCTACAAGACGGCCTGGCTGACGGTGCGGGCGGCCTCCCCCAGGGCGGCGGCAGAAGCCCTGGGCTGTTCAGACTGGAGGGAGGCCAATTGGGAGACCGGGTTGGCGGCCTCGGAGCGGCCGGGCTGGATCTTCCTCTCCCCGCCGCTGGAGGGGTATGTGCTGGCCGTGGGAGCGTGGGACCTGACAGAGGACCTGCCCGCGCTGGACCGGCTGGCCCAGCAGTTCTCAGACCTGCAATACTTTGTCAGCCACCGGGTGGTGGGACTGTACGGCTGGGCCCGCTGCCGCGGGGGGAGGCTGACGAGGGCCTACGCCTACGCAGGGGAGACGGATCGGATCTTGTGGGACGAAGGAGAACTGACTCCGGAGGAGCGGCGGCTGGGCCTGGACCATCTGCCTGGAAGAACGGCGGACTGGGAGCAGGCGGTGCCGCCCGATGAGGAGGACGTGCTCCGTGTCTCCGCCTGCTGGGGCGTGGACACCACCTTCCAGAGCGGGGGCCAGGTCCGGAGCACGGGACTGGTGTGCCGGCTGCCCCGGCTGTGACCGGCGGCAAGCGGTATAAGGACAAAGCGGCGGCGGGACGTATTCTCAATATACGTCCCGCCGCCGCTTCAGCTTTGAGAAAAGCAGGGTCAGAAAATGCTGCCCACAGCAGTCATGCCCTTATCCAGATCCTCCCGGTAGTCCGGATCGGCGGGGTCCAGGCTGTTGATCACCACCCCGTCACTGCCGTTCTTCGCGGTGGAGTGGATGTACTTCCCCTCCCCCAGGTACATGGCCACGTGCCCGGGGAAGAAGAGCAGGTCCCCGGGCCGCATCTCTTCCCGGGGGATCGCATGGACGGGGAACCCCTCACGGATGCCTGCGTCGCGGTAGATGACCACGCCATTGAGCAGATAGGCCATAGACACCAGCCCGGAACAGTCGATGCCCATAGGGGTCTTTCCTCCCCAGCGGTAGTGGGTGTCCATATAGGAAAGGGCGGTCTGGATCACCGCTTTTCGCAGCGCCTCCTCCTGGTCAAAGCGGGGAGTTTCGCAATATTCCATCAAAAAACTACTCTTTGTATACCCCTCCCGGCCGTCAGCCAGCTCCACCCGCTGCCAGCCGTTGGCGTCCGGCTCGCCCACCGGGACCACCAACGCTCCGCGGGTCAAGGCCTCCAGCGGAAAACAGGTGACTGCGGGACCGGAGAGCACGTCGCAGATGGGTTTGCGTATCACCCGTTTGGAGAGAGCACCCCAGCGGGAGGCGTGACTCTCTCCGAAGAGCAGGCCGGCAGCGGGGGCGTAGCCCTCGTAGCGGTAGGGAGCCCGGACCAGAAACCAGCCTGGAAGGGTCTCTTCCAGCACTTCTACAGTCATGCCGTGAAGCACCTCGTCGGCCAGCTCGCACTGGCTGCTGGGGCGGGACATAAGGGGACAGATGGGGGAACGTACAAGTGCCTGCATGGGCGGCATCCTCCTGTCATGTGACAAATTTCGGTCCTGTTTGTAATATAAATAGCTAGCAGTACGTATCGTATATGGCCTTCGCCAGACGGCCAATGTACATCTTCTGCCCTTTCTCCCCGTCCAGACTGGGACCGTCCCAGGAGAAGATGCCCAGGAACCAGCCGTCCTCCTCCTGGAGGAAGACGCCCGCGTCGTGGCAGAGGTGGTCCAGGCCGCCGGTCTTGTGGGCGAAGTCCACACGCTGGGGGATATAGCGCAGGATGCAGTCCATGGAGCGCTGGCGGCGGAGAAAGTCCATGGCCACGGCGGTAAGGCGGCTGTCCAGCAGCTCGCCCCGGCAGAGGAGGCGGTACATCCGGTACTGGTCGGCAAGGGAGGTATAATTGTTTTTCCCCGCCTGGATGGCGGCCCAGTCCAGCATCTTCCGCTGACAGACCGTATCTTTCAGGCCCAGGACCCGGGCGGCGTAGCCGTTTACTGCCTGGAAGCCCACCGTATCCAGCACACGGTTGGTGGCGGTGTTGTCGCTCTCCACGATCATCCAATAGAGGAGTTCCCACAGGCTGTATTCCGCCTGCCCGCGCTCGAAAACCTCGGTGTCCTCCAGAATCTCGCTCTCGGGCACAGGGATGGACTGCTCCAGAGAAAGTTCGCCCTTTCGCACCAGCTCCAGTGCGGCCAGGAGGATGGGCACTTTGATGGTGGAAGCGGACACCGCCCGTGCCTCCGGCTGCCAGGACCACAGGACCTCTCCGCTCCCCAGACGGGCGGCCAGCAGGGAGGTCTGGCCGGGAAAGGCGGCAATTTCTTCCCGGAGATACCGGTCCAGCACGGCTTGATTCATGAGAGCACCTCCAGGGTCCGGGCGTCCGCATCCATCCGGGCCCGGGCCCCCAGGGGCAGCGCCATGGTGGGCAGGACGTGGCCGCAGGCGAGGCCGGAGAGCACCGGTTTCCCGGCGGGCAGAATGAGCTCGGCGAAAATTTCGGGAAGCTCCAGGGTCCGGTCGGGATATTCGGGGAGGCAGTCGGTCCAGGCGCCCAGCAGCACCCCCGCGCAGTCGTCGAATTTTCCGGCGTTGCGCAGCTGGGTGAGCATCCCGTCTACCCGATAGGTGCGCTCCCCGATGTCCTCCAGGAAGAGGAGCTTCCCCCGGGCGTCGATCTCCCAGGGGGTGCCAAGGGAGGCGGCCAGCAGAGAGAGGTTGCCGCCGCAGAGGGGGCCCTCCGCCGTCCCGGACTGGAGCGTCTCCAGGGCATGGCCCTCCGGGAGGGGGAGGGGGCCGGTGAGGCCGCCGAAAAGGGCCCGGCGGAGACAGTCCATGGAGAAGCTGTCCACCGGCTGATAGTATTCGGTGGTGGGCATGATGGTGTGATAGGTGACGAAGCCGCAGCGCTGGTTGAAGGCGGTGTGGAGGGCGGTGACGTCGCTGTAGCCGGAGAAATATTTGGGGGCCTTGGCGATGGCGTCGAAGTCCAGGAGGGGGAGGAGGCGGTGGGCGCCGTAACCGCCCCGGGCGCAGAGCACCCCGGCGATGGAGGGGTCGGCGAAGGCGTCCTGGATGTCCTTGGCCCTCTGGGCGTCAGAGGCGGCGAAGTAGCCGTGACGGCTCTCCGGCAGACAGGAGGGAAAGACAACCGGCTCCAGGCCCAGGGCGCGGACCGCCTCCACTGCGGGGGAGAGCCGGTCCTCCGGGATGGCGGAGGAGGCGGCGACCAGGGCCACCCGGTCGCCGGGGCGGAGGGGGGCAGGCGTGTACATCTATCGATCACCTCGGTGAGAAGATGGGATGGTGGGATGGGGACAAGGATGCGGAAGGCGGGGCATCCCGCCTTCCGCACAGGGAAAGGGCGCTGGTGTGGGCTCAGAGCTGGGCCCGGTAGCGGTCCAGTTCTCTCCGGCTGCCCCGGACGAAGTGGCCGGGCTCCACCTCCTCCCAGAGGGGAGGCTCGCTCTCCGACCACTGGTGCTGGGAGGGGTCGTAGACGATGAGCTTCTTCTTCCGCTCCGAGATGGGGTCGGGCTGGGGGACGGCGGAGAGGAGCGCCTGGGTATAGGGGTGGAGGGGGTGGGCGAAGAGCTGTTCCGCCCCTGCCAGCTCCTGGAGCTGCCCCTTGTAGATGACGGCGATGCGGTCGCAGATGAACCGCATGACGCTCAAGTCGTGGGCGATGAAGAGATAGGTGAGGCCCCGCTCCTTCTGGAGCTGGGACATGAGGTTGAGCACCTGGGCCCGGATGGACACGTCCAGGGCGGAGATGGGCTCGTCGGCGATGATGAAAGCGGGGTCCAGGATGAGGGCCCGGGCGATGCCGATCCGCTGCCGCTGGCCGCCGGAGAACTCGTGGGGGAAGCGGCTGGCGAACTCGGGCAGGAGGCCCACGGCGGAGAGCGCCCTGGACACCTTCGCCTGCCGCTCCTCCTCCGAGAGCTTCATCCCCTGGGCGTAGAGTCCCTCGGAGACGATATAGTCCACTTTGGCCCGCTCGTTGAGGGAGGCCATGGGGTCCTGGAAGATCATCTGGATCTTCCGGGTGACCTCCTGGTCCAGCTCCCGGCTGATCCGGCCGCTGATCTTCTTCCCCTGGAACCACACCTCGCCCGAGGCGATGGGATTGATGCGGATGATGGCGCGGCCGATGGTGGTCTTGCCGGAGCCGGACTCGCCCACCAGGCCGAAGGTCTCCCCTTTGTAGATCTGGAAGGACACGTCCCGCACCGCGTGGAAGGGGGCCCGCTTGCTCCCGAAATCCACGCACAGGTCTTTGACGTCTACCAGGACCTCGTTCTCAGTGACGGACACGCAGACGCACCCCCTGTTCTCTCAGCTGTTTGATGTGTTCCGGCGGCTCCACCTTGGGGGCCCTGGGGTCCAGGAGCCAGGTGCGGGCCTTGTGGGTGGGGCTCACGTCGAAGTAGGGAGGGCGCTCCACGAAGTCGATCTTCAGGGCCTTGGGGTTGCGGGGGGCGAAGGCGTCCCCCTTCACCTCGTGGAAGAGGTTGGGGGGCGTGCCCGCGATGGAGTAGAGGGGCTGCCCCTTCACCCCCAGCTGGGGCAGGGAGGAGAGGAGGGCCCAGGTATAGGGATGGCGGGGATCGTAGAAGACCTCGTCGCAGGAGCCGATCTCCACGATGTCCCCGGCGTACATGACGGCGATGCGGTCGGCCACGTTGGCCACCACCCCCAGGTCGTGGGTGATGTATACGGTGGTCAGGTCGTACTTCTTCTGGAGGTCCTTGATGAGCTCCAGGATCTGGGCCTGGATGGTCACGTCCAGGGCGGTGGTGGGCTCGTCACAGATGAGGATCTTGGGCCGGCAGGCCACGGCGATGGCGATGACCACCCGCTGCCGCATGCCGCCGGAGAACTCGTGGGGGTACTGCTTGTACCGCCGCTCCGGGTCGTCGATGCCCACCTGGGCCAGGGTCTCCAGCACCGCCTTTTTGGCGGCCTCGCCCTTGAGGCCCTGGTGGAGGACCACCGCCTCCTCGATCTGGTCGCCGATGGTCTTGAGGGGGTTGAGGGAGGTCATGGGGTCCTGCATGACCATGGCGATCTCCCGCCCGCGGATGGCGCGCCACTCCTTCTCGGTGGTGAACTTGGCCAGATCCATGCCGTTATAGAGGATGGAGCCCCCGTCCACATAGCCGTTGGCGTCGGTGAGGCCCATGAAGGTCTTGGTGAACACGCTCTTGCCGGAGCCGGATTCGCCCACGATGGCCAGGCTCTCCCCCTGGTACAGGTCCAGGGAGACCCCGCGGATGGCGTGGAGGGTCTGACCACGAAGCGTGAACTTCACGTCCAGGTCATGGACGGAAAGGATAGTCTCACGATCCATCATATGACCTCCTTACTTGACGTGGTTCTTGGGGTCGGCGGCGTCCGCGAAGGAGTTGCCGACGATGTAGAACGAGACGGTGACGATGGAGAGGATCAGCACAGGCAGGAAGAGCTGATAGTTGAGGGTGGGCTCGTTGATGACGACCTGCCCGGCCTTGATGAGGTTGCCCAGAGTGGGGGTCTCCAGGGGGACGCCCAGGCCGATGTAGGTGATGAACACCTCGTTGCCGATGGCGGCGGGGACGGCCAGCGCCATGCGCAGGGTGAGGATGCTCACCAGATAGGGGAGCAGGTTCTTCACCATGATCCGCCAGGTGGGGGTGCCCAGGCAGCGGGAGGCCAGGTTGTAGTCCCGGTCCCGGATGATGAGCACCTGGTTGCGCACCAGACGGGCGGTCTGGAGCCAGGAGGTGAGGCACATGGCGAAGATCATGGTGCTCACGCCAGGGCGGAGGATGTAGGAGATGATGATGACCACCAGGGTCTGGGGCACGTTGTCAAAGATGTTGTAGATCTCGGTGAAGAGGAAGTCCAGCTTCCGGACATAGCCCCACAGCACCCCCATGATCACGCCCAGGACCGCCTCCATGCAGGCCACGGCGAAGCCGATGAGCAGAGAGGTGCGGGTCCCGGACCAGATCTGGCTCCACAGGTCCTGGCCGATGGAGTTGGTGCCGAACCAGTACTCGGCGCAGGGGCGCAGGTTGGTGTCCCCCCGGTAGATGGTGTTGGCCTCGGGAGCGTAAGGGAGGAGGGGCTCGATGAAGGTGAAGGCCAGCACCAGCACCAGCAGGGCCAGGAAGAACACGGCCACCGGGCTGCGCAGGAAGGCCCGGAAGGTAGAGCCCCAGTAGGAGTAGTTGGAATAGGAGCCCAGTTCGGCGGCGGAGGGGTCGTACTCCGCCAGCTGGAAATACTCCTCCGGCTGATAGTCCCGGGAGACATGTCCCTCCAGGGAAGCGCTCAGCTCCTCTGTCTTGCGGTCCTTGTAGCGGGATACGGACATCAGCGGCCACCTTCTTTCTTGCCAAGGGTGATGCGGGGATCCAGAAGGGCCATGAGGATGTCGCCCACCAGCAGGCCCAGGATGCTGATGGCTGCGTAGAAGAGGACCAGAGCCTGGACCACCGTGTTGTCCTGCCGCTGGATGACCGTCACCAGCAGGCCGCCCATCCCGGGGATGGAGTAGAGGCTCTCTACATAGAGGGAGCCCATCAGGGTCAGGATCACCGAGGTGGGGATGAACTGGACCAGAGGCACGAAGGCGTTGCGGAACACATGCTTCCGGGAGATGTCCCCGGCGGACACGCCCTTGGCCCTGGCCAGCTTCACATAGTCCTTGTTGGACTCGTCCACCATGTACCGGCGCAGCCACATGGCGTAGTAGGCGATGTTGCCCAGGGACAGGGAGAGGATGGGCAGCAGCAAAGTGATGGGCTCGTTCATATTGGCCCGCAGAGGCATGTGGAAGGCGCTGGTGCCGAAGAACTGGATGATGAGGTAGTATACCGCCGCCGGGATGGCCTGGATGAGCACCACGAACACCGTGCCCAGCTTGTCCCCGATCTTATACCTGGTGCGGGTGCTCCGTGCCATCAGGATGCCCAGGGGCAGGCCTACCGCAAGGGCGATGCCCAGGGAGATGAGGCCGATGGTCATGGAGATGGGGATCTTCTCGGCGATGATCTGGGTGACCTCCACGTTGCGGCGGTATTTGTTGGAGACGCCCAGGTCCCCGTGGAGCAGGTCCGTATAGAAGTTCAGCAGCTGGATGGGCAGGGGCTGGTCAAGACCCAGCTCCGCCAGGCCCAGGTCGATCTGGGTCTGGCTCATCTTCTCGTAGTTTTGGAAATATCCTTCGATCGGCATCAGCCGGAGAAGGGAGAAGACGATGGTGATGATGATGAAAAGGGTGAGCAGAGAGCGCAGCAGGCGTTTCAATATATATCTCGCCAACAGGATCAGACCTCCTTATATGAGGTGCGCGAAACGGATAGATCCGTTCCTCACCTGGATGGGGAACGCATATATCCGTTCCGTCCAACAGGAGCAAAGGGATAAAGCGGTGGGCAAGGCCGCCCGGAGGCGGCCTTGCCCTGACCGGTCACGATGAAGGGAAGGGGGATCACTCCGTCTCGGCAGCGGCCAGAGCGGCCTCGCGGTCGATCTCCCACTGAGCATAGAGCTCGTTGTACTCATCCATACTCATGGGCTCGTCGCGGAGCTTCTGGAATTTGTAGCTCTGGAGAGCCATGCCGTAGGGGGCGTACTGGGCTTCGAAGATGTTGAGGCGGGTGGCGATATAGCCGTCGTTGGAGATCGAGAAGGGGATCACGAAGGCGTGATCGATCAGGAAGGCCTCCGCCTCTGCAAAGGCGGCGTAGCGGGCCTCGGTATCGGTGGTGATGGCCTTGGCCGCCTCGACGAGGTCGTAGTACTGATCGGCGAGAGCCTGGGTCTCGGCGCTCTTGTTGGTGCAGGGCTCCTGGCCGATCACGGTGTCGGCGTCGGTGCCCATGAAGTTATAGGAGTTGTCGAGCTCCTTGAAGGGGTCGGTCCAGGTCTGGGGGTCGGCGTAGTCGGCGCCCCAGTTGCACTTCATGAACCCGTAGTCGCCGGCGCGGCGGACCGTGGACAGGAAGTTGGTGGAGGGGCCGGCCTCGACCACGATGTCGATGTAGTCGGTGCCCAGCAGGCCCTCCAGCTGCTGCTCGATGACCTGGCACTCACGGTCCCAGTTGGCGGTATCGGGGTTATAGCGCATGTACATCTGGATGGGGAAGGTGGCGCCGGCGGCGGTGAGCTCTTCCACGGCGGCCTCCTTGTACTGCAGGGCCAGCTCCTCGTTGAAGCCGTCGCTGCTGCTGATCTCCTGCAGGGCGGGGTACTGGGTGTAGTCCAGACCGGCGGCGGAGGTGAAGGTGGCGGG
>DWZK01000029.1 GCA_019117605.1 Candidatus Intestinimonas stercoravium | reverse complement strand
GCCGCCACGCCCGAGCAGGCCATCCGCAACATGGGCCGGGTGAGCGACCCGGGCATGACCGCCACCGACCGCACCATCCTGGACATCATGATGGAGAAGGACAAGGGCTGACCGCTCCTCTCTGCGTCTCCTGTCATCATACGTTCCCCACATACGAGAAGGCCGTGCCCCGATAGGGCACGGCCTTCTCGGCATTCTATCTGCTCACCCTCTCCGGTAGGTGCGGGTGATCTCCCCCAGCTTCCGGGCGACGCCGGAGTTGAGGGCGTCCGCCCGGACCCGCCAGGACCAGTTCTGGGGACCGGCGGTGCCGGGGATATTGACCCGGGAATCTCCGCCCAGGCCCAGCACGTCCTGGAGCGGGGCCATCGCCAGGCGGCTGGGGGCCATCCAGGCCCCGCAGATGCCGCCCCAGCCGAAGCCCTCGTCCTCCCGCAGGCGGAGGTAGCGGATAGCGTACTCCCGCTCCCCCTGTCCGGCCTCCTGGAAGAGCCACTGGACGAAGGTGGGCGTGTCATGGGTGCCGGTATAGACCACCGACTCCGGCGGGCAGTTGTGGGGCAGATAGGAGCTCTCCCCCACCGGGTCGAAAGCATAGACCAGGATCCGCATCCCCGGGAGGCCGGAGGCGGCGATGAAGTCCCGGGCCGCCTGGTCCAGGTCCCCCAGGTCCTCCGCGATCAGCTCCAGCTGGGGGACCGCCTTGGCCAAGTGATCCAGCAGCGGCTGTCCGGGGCCGGGCTCCCAGTGGCCCTCCAGGGCGCTCCCGGCCCCGGCGGGGATGGACCAGTAGGTATGGATGCCCCGGAAGTGGTCGATGCGCACCATGTCGTAGAGCAGAGAGGCGTTCTCCATCCGCCCGGCCCACCAGTCGAAGAGCGCCTCCCGGTGTCCCTTCCAGTCGTAGAGGGGGTTCCCCCAGTGCTGGCCGTCGGCGCACAGGTCGTCGGGGGGCACTCCCGCCTCCGCTGTGGGCGAGAGGTCCTCGTCCACCTGGAAGAGCTCCGGCCGGGCCCAGACATCCGCGCTGTCCGCCGAGACGTAGATCGGCAGGTCCCCCATGATGGAGATCCCCCGCTCGTTGGCATACGCCTTCAGCGCCGCCCACTGCCGGAAGAACTGGTACTGCAGGAAGTTCTGGAGGTCCACCTCATCCGCCAGCGCTTCCCGGTACCTGGCCATGGCGGCGGGCTCCCTGCGGCGGATCGCCCGGTCCGGCCACTGGGAGACGGCGCACCCGAAGTGGGCGCTCAGGGCGGAGAAGAGGGCGTGGTCGGCGAGCCAGCCAGCCTGAGCGGTCTGGAAGGCGGCCCGCTCAGGGTCCCCGGGGTCGCTCCGCTCCCAGGCCTTCTTCAATAGGGGCAGGCGGGTCTCCCGCAGCCACCGATAGTCCACCCGGTCAGGGTCCGGATAGCGGGCGCTCTCCAGCTCCTGCCGGGTCAGCAGGCCCTGGTCCGCCAGATCGTCCAGGTCCAGGAACAGGGGATTGCCCGCAAAGGCGGAGGGCGACATATAGGGGGAGTCCCCGCTCCCCGGCGGCACCAGGGGGAGGATCTGCCACACATGCTGCCGGCCCTCCGCCAGAAAATCGATGAATCTCCGTGCCCCCTTCCCCAGTGTCCCGACGCCATAATCGCCGGGCAGGGAGAAGATGGGGAGCAGGAGCCCGCTGGAACGTCCCTTCATGAGGATACCTCCATTCATTGGTCATATCGACTATTATACCTGCCGTCTTCCGGATCTGCAATAGTCTTTTTGCCAGTATCCCCGCCCTGGAAGGGCGCGAAGGACGCTCACGGGAGGAGCTCCGGGAGGCTGCGGGCCAGCCCAGCGGCAAAGGCCAGGTGCCCTTCCGGAGAGAAATGCACCCCATCGAAGGTCAGGGAGATCCCCCAGAGCCCCGCGTCCACGAAGGAGATCCCCAGGCGGCGGGCCAGCTCTCCATAACACGCCCCCAGGCGGGCGGACTGGACCAGGAGCCGCTCCTCCCCCACCCAGGCCCCCGGCGCCATGGGGGGCGGAGCGGCCAGCACCACCCGCCGCCGCTCCGCCGGCTCCAGCGCCGGCAGAAGGGCGGTCAGGAAGCGCCCCATCCGGCCCGCCACGTCTTCCGCGGTGGAGCCGCTGTCCTTCAGCAGGTCGTTGGTGCCCAGAAGGACCAGGATCCCCTCCCCCTCCCGCCCTGTGAGGAGGTCCACCGCCTCCGCTGTCGCAGACGGCGTGTGGGGGATCTCCCGGCCGTTCTCCCCCAGTTCCACCGCCTCCCACTCCGGCAGGGCGGAGAGGAGGCCGGTCCAGCGGCGCTCCCTGGGATATCGCCCGCCCAGATAAGAGCGGGGATCGTAGCCGTAGGTATTCGAGTCACCGAAGCAGAGGATGCGTCTCTTCACAGGATCACGGCCTTTCTCTCAGATTCAAAAAGCGGCGGCCCTGACCGGAGCCGCCGCCTTACATATCTCTTCTCTCTTCGCTCTATCTGCGCCGCAGGGCGGAGAGGGCCAGCCCTACGGCCACTCCCGCCAGGGACGGCAGGACCCAGCCCAGCCCCTGTGCCGACAGGGGGACAGCGGCCAAGAAGTCCAGGGGCGCCCCCAGGTCCCGCAGGGCGTAGAGCACGCTGAACAGCCCGGTCACAGCGATGGAGACCGGATAGACATAGGCCATCCCCTCCAGCCAGCGCTGGAAAAAGGAGAGGAGGATCAGGACGATCGCCACGGGATAGATGATCCCCAGTACGGGCACGGAGAAGCGCAGGATCAGGTCCAGCCCCGCGTTGGAGATGAGGACGCTCACCGCCGAGAAGAACGCGGCCCAGGCCCGGTAGGAGAGGCGGGGGAACTGCGTGTGGAAATATTGGCTGCAAGAGCTGATGAGGCCCACGCAGGTGTTGAAACAGGCGATCACGAAGATGAGGGCCAGGATCACGCTGCCCCAGGGGCCGAACAGGGCGGGCACCAGCCGGGTGAGGACCTCCGTCCCGTTGCTGCTGCCGGGGAAGGCGCCGCCGGAGAGCGCCCCCACATGGGCCAGCATGGAATAGACGACCAGGAACATCCCGCCCGCGATCCAGCCTGCCCGGATGGTGCCCCGAGTCACCGCCCGCTGGTCGGTGATCCCGAAGGCCCGGATATTGATGGCCACCACGATGCCGAAGTTCAGCGCGGCGATCGTATCCATGGTCTGATAGCCGTCGATGAAGCCCTGGGCCAGGGGCTGGACCTGGAACGCGCCGGTAGCCGGGCCGTATGTCCCCACAGGATGGAGCAGACAGGCGGCGAAGACCACCACGATCAGCAGGAGCAGACAGGGGCAGAGGAGCTTGCCCAGCCGCTGGGTGAGCTTTTCCGGCCGCAGCGCCACCAGGAAGGCCAGTCCGAAAAAGACCAGGGAATAGACCAGCTGGAGGAGCCCTGTCCAGCTCTCCAGCCCGCCGCCCAAAAAGGGCGGCACCGCCATCTCGAAGGAAGTGCTGGCCGTCCTGGGGATGGCCAGGCAGGGGCCGATGGACAGGTACACCAGGATGGTGAACAAGAAGGCGAACCGCCGCCCTGCCCGGCCCGCCAGCCGCTCCAGGCCCCCCGCCCGGGCGGCGGCCACCACCCCGAGCACGGGAAGGGCGATGGCGCTCAGAGCCATGCCCAGCATGGCCATGGGCCAGGTGTTCACACCCGCCTGCGCTCCCAAAAAAGGCGGGAAGATCAGATTCCCCGCCCCGAAGAACATGGAAAACAGGGTCGCGCCTGTGAGCAGGAGCTTTTTCCCCCGCAATTCCTCCATGGCTGACTCTCCTCTCAGTCGTTCTGTCCTATGTCCGCAGCCCCTCACAGGCGGATGCCGAACTGCTCCATCAGATCCAGCAGGCCCTCGCGGATCTCCTCCTTCGAGTAGTTCCCTGCCTGGAGCGCCGCCTCGGGGAGCTGGTTGAGCCGGGCATATACATCCACCGCCAGCTCCAGCATCCCGGGCAGCTCCTCCTCCGCAGCCTCGAAGAGCATATCTTCCGCCTTGTTGAAATCGCCTCTGTCCAACAACAGGTTCAGCTTCAGGAACAACAGGTCCGTCTCAGGATGCTCCCCCGTGGGGATATAGTCCGTGGAGTCCTTGCCAAGCACCTCCCGTGACAGCTTCCAGAGGAGGGTCCCCCGCCCAAGCTCCTCCATCCCTTGTGTCATAGCTCCCTCCCAGACAGGCGCGCCGCGCCGGCGCGGCAAAATATGGTCAACGACATCATACCATAAAAAAAGAGCCGTGTCCAATGGACACCGCTCTTTTTCGCGCGTTATGTATCGCCCCGGACTCAGCCCTGGGAGATAGCCCCGGTGGGGCAAGTATCAGCGCAGGAGCCGCAATCGATGCAGGTATTGGCGTCGATCACATACTGGCTATCGCCCTGGGAGATAGCGCCCATGGGGCAGGCATCGGCGCAGGAGCCGCAGCTCACGCAAGCGTCGCTGATGACATAGGCCATTGGAAACACCTCCAAATTTCAATGTATTAACATTCTACCACGTTTTTTCGAAATTGCAAGGGTTATCTGCAAAAAGAAAAACCTAGATCTTGTAAGAGATGTCTATAACTTTATATTATGGATAGAATAGCAGTGTATAGCAGAGGAGGTGGAGACCATGCGAGGTCTGGATAAGAGATGGGACATGGAGATCGCCGGCGCACTGACGCCGGAGCTGGAGGGGGCTTCCCACAGCGCCGCCCACGGAGACCGGCTGCGCCAGCCACGAGACCGGGGAGACAGGAGGGATGCGCCATCAAAAAGGGACAGTTCACCCGAAACGCCCAGGAAGCCCTGAAAAAAGCCAGAGAAGCGGCGGCCGGGCTGGGGCACGCCTATATCGGCTCCGAGCACCTGCTGCTGGGACTGGCGGAGGTCCCCGGAAGCACGGCGGGCCGTATCCTGGGAGAGGCCGGACTGGATGCCTCCGCTCTCACCCAGGCCGTGATGCGGCTGGCCGGCGCGGGCGCGCCGGAGGAGCGGCCCTTCCAGGGGCTCACCGCCCGCTGCCGCAGGATCGTGGGACTGGCCGCCGGGGCCGCGCTCCGTCAGGGGCAGGCCCGGGTGGGCACCGGCCACCTGCTCCTGGGGATCCTGCATGAGCCCGGGAGCACCGCCGCCCGTGCCCTGGTCCTCAACGGCGGAGAGCTCGGAGAGCTCTCCGCCGCTCTGTCCGGCTCTCCCCTCCCCCCCTTCCAGGAGACGGGGACAGGCCGGAGACAGGAGCGGGAGACAGAGAGGGGAGGTACGAGATTGCTGGAGCAATACGCCAGGGATCTGACCCGGCTGGCCGCCGCCGGGACCCTGGACCCGGTGATCGGCCGGGAGCGCGAGATCCGCCGGGTGATACAGATCCTCTGCCGGCGGCAGAAGAACAATCCCGCCCTCATCGGCGAGCCCGGCGTAGGCAAGACCGCGGTGGCGGAGGGGCTGGCCCGCCGCATCGCGGAGGACGAGGTGCCCGACGGGCTGAAAGGGAAGCGGCTCATGGCCCTGGATCTGGCGGCCATGGTGGCGGGCACCAAGTACCGCGGAGAGTTCGAGGAGCGGGTGAAGAACATCCTGGCGGAGGTCCGCCGGGCCGGAGACGTGATCCTCTTCCTGGACGAGCTCCATACGATCGTGGGGGCGGGCTCCGCCGAGGGGGCCATCGACGCGGCCAATATCCTCAAACCGGCCCTGGGCCGGGGCGACCTCCAGGTGATCGGCGCCACCACACTGGACGAGTACCGGAAGTATATCGAAAAGGACGCCGCTCTGGAGCGGCGCTTCCAGTCGGTGCTGGTCCAGGAGCCCGACCGGGACACCGCCCTGGCCATCCTCCGTGGGCTGCGCAGGCGGTACGAGTCCCATCACCGCCTCACCATCACCGACGAGGCCCTGGAGGCCGCCGTGGCCCTCTCCAGCCGGTACCTCACCGGCCGGTATCTGCCCGACAAGGCGGTGGACCTCATCGACGAGGCGGCTTCCCAGGTCCGCACCCGCCGGCTGGATGCGCCGCCGGAGCTCAGGCGGCTGGCGGACAAGGCCCACCAGGCCGCCCGGGAGAAGGAGGAGGCCATCCGCAGCCAGCAGTTCGAGCGGGCGGCCATGCTCCGGGACGCGGAGCGGGACTTCCGCGCCGAGCTCCTCTCCCGGCAGCAGGCGCTCCACAGCGGCCGCGGTTCGGCCGCGGTCACCGCCCAGGACGTGGCCGCCGTGGTGGCCGACACCACCGGCATCCCCCTCACCTCCATCACGCAGGCGGAGTCCCAGCGCCTGCTGCATCTGGAGGAGGCCCTCCACCGCCGGGTCGTGGGGCAGGAGGAGGCGGTCCGGGCGGTGGCCCGGGCGGTGCGGCGGGGACGGGCGGGCCTGAAGGAGGCCGACCGCCCCATCGGCTCCTTCCTCTTCCTGGGCCCCACCGGAGTGGGGAAAACGGAGCTGTGCAAGGCCCTCTCCGCCGTCCTCTTCGGCACAGAGGAGGCCCTCCTCCGCTTCGATATGTCCGAATATATGGAGCGGCACACGGTGTCCCGGCTGGTGGGCTCTCCCCCCGGCTATGTGGGCTATGACGAGGGGGGACAGCTCACCGAGCGGGTCCGCCGCCGCCCCTACTCCGTCGTGCTCTTCGACGAGCTGGAGAAGGCCCACCCGGACGTGTGGAGCCTCCTGCTCCAGATCATGGAGGATGGAGTGCTCACCGACACCCGCGGCCGGCGGGTGGACTTCCGCAATACGGTAGTGGTGATGACCTCCAATGTGGGGGCCGCCCGCATCACCGCCAAAGGGGGGCGGCCCGGCTTCTCCGCCGCCAAGGGCCCGGAGGACGCCCGCACCCCGGAGGAGCTGCGCGGGGCGGTGATGGAGGAGGCCCGAAAGGCTTTCCGCCCGGAGTTCCTCAACCGCCTGGACGAGATCGTCGTCTTCCGCCAGCTGGACCGCGGGGAGCTCCGGCAGATCGCGGAAAAGCTGCTGGGACGGCTGGAGGCCCGGCTGGGGGCCCTGGGGGTGACGCTCCAGGCGGACCCCGCAGCGTTGGAGCGCCTCTCCGAGATCGGCTTCGACCCCGTCTACGGCGCCAGGCCCCTCCGCAGGGCCCTTCGGAGCCAGGTGGAGGACCCCGCCGCCGAGCTGCTCCTGGCGGGGCGCCTCTCCCCCGGTTCCACCGCCCGCGTCACCGCCGAGGAGGGGCGGCTGAAGATCTTTCCGGAAAGTGGGGAACAAAACGGCTCTCCCGCCGTCCAAGTAAGCTGTGCCCCCAAAGAGGGCCCCTGAGGCCCGGTCTCCCGCGGGGCGAAGAGACTATGTAAAAAGGAGCATCCTGTATATGAGACGTATTTGGGAACCCATCCTGGCGGCCCTGCTGGTCCTCTCCCTCGCCGGCTGCGGCGCCTCCGGCGGCGGAGAGAGCACCCCTCCCTCCCGCACACCGGAAGAGCTGACGGCAGCCTATCAGGAGGCCATCGAGGGCGCCCGGGATGACGAGACCAACGAGGCCATCCCCGTCATCACCGCCTCCGACCAGTCCATGGCCGACATCGTCCTGCCCATGGTGGGCGTCACGGACGAGAACACCACCGCCTATGCCGTGGCCATCTCCCCCATGAACATGCGGGCTTACGGCGTGGCCGCCATCATGCCCGCCGAGGGCCAGGAGGACGCTGTGCTGGAGAGCGTGAACGCCTTCGTGGAGCAGCAGCGCAGCGCCTTCTCCACCTACCTGCCCGACCAGTATGAGATCGCCGAGGCCGCCAAGGTGGAGACCCTGTCCGACGGCACCATCCTGCTGGTCATGTGCCAGGACCAGGACACCGTCCTCTCCTCCATCCGGGAGGCCCTGGAGGGCTGAGCCCTCCCTCAGTCCGCTTCGAAGATGCCTGCTGAGAGGCGTTAAAGTCAAAACCTCCGGCTTAGCCGTAATCTCATTAAGATAAGGAACAGACCAGACTGTCTTGCGTGCAGTCTGGTCTGTTCCTTATCTTAATGAGATTAGGCATAGCCGGGGTTGCCTTTGGTACCACCAAAACGAAAAACTCCTGTCCCAGATGGGGACAGGAGTTTTTCGAAGGTTCAGCGGTGGGTCTTGAGGCGGGCCATGGCCCGGGCCAGCGCCGCTTTGGAGTGGTAGTACTCGTGGATGCTCTGCTTCTGGCGCAGGCGCTCTTCCGCCCGGCGCTTGGCGGCCTCCGCCCGCTTCCGGTCGATCTCCTCCGGGTGCTCGGCAAAGCCCACCAGCAAGATCACATAGTCCGGCTTCACCTCCGCGAAGCCGGCGCCCACGGCCACGGGCTCCCACTGGCCGCCGGTCTTGTAGCGCATCTCGCCGGGCTCGATGGCGGTGACCGCCGGCTCGTGTCCGGGGTATACCCCCATCTCGCCGTCCACTGCGGGGAACACGATGGCCTCCGCAGGGCCGATGTAGAACTGCCGCTCGGGGGTGACGATCTCCAGATAGAAGGTCCTGGCCTCCGCCATTCACACCGCCCCCATCTTTCTCGCCTTGGCGACCACCTCGTCCACCGTGCCCACGTTGCTGAAGGCGGCCTCGGGATATCTGTCCAGCTCTCCGCCCAGGATCGTCTCGAAGGAGCGGAGGGTGTCCTCCAGCTTCACATAGCGGCCCTCCAGACCGGTGAACTTCTCTGCCACGGAGAAGGGCTGAGAGAAGAACTGCTGGATGCGGCGGGCCCGCTCCACGGTGCGCTTGTCCTCCTCGCCCAGCTCCTCCATGCCCAGGAT
>DWZK01000028.1 GCA_019117605.1 Candidatus Intestinimonas stercoravium | reverse complement strand
GCCGTGGCCGGGGAGGCGGGGGTCAACTTCCTGTCCATCTCCGGCTCCGACTTCGTGGAGCTCTATGTGGGCGTGGGCGCCAGCCGGGTCCGGGACCTCTTCGACCAGGCCAAGAAGGACTCCCCCGCCATCGTCTTCATCGACGAGATCGACGCCGTGGGCCGCCAGAGAGGCGCGGGCCTGGGCGGCGGCCACGACGAGCGGGAGCAGACCCTCAACCAGCTGCTGGTGGAGATGGACGGCTTCTCCTCCAACGAGGGGGTCATCGTCATGGCGGCCACCAACCGGGTGGATATCCTGGACCCCGCCCTCCTGCGGCCCGGCCGGTTCGACCGGCAGATCTATGTGGGCTACCCGGACATCGGGGGCCGGGAGGCGATCTTGAAGATCCACGCCCGGAACAAGCCCCTGGCCGAGGACGTGTCCCTCGCCGAGCTGGCCAAGGCCACCGGCGGCTTCACCGGCGCGGACCTGGAGAACCTGATGAACGAGGCCGCCCTCCTGGCCGCCCGCCGCAAAGAGCAGTTCATCACCATGGCCGACCTCCACGAGGCGGTGATCAAGGTGATCGCCGGCCCGGAGAAGAAGAGCCGGGTGGTCACCCAGCACGAGCGGAAGCTCACCGCCTATCACGAGGCGGGCCACGCGGTGGTCAGCCGCTTCCTGGAGACCGCCGACCCGGTCCACCAGATCACCATCGTCCCCCGCGGGGCCGCCGGCGGCATGACCATCAGCCTGCCCCAGGAGGACAAGAACTTCCTCTCCCGGAAAGAGCTCACCGAGCGGATCGCCTCTCTGCTGGGGGGCCGGGTGGCGGAACAGCTCACCCTGGGGGACATCTCCACCGGGGCGGGAAACGACATCCAGCGGGCCTCCTCCATCGCGCGGGATATGGTCATGCGCTACGGCATGAGCGAGCGGCTGGGCAGCGTGGTCTTCGACACCGGCCACGACGAGGTGTTCATCGGCCGCTCCATGGCCCAGGCCAAGAGCTACTCCGAGGAGGTGGCCGCCATCATCGACGAAGAGGTAAAAAGCCTCATCGACAACGCCTACGCCCGGTGCGAGTCCATCCTCAAGACCCACGCCAAGGAGCTGGACCTGGTGGCCCGCTACCTGCTGGAGCACGAGACCATGGATGCCAAGACCTTCGAGCGGGTCTTCACCGGACCCGCCGGGCTGGAGCCCGACTCTTCCCCCGCCCTGGAGAAGGGAGCGGAGGAGAGCGGGGAGGACTGAGGTCCGCCCCGGAGGAAAGGAGCGCCGAACGCCGATGAAAAGGATCGCCGCCTGCTGTCTGCTGCTCTCCCTTCTGACCGTCCCCGCCCTGGCGGCGGAGGAGGCCCCTGCCTACGCCGCCTCCCCCTGGGCGCAGACCGAGGTGGAGGAGGCCGCTGCCCTGGGCCTGGACCGCTGGACCGGCGTGGGGGACACCTCCTCCGGCATCCTGTGGGGGGACCTCCGGCAGAGCATCAGCCGGGGGGACTTCGCCTCCGCTGCCGCCGCCCTGTCCGCGGTGGAGCACGGCTCCCGGCTGGAGAGCTATCTGCGGATCGAGACCTGCCACAGGAAGGTGGCGGGGGAGACGCCCTACGGCCTCACCGCCCTGGACGTGGCCCGGGAGCTGGGCATCCTCCAGGGCAGGGGGGAGGGGGAGCTGGACCCCTACGCCTCCATCACCCGGCAGGAGGCCGCCGTCATGCTGGCCCGCACCCTGCGCTCCTACCGGGAGGCGCCGGAGGAGGCCGGGGAGCTCCCCTTCGCCGACGCCGGGGACATCGCCCCCTGGGCGGCGGCGGACGTGGCCCTCATGTACCGGCTGGGGGTCATGAACGGGGTGGGGGAGGACCGCTTCGACCCCCTGGAGACCTACACCATAGAGCAGTGTATGGCCTCCCTGGTGCGGCTCCACGAAAATGCCCCCTACGACGGGTCCAGGGCAGAGGATCCCTTCGCCATCCAGCGGGTGGCCGGAGGCTACGCCGAGAGCTGGACGGACGCGGAGCTGGCCTTCGCCGTGGAGACGGAGGACTGGTGGGCCATGGCCTGGACAGGGCCGGCAGTGATGGGCGGGCCCTTCTTCCACATCGACGTCATCGACAGCGGCCTGGGCCTGCGCACCTACGAGCCGCCGGTCCTCTCCTCCTACAGCGACTTCCGCGGGGCGGGCCATCCCTGGCCCCGGGACGTGCGGGTATCGGAGGACGGCGGAGCCATCGTCTACGACGCCGTGGTGGACCGGGATGTATATAAAAATGGGCTGGAGGACCAGCCCCTGCTCTTCCAGAGGGGCCTCTACACCATCACCATGGACCTGGCCACCGGGGAGCAGACCTGGACCCGCTCCGACCCGCCGGAGGCGGGCTGAGGGCCGTATATGGGAGAGGAGGGGCAGAGGACCGTGCCCGACACCAAGATCGTCACCGCCCTGGGGGACATCACCCGCTTCCCCGCCGACGCCATCGCCAACGCCGCCAACACCTCCCTGCTGGGGGGCGGCGGTGTGGACGGGGCCATCCACCGGGCCGCGGGGCCGGAGCTCCTGGCCGAGTGCCGGGGCCTCCACGGCTGCGAGACCGGGAAGGCCAAGATAACGAAGGGCTATCATCTGCCCGCAAAATACGTTCTGCATACCCCGGGCCCCATCTGGCACGGGGGCGGGCGGGGAGAGGACGGCCTCCTGGCCTCCTGCTACCGCTCCTGCCTGGAGCTGGCCCTGGAGCACGGCTGCCGCACCGTGGCCTTCCCCTCCATCAGCACGGGGGTGTACCGCTTCCCCCTGGACCGGGCCGCCCCCATCGCGGTGGAGGCGGTGCGGGCCTTCTGCGCCGCCCACCCCGGCTCCTTTGACCAGATCGCCTTCGTCTGTTTCGACCAGCGGACCAGGGACGCCTACGACCGGGCCCTGGGCCGGGGCTGAGGCGGCAGATCTCGAGCGCGTATATGGAGCTCCCCTGCGCGGGGGAGCTCTTTTTTCGTTTTTTATCGGTCATAGAGGGGGAAATTATCCTGCGAATATTGCGGGGTGGAAAATACTATGGTAAACTTGCCCAAAAGGGACCTGTATCGTAAAAAGTCCCCGGTCCCGGAGCACCTCGCCCCGGGACGCAAGAGGAGGAAGGCATATGCGGAAAAAAGGAAAACATCTCTCCCTGCTGCTGGCTGTCCTGACCCTGGCCGGACTGCTGGCCGTCCCCGCCTCGGCGGCGGAGAAGCCCTTTATCCGGCAGGTGGAGGCAGGCACGTGGAATTCCTGGGCGGTGACCAGCGACGGCGACCTCTACGGCTGGGGACTCTCCGAAACGGCCAAGCTGCTTAACGGCGAGATCAGCTCCAACGTCCCGGTGAAGGTCATGTCCGGGGTCAAGTCGGTGTCCGCCAGCTCGGTGGAGAACCAGCCCATATTCGAGGTGCGGAAGTACGACGACTACGGCTACATCTCCTACGGCGCGGCGCCCGGCACGGTGCTGGCCATCGTCAAAGAGAACGGCGACCTCTACACCTGGGGGGACAACACCTGCTACCAGCTGGGCAAGGGCTACTACGAGGCGGAGCAGGAGACCTACGAGCCCTATTTCGTCATGGGGGACGTGGTGAAGGCGGCCACCAACGATCACTCCTGCGCGGCGGTCACCGAGGACGGGGACCTCTATTTCTGGGGCTATAACCTGGTCTACGGCATCGGCAACAACGCCAAGGAGCTCTACGCGGAGCCCACGGTGATCCTCACCGGGGTGAAGGACGTGGAGCTGAGCGACCACAACGTGGTGGCCCTGAAAAACGACGGCTCCGTCTGGATGATGGGCGGCACCCATAAGGGGGCCCTGGCCCGGGACGAGGGCAAGGTGGGCAGCCTGGTCAACGAGATGACTCAGATCATGGACGGCTGCGTGGACATCGCCGCCGGCTGCGGCTTCGCCATGGCCCTGAAGACTGACGGCACCCTCTACGGCTGGGGGGACAACGCCAACGCCGCCCTGGGCATCCACTGGAACCTGGCGGAGTACACCGCCACCCCCACCGTGGTGGCCACCGGAGTGAAGAGCGTGGACTCCGGCAACTACGACTCCTATTTCATCAAGTTCGACGGCTCCCTCTGGGTGGTGGGCGACGGCCAGCGGGGACAGCGGGGACAGGGCAACGAGATGGCCTATTACGACACCGTGTCCAACACCACGAAGAAGTACCGCTACTACCCGGAGCAGGTGGACACCAACGTCCGCTCCGTCTCCGCCGGGGCCGCCCATGTGGTCTACCTGAAAGAGGACGGCACCATGTGGGGCTGCGGCCGGGAGAGGCAAAACGCGCGCGCCCTGGGCCGGGGCGACGCGTATGGCGAGGACATCTATATCCAGGGTGAGCCCGGCGGCCGCAGCGTCTGCTGCTGGCGGCCCACCCTCTGCGGCCTGTCCTACGGTTCCTTCACCGGCATGTTCGGCCCGGTGCGGGAAGAGGTGGAGCTGGTGGCCGGCTTCTCTGACGTGGCCGCCAATGCCTGGTACCGGGACGCGGTGGAGTGGGCGGTGGACCAGGGGATCACCTCCGGCACCGGGGAGACCACCTTCTCCCCCGACCGGGACTGCACCCGGGCGGAGATCCTCACCTTCCTCTGGAGGGCCAACGGCTCCCCGGAGGCGGAGCACCTCTACGGCGTGTGGGACGTCACCGCCGACAAGTACTACTTCGACGCGGTCCAATGGGCGGCGGAGCAGGACATCATCGAGCACTTCGGAAACTTCGACCCCGACGCCCCCTGCACCCGGGCCATGGCGGTGGAGTTTATGTGGAAGGCCGCCGGGGCCCAGGCCATCACCATGGACACCGGCTTCACCGATGTTCCCATGGACGCCTCCTACAGCACCGCCGTGGATTGGGCGGTGATCGAAGGCATCACCTCCGGCACCAGCGAGGACACCTTCTCTCCCGACCTGGTGTGCACCCGGGGCCAGATCGTCACCTTCCTCCACCGGGCCTACGCCTGAGAAGGGGCGGATCTGGTCCTGCGGACTTGTGTTTTCCCTGTCCTTACGGTATAATAGTCGGGCTAGAATACCGAAAGAAGGTTTTTCGATGAAATTAGGAATCGTGGGTCTGCCCAACGTGGGCAAGTCCACCCTGTTCAACGCCATCACCAACGCGGGGGCCGAGTCGGCCAACTACCCCTTCTGCACCATCGACCCCAACGTGGGCATGGTGGCCGTGCCGGACAGCCGCCTGGACTGGCTCAGCGACCTCTACCACCCCAAAAAGACCACCCCGGCGGTGATCGAGTTCGTGGACATCGCCGGATTGGTGAAGGGCGCTTCCAAGGGCGAGGGCCTGGGGAACAAGTTCCTCTCCAACATCCGGGCCACCGACGCCATCGTCCATGTGGTCCGCTGCTTCGACGACCCCAATGTGATCCATGTGGAGGGCTCCACCGACCCCCTGCGGGACATCGGCATCATCGACATCGAGCTCATCATGGCGGATATGGAGATGGTCCAGCGCCGCCTGGACAAGTGCGCCAAGCTGGGCAAGACCGGCGACAAGAAGGCCGCCCACGAGGCCCAGGTGCTCCAGGGCCTCCAGGACTGGCTCAACGAGGGCAACTCCGCCCGCTCCTACGAGTGCAGCGAGGAGGACGCCGCCCTCATCGCCGAGTCGGAGCTCCTCTCCCTCAAGCCGGTGATCTACGCGGCCAACCTGGACGAGGCGGGCTTCTCCGACTACCAGAACAACGCCTATTACGAGCAGGTCTCCGACGTGGCGGCCAAGGAGGGGGCCCAGGTGATCCCCGTCTGCGCCCAGCTGGAGGCGGAGATCGCCCAGCTGGAGCCCGACGAGAAGGCCCTCTTCCTGGAGGACCTGGGCATCGCCGAGTCCGGCCTGGACCGGCTCATCAAGGCCAGCTACGCCCTGCTGGGCCTCATCTCCTTCCTCACCTCCGGCGAGGACGAGTGCCGGGCCTGGACCATCCGGAAGGGCACCAAGGCCCCTCAGGCCGCCGGTAAGATCCACTCCGACTTCGAGCGGGGCTTCATCCGGGCGGAGGTGGTCTCTTTCGAGGACCTGAAGGCCAACGGCTCCATGAACGCCGCCAAGGAAAAGGGATTGGTGCGGTCCGAGGGCAAGGAGTATGTGGTGCAGGACGGGGACATCATCCTCTTCCGCTTCAACGTGTAAAAGGCCCTTTTCAGGGGCCCCGCGCCAGCGCCTAAGGAAAATGCCCGGCTCTTGTGGAGCCGGGCATTTTCCTTAGGCGAGCAGATCCCGCCGGGAAAAGCCCCCCTCCCGCCAGCGGCGGGAGGGGGGCTTGAGCATATCTGTATCTGTCTGCGGCCAAGTCACGGACGGGGCTGGCCGTCCTCCTGCGTGGGCTGGTCCTGGGGGGCGGCAGGGGCGCTGCCATCCCCTTCAGCGGGGGCCTCCTCCTGAGAAGGAGCGGCCTCTCCGGAGAGGGGGATCCCTCCGGCGTCGCCGCCGCTCTGGGGGGCCTGCCCGTCCTCCCCGGCGGGGGGGAGCTGGGAGCCGTCGAAGAGGTGGATCTTCCGGGCCGGGGGCTCGTCCCCGGAGGTCACGGAGGGCTTGGGGGGCTGGGCGGTGAAGGCATCGTTGACGGTGGCGGGGTCCCGGCCCTCCAGGATGGCCATCATCTCGCCGCCGGTGATCGTCTCTTTCTTGAGGAGGTAGCTGGCCACGGCGTCCAGCTGCTCCCGGTTCTCCCGGAGGATCTTCTGGGCGTCGGCGTGGCAGGCGTCCAGGATGGACTGGACCTCCTGGTCGATGAGGGCGGCGGTGTCCTGGGCGCAGTTGAGGCCGTAGCCCCCGTCCAGGTACTGGTTCTGGATGGTGGCCAGCCCCATGACCCCGAAGCGGTCGCTCATGCCGAACATGGTGACCATCTTCCGGGCCAGCTCGGTGGCCCGCTCGATGTCGTTGGAGGCGCCGGAGGTCATGGTGCTGAACACCACTTCTTCGGCGCTGCGGCCGCCCAGGAGGGTGCGGATCTCGGTATACAGGTCATCCCGGGTCATGAGGAACTTCTCCTCCTCGGGCATCTGCATGGTGTAGCCCAGGGCCCCCTGGGTGTGGGGGACGATGGTGATCTTGCTCACGGGCTGGGCGTTCTTCTGCTTGGCGGCCACCAGGGCGTGGCCCACCTCGTGGTAGGCGATGAGCCGCTTCTCCTGCTCGGTGAGGACGGTGCCCTTCTTCTCCGCGCCGGCGATCACGGTCTCGAAGGCGGTGAGCAGGTCCTGCTGGTTCACCGCCTTGCGGCCCATGCGCACGGCCCGGAGGGCGGCCTCGTTGACCAGGTTGGCCAGGTCCGCGCCCACCGCGCCGGCGGTGGCCTGGGCGATCTTGTTGAGGTCCACGTCCTCGGAGAGGCGGATGTTGCGGGTGTGGACCTGGAGGGTGGCCAGACGGCCGGCCAGGTTGGGCCGGTCCACGGTGATCCGCCGGTCGAAGCGGCCGGGGCGGAGGAGGGCCTTGTCCAGCACCTCGGGCCGGTTGGTGGCTGCCAGGACGATGACGCCCTTGGTGGGGTCGAAGCCGTCCAGCTCGGCCAGCAGCTGGTTGAGGGTCTGCTCCCGCTCGTCATTGCCGCCCAGGCGGTTGTCGCGGCTCTTGCCGATGGTGTCGATCTCGTCGATGAAGATGATGCAGGGGGCCATCTTGCTGGCCTCCTTGAAGAGGTCGCGGACCCGGCTGGCGCCCACGCCCACGAACATCTCCACGAAGTCGGAGCCGGAGATGGAGAAGAAGGGCACGTTGGCCTCTCCGGCCACGGCCTTGGCCAGCAGGGTCTTGCCGGTGCCGGGGGAGCCCACCAGCAGCGCGCCCTTGGGCAGCTTGGCCCCGATCTCGGTGTACTTCTGGGGGTTGTGGAGCATGTCTATGATTTCCTGGAGGGACTCCTTGGCCTCATCCTGGCCGGCCACGTCCCGGAAGGTGACGCCGGTGGACTTCTCCACATAGACCTTGGCGTTGGCCTTGCCCACGCCGCCCAGGCCGCCGCCCATCTTGCTGGACATGCTGCGGAAGAGGAAGCTGAGGAGCACCATCATGAGCACCATGGGCAGCACCCAGGAGACCAGGAAGGACACCAGGGGGGAGAGCTGCTCGATATAGGGGGAGCCGTAGAGCACCGGATGCTCGTCGGTGTCGTTCTCTTCCAGCATCTGGAGGACCCGGTCGGCGGCCTCCTCGGTGGGGGCGGGGGCGCAGTAGTAGGAGGGGCCGCTCTTCAGGAGCTGCTTGTACGCATCCATATCGCTGCCTCCGCCCAGGGCGGCGTCCTGCTCCAGCCGGGAGGTGTCCATGCCGGGGATCTCCTGCTGGCTGCCGCCGCTGGAGGAGGCCGCCTGCTGGAGCGCGCTCTCGTTGGGGCGGGGGTAGATGGTGTATTTGTTGCTCTCCATCACCACCCAGGCCACCTGGTCATCCTCCACCATCTCCACGAACTCGGAGAACTCGATCTGCTGGGAGTGAGAGGTGCCCATGGAGCTGTAGAAATAGTTGACCATCAGGGTGACCACCAGAGCCCATGCGATCACCGAGACGATCCCCATCAGGTTCTTGTTGGACCCGGGGCCGCCCAGGCCCTTTTTGTTGTTGCGGTCGTTCTGGTTCAAAAGGTGTTCTTCCTTTCCTATTGGACGGCGGACCCTGTCCGGCCGGTTCTCTGCATCCTATCGTATTTCGTATTTCGTATCATAAGTTATGTATCATGATAGCACAAGCCACCTGAAAAAACAAGGAAAGGAGCAGTAAACTTTCTGTGAATCGGCACGGCCGGCGCCGGGGGGAAAGATGGGCCGGAACGGCGGCACACATCCCCGTTTTTCCCGAAAAATAGGCGGAAGGGAGGACATTTTCCCTTGCTGCGGCGGGCCGCTTCTGGTACACTGGAGGCAAGAGGTGATCGTTATGAGATTCGAACGGGAGACAGGGCGGATCTTCGCCCGGGACGAGAGCGGCAAGCTGCTGGCGGAGGTGACCTTCCCTGACCGGGATGGGGCGGCGGAGATCGACCACACCTTCGTGGACCCCTCCCTGGAGGGGCGCGGCGTGGCCGGGCAGCTCCTCCAGGCCGCCGCGGACGCCCTGCGGGCCGAGGGCCGCAAGGTCCGGCCCACCTGCTCCTACGCGGTGCGCTGGTTCGAGAAGCACCCGGAGCAGCGGGACCTGCTGGAGTGAGCCCGGGCGCGGGAGGAGGCATCTGAAGGGATGCCCCCTGGGCGTGGAGCATACGCCGGTCCCGGCGCCGATCGCTGATCGAGGAGGGAACGGAGATGGAGAAGAACGAAAGAGCGCCCCTCTGGGCCTGGGGAGCGATCCTGACCCTGCTGGTACTGGTCCTGGTGGGATGGGGCGAGCTCTACGCCCAACGGCAGGCCCGGCCGGAGGACGTGCCCCTGTACGGCACCTTCGGCACCTGCCGGATCGTGGATCTCGCCACCTTTTTGACCTTTGACGGCGACCGCTTCTGCCTTTACCTCGGGCAGGAAGGGGAGGTCCTGGACGAAGGGACCTGGACCATGTCGGAGGACACGGCGACCTTGGATGGCCAGGATGCGGTCTACGATCTGGTGGTCAAGGGGGACTGCCTCTACCTCTCCGGAGGCGCCGTCCAGCGGCTCACCCGCTTCGAACGGTATGAGGCGAGACCCGTATACATCACTGCGGTGGCGGGCCCGGCCTCCGAGGAGACGGCCCCGCCGTCTTGATATCCGCTCCAGCCCCCATCGCGGCCTCTCCGGATACACGGGCCGCAGCTCCGCCGCCGGGGACCACCCCTCACGAAGGGGGTGGTCCCCTCTTTTTATCCCCCGCATTTTTTCCTTTTTCTCCGGGGAGAAGTATGGTATACTTATCTGATCGAACAGAAAGGCGGGACATGCCCATGAGAGAGAGAAAGACCCCCCGGCCGGAGCTCATGGCGGAGGCCGACGGCGTGATCGAAGGCCGCAACGCGGTGATCGAGGCCCTGCGGGCCGGGACGGCCATCGACAAGATCTACCTGGCCAAGGGGGAGACCGACGCGGCCCTGGGCCACATCGCCTCCACGGCCCGGGGCAAGGGCATCGTGGTGGTGGAGTGCGACCGGCGGAAGCTGGACGGCATGAGCCGGACCCACTCCCACCAGGGGGTCATCGCCATCGCCGCGGTGCGGGAGTACGCCACGGTGGAGGACATCCTGAACGCCGCCCGGGAGAAGGGGGAGCCCCCCCTGGTGGTGGTGTGCGACGAGCTCTCCGACCCCCACAACCTGGGGGCGGTGATCCGCACCGCCGAGTGCGCCGGGGCCCACGGGGTCATCATCCCCAAGCGGCGCTCCGCCGGCCTCACCGCCGTGGTGGCCAAGACCTCCGCCGGCGCGGTGTCCTACCTGCCCGTGGCCCGGGTGCCCAACCTGCCCGCCCTGCTCAAGGAGCTCAAAGAGGCGGGCCTGTGGGTCTTCGGCACTGCCGCCGACGGGGACACCGCCCTCTATGACGCGGACCTGAAGGGCCCCGCCGCCATCGTCATCGGCAGCGAGGGCAGCGGCATGGGCCGCCTGGTGGCAGAGAACTGCGACTTCAAGGTCAGCATCCCCATGCGGGGGAAGCTGGACTCCCTCAACGCCTCCGCCGCGGCGGCCATCCTCCTCTACGAGGCCGTGCGGCAGCGGCTGGGCCGGTGACGGCCCCATCCTCCCAAGCAAAGGAAGTCAGTCATGGCAAAAGACAGGGACGATGAACTGAACAGCGGCGAGTTCTCCCTGGAGGAGATCCTGGCGGAGTTCGGCGGCGGGACCAGGCCCCGGCCGCCCGCCGACGACGGGCCCGACCTCCCCTGGCCGGAGGCCAGGCATGTCCCCCCGCCCCAGAACGTGGTGCCCTTCCCCGGCGCCCTCCGCCCGGAGGAGGGAGACGGGACGGAGGAGGAGCCGGAGGACCCGGAAGAGCCGGAGGACGGGGAGGAAGCGCCGCCCGAGGAGCCGCCCCCGCCGCCTCCGGGACCGGAGAAGAAGAAAAGGCCGGAGAAGCGGCCCAAGGCCCCGGCGGAGGAGGACAAGATCCTCCCCTTCCCGGAGGACGACACGCCCCCCCTCCAGGCGGGCATCGAGCACCTGAAGCGGAAGGCGGACGAGTACGCCGCCCACATGTTCGAGGAGGAGGGCAGCGAGGTCAGCGAGGAGACCATGCGCTTCCAGCGCCTGATCCCCGGGGTGGACGAGGAGGAGCGGCGGGAGGAGGAGCCCCCCCGCCGGGAGCGGAAGCCCCGCCGGGAGCCCCAGCCGCCCCCCGACCTGCCCCCCGGCACGCTGGCGGCCCGGTTCGGCAAGGGGCTGGGGCTCCTCCGGCTGCGGATGACCCTGGTGTTCCTCCTGTGCCTGCCCCTGCTGTGGCTGGCGCTGGCCTCCTTCCTGGACCTGCCCCTCCCGGGGCGGCTGGCCGCCTTCCCCGCCCAGGTGCTGGTGTCCGGCGTCCTGCTGGCCCTGGCCATGGTGCTGGGGGGGGACGTCCTGCTCCTGGGGGCGATCCGCCTCTTCCTCCTCCGGCCGGGGGCGGACACCGCCGCCGCCTTCGCCTGCGCCCTCACCCTGGCGGACGCCTTCACCCAGCTCTCCTATATGCCCGAGCGGGACGCCCTGCCCTTCTGCGCCCCCGCCTGCATGGCCCTCTTCTGCTGCATGTGGGGGACCTACGCCCAGCGGCAGGGCCTGCGCCTGTCCTGCCGGACCGCGGCGGCCGCCTCCGACACCCCCTTCCTGGTGACCCTGGACCCGGAGAGCTGGAACGGCAAGGACGCCTACGCCAAGTGGTCGGGCCCCATCCACGGCTACGGCAGCCAGATCCAGGAGGAGGACGGGGCCCAGCGGGTGCTGCGGCTCTCGGTGCCCCTGCTCCTGCTGGGGAGCCTGCTGTGCGCCCTCATGGTCACGGTGGGACAGGGGCGGCCCGGCTGGCTCCTGTGGAGCCTCTCCGCCTGCCTCACCGCCTCCGTCCCCCTCTCCGGGGCCCTGATCTTCAGCCGCCCGTACCGGGCCCTGGCCCGGCGGCTGTCCACCAGCGGGGCGGCCCTGGCGGGCTGGTCCGGGGCGGTGAGGACGGGGAAGGCCATCCTCCTCACCGACACCGACCTCTTCCCGCCGGGGACCGTGTCCCTCAACGGGATCAAGATCTTCGGCGACTGGTCCGTGGAGAAGGTGGTGGGCGTGTGCGCCACCCTCATCCGGGAGAGCGGCTCCGGCCTGGACAAGATCTTCCACGACCTGCTCCGCTCCCAGGGAGCGGTGTACCGCCGCTGCTCCCAGTTCGTCCGCCACGAGGGGGGCGGCCTCTCCGCCGAGGTGCGGGGGGAGCGGGTGCTGGTGGGCTCCGCCTCCTTCATGGCCCTCATGGAGGTGCCCCTGCCCCAGGGGCTCAACGTGCGCAACGCCGTGTTCTGCGCCATCGAGGGGGAGCTGGCGGGCATCTTCGCCCTCAACTATGTGATGCACCCGGCGATCCCCCCGGCGATCTCCGCCCTGGTCCGGGGCGGGGTGTCTCCGGTGCTGTGCACCCGGGACTTCAACCTGATCCCCGCCATGCTCCGGCAGAAGTTCAAGCTGCCGGTGGAGCGGATGGCCTTCCCCCCGGTGGAGCGGCGGGCGGAGCTCTCCCAGCCCGAAGGGCTCCACAGCCCCAGGATCGTGGCCGTGCTCTGCCGGGAGGGGCTCTCCTCCTTCGCCGAAGCGGTGGTGGGAGCCCGGCGGCTGCGGAGCGCCGTGGTCCTGTCCACCGCCCTGTCGGTGGCGGGCTCGGTGGCCGGGCTGCTGCTGGCCTTCTACCTCACCTTCGTGGGGGCCTGGGGCTCTATCTCTCCCGCCCAGATGGCCTTCTTCCTCCTGGCCTGGTCGGTGCCCACCTTCCTCATCACCGGCTGGGTGGGCCGGTACTGAGGGCCGCGGCCTGCCGCGAAAGACCTCTGATGGGCAAGGCCCTCCGGCGGAGCGTCAGCTCCGCCGGAGGGCCTTTTCACGTCCCGTGTTCACGATAAATTTACAGCCATTTCAGGTTTTATTCAGCGGAGAGAGCTATACTTGTCTACGATGACACACAACAGATACAGCGGCATCTGTCCGTGTGTCCGGCCCCCGGTCTGCGGCAGACGCCGCGGAGGAGCCTCCGGGGACGGACATGAGTGAGGCGGCGGATGGCGTTCCCCCCTTTTTTTAACTTGGGCGCAGTCCAAACGGCGGACTGCGCCCAAGACGATATCAGGCCGCGGCCCCCGGGGGCCGCGGCCTTTTTGCTGGTGAAAATCTCTGGGAATTAAACTAGAATAATGCCAAAGCGAAATTTTCGCTGTAAAATAAGATATCATGCGGAGATCTGTCGTAAGGAGGCGGATATCTATGCGGCTGGTGGATCTGTATCGCGAGATGCTCCATGTGACCGACGAGGCCCTGGTGGACGAGCTGGTCCGCATCTCTGAGTTCCGGGCTCTGAAGGCGGGGGAGCAGCTGATCGGGCAGGGGGAGCTCCCCTCCCATGTGTATTTCCTGCTCGAGGGGGTCCTGCGGGGCTTCATCATCGACATCAACGGCAAAGACCTCACCGACTGTATCATCTTCCGGTTTGGCGAACCCGCCATGCCGGACAACGATGTGACACGGCCCGCCTCCATCACGGTGGAGGCCCTGACCGACTGTGAGCTGGTGTGCGTCCCCATCGACCAGGTCCAGCGGCTCCTCCACACCTATCCCTCCGCCATGGAGATCTACCTGGGGCTGATCCTCGCCGCCGCCGCGGTCCACCGGGAGCTGAAGATCGCCATCTACCAGTACACCGCCATGCAGCGCTATCAGTGGTTCCTCTCCGCCTATCCCGGGCTCATCGACAGGGTGAGCCATAAATACATCGCCTCGCTGCTCAATATGACCCCGGTCACTCTGAGCAAGATCCGCCGGGCCATCAAGGAGAGCGGCCGCTGACCTCCCGCGGCGGGATACGGGATGTTTTTTCAGAGAGGAAGAGAACAAGAAAAAGGAGGACCCCTGCCATGCACCTGCGCAAGACCCTGCTCGTACTGTCCCTGACGGGGGCGCTGGCCGCGCCCCTGTCTCTGCCCGCCCTGGCCGCGGACTTCGCCGACCTGCCGGAGCCCCACTGGGCCTATGACACGATGATGGAGGCGGTGGGCCTGGGCCTCCTCCAGGGCACCGGCGGCGGACAGATCAGCCCCTCCGCCACCATGACCTGGGCGGAGTTCCTGTCCGTGTACAGCCGGGCCTTCGCCCGGGAGGAGCACGCCGCCGCCCTGGCCCGGGGGCTGCCCTGGGACCAGGCGGGCTATGCCGCCGCGCAGGAGGCGGGACTGCTCGGGGCGGAGGACGGCCTCGCCGTGGCCCTGTCCGGCCCCATCCTCCGGCAGGACGCCGCGGTCCTCCTCTACCGCGCCCTCCCCCAGTCGGTGCTGGACCAGGGGAGGGAGAGCTCCTTCTGGGGGCCGGAGCCGGCGGACGCCACCACCTTCACCGACTGGGGGAGCATGGACCCCCTCCACCAGGAGGCGGTCCGGGCCCTGGCGGATCATAACGTGGTCCAGGGCCGGGCGGACGGCGCCTTCGGCTGCACCGACACCATCCAGCGGGCGGACGGCGCCACCCTGATCGTCCGGGTGCTGGAAAAGGCGGACACCGCCCCGGCCCTCCGGGAAGAGAGGGAGAAAGAGGTCCTGGTCCGCTTCCTGGACCGGGAGACCGGGCAGGCCATCCTGCCCGACCAGCGCGTGGAGAGCTATCTGGGGGAGCCCACCAGCTACCTGGACGACGGCCTCGACGTGGGCTACTACAACTACTCCTACGATGCCCCTGTGCCCAGCTGGGTCAGCTCCGCCTGCGACACCTATACCCTCTACTACGAGGCTATGACCCCCGAAGAGCGGGAGGAGGAGGATTTCTGGGACAAGGTGGCCCTTGGCCAGGCGGATCCGGCGGACAGCTGGATGCTGGACGTGTGGCTCACCCGGCCCGAGGGCAACGCCCGGAAGTATCACCTCCTCTTCGGGGACCGGAACAAGTACCGCTTCGCGGACCAGGCGGAGGCGGAAGCGGCCATGACCACCATCCCGATCCCGGTGTGGAAGCTCTCCGGGGATGGGAGCAAGGTCTCTTCCAGCCTGTCCCTGACCATCCACGCCGCCATCGCCCAGGACGTGCTGGAGATCTTCACCGAGATCTATGAGGACCCGGAACAGTTCCCCATCTACAGCGTGGGGGGCTACTCCTGGCGGGGAGACAGCGCCACCGGCGAGCACAACTGCGGCACTGCCATCGACATCAATGCCGACCAGAACTTCCAGGTCCGGGAGGGGCAGGCCCTGGTGGGGAGCTGCTGGGAGCCGGGGGAGGACCCCTACTCCATCGTCCCCGGCGGCTCGGTGACCCGGGCCTTCGCCGAGCACGGCTGGTCCTGGGGCGGCACCGCCTGGGCGGAGTCCAGCGACCCCACCACCGGCTACCACGACTACATGCACTTCTCCTATATGGGCGGCTGAGCCCCCGGCGGCCGGACGGCCCGCAAGACACATATCCCATGGGGATGCCCCCGGCGGAGCGATCCGCCGGGGGCACTTTTTATCCGGGGACAGGCGCCAGAGCCGCCCCGCCGGTATAAGATGGGACAGATCGCGGAGAGAGGGAGGGCGGCTCACATATGGATGGAGAGGAGGCGCTGCGGGAGCAGCTGGACCAGGCGGACGGGTCCCTGTCCTTCCTGCTGCTCATCGTGGCCTCGGTGCTGCTCTCCCTCTGGACCGTGACCATCCAGCGGCAGGCACTGTGCCGGACGCTGACCGGGGAGGAGGGGGGACCGCCTCTGCCCGATCCCCTGCCCATCCGGCGCGGGGCTTCCGCCCTGCTCGTCGGCGGCCTGGGCTTTTTCCTGGCGCAGGCCGCCCGGACCTGGCGGGAGGCCTGCGCGGAGGGGAGCCCGGCGGAGGCCCGCTCCGCCCTGACCGGCCTGTGGGCCTCACTGCTGGTACTGCTGGCCGCCATCCTGCGCTTCCGGGATCTGAAGGAGGCCGCGGCGGCCGGCGGACAGGATATAGAGGGGGGTGCGCCATGACAGATCTGGAGCTCCTGGCCCGCATCATCAAATGCGAGGCCGGGGGCGAGGGCGAGCAGGGGATGAAGGCGGTGGCCTGCGTGGTGATGAACCGGGTGGAGGTCACATACGGGGAGTACGGCCGCCTGGAGCCCACCGTGCGGGCGGTCATCTACCAGCCGGGACAGTTCGACTGCGCCCGGGAGACCATCGGCGGGCGCTATAACGCCCAGAACATCTACAACATGTCTGTGGAGGAGATCCATTATGATATCGCGGAATGGGCCATGTCCGGGAACCGGCTCACAGGACTGGGCTTCGCCCTATGGTACTTCAACCCCTTCAGCCCCGATTGCAGGCAGTACTTCCCCTCAAGGGTGGGGCGGTTCGTCCTCCGGATCGGGGACCACTGCTTCTACGACCCAACGGAGGCCTACGCCGACACATGATGAGGAGGATCGTCCCATGAATGGATACCAGGTACAGGGCATGCCGGCGGCATCTCCCTATTTTTCCGGTCCGCGCACAGATATCCAGAGGCAGAACCTGGAACGGGTGCAGGCGAGCGGCGGGCTGGCGGCCCCCAACGAAGAGGATTTCAACACCGCCGCCATGCAGGGCTCCATGCAGCAGATCCTCTCGGAGTATCTGGGGCACTTCGTGGTCTGCGAGTTCCTGGTGGGCACCCAGGCCATGACCAAGAAGCAGGGCATCCTGTACTCGGTGGGCAGGAGCTATCTCACCCTCTATGAGGAGATCTCCAGGACCTTCGTGGTCTGCGACATCTTCTCGGTGAAGTTCGTCACCTTCTATCTGCCGGGGGACCGGCCCGGCCAGCCGGGAGGGAACACAAGCGTGCCCATGGTCTATGTCCCCGGGGTGGGCCTGGTGCCCGCCGGGGCGTACGGCATCGGCAGCATCAACAGCATCGGCAACGACCAGACGGGCAGCGTCCCCACCTACATGGGCTGAGGAGGGGCGGCGAGGCCGTCCTCCGGCGGCTGGAACTCGGTCATGTGTCCCCAGTAGCGCTTGGGCATATGGCTCATGCGGCAGCGCTCATTCTCCCGGCCCTGGATGGCCACGGTGTCATAGAACTGCCGCCACAGCTGCCGGAAGTCCCGCTCCTCCCGGCCGGGGGGCTCCAGATGGAGCTCCTCCAGGGGGGCGATGCACCAGGAGCCGGGGCGGTGGAAGAGGGCCTCCCGGTGGGTCTCGTCATAGATGAGGAAGGCCTCCCCGGGATACCGGGCGCAGAAATGGGGGCGGAGCAGGGGGAGGACCCGGCCCTTCGGCTCGATCCGGGCGCAGAGCACGCCCCCCTGGTCGGAGAAGCGGAGGAACCCCTTGAACAGATGGGCCTCGTTCTCCAGGCGGCGGACCGCGCCGGCCACGGCGGCGAGCCTGGGGTCGGTGAGGTCCCGCAGGACGGCCGGGCCCGCCCGGTAGCCCAGGCGGATCAGCTCGTAGAGGCGGCTCTCCTTCTCCGGCAGGCAGGTGAGGAAGCCCCGGACCACCAGCCGCTGCCCCGCCTGGGACATGCGCTGGCTCAGGGAGCGGTACACCCGGCCCGCCTTCTCCCGGTCGGTCTCTATCCAGCGGTCGGGCCAGAGGGAGAGGCGGGGGTCGGAGGCCAGGACGAAGCAGACCGGCCGCTCCCGGCGGGCGTAGCTCTCGAAGACGCAGGTGAGGAAACCGGCGAAGGAGCCGTCGTAGGTATAGGAGAACTGGGGCCAATGGGACATGATGGAGCCTCCTCTCAGGTCAGTGGAACAGGGAGAGCTGGACGGGGGCCTCCTCCGGGGGCAGGGCGGGGGAGGCGGCGGTGAGCCGGGCCAGGAGGGCCTCCCGGGACAGGCGGGAGAGGCCGGGGAGCATCCGGCCCGAGCAGGTGAGGAAGTACTGGGCCCGCTTGAGCACCACCCCCAGCCCCTTGAGCCCCTCGAAGGTGAGGGGGCCCGCCCGGCGGGCGGCCAGGATGCGCCGGGCGGAGGTCACCCCCACCCCGGGGACCCGCAGCAGCAGCTCGTAGTCCGCCCGGCTCACCTCCACCGGGAAGAGCTCCAGGTGGCGGAGGGCCCAGCAGCACTTGGGGTCCAGCCGGGGGTCCAGATCGGGGTGGTCCTCGTCCAGGAGCTCGTGGGCGCGGAAGTGATAGTACCGCAGCAGCCAGTCCGCCTGATAGAGCCGGTGCTCCCGGAGCAGGGGCGGCCGGAAGCCCTGGGGGGCGGGGAGGAGAGGGCTGGAGGACACGGGCATATAGGCGGAGTAGAACACCCGCTTGAGCCGGTAGCGGCGGTAGAGCCCCTCGCTGAGCCGGAGGATGTGGAGGTCGCTCTCCGGGGTGGCCCCCACGATCATCTGGGTGGACTGGCCCGCCGGGGCAAAGCGGGGGGCGTGGCGGAAGAGGCGCAGCTCCTGCCGGGAGCGGAGGATGCCGTCCCGGATCTCCCCCATGGGGGAGAGGATGGAGGTCTTGCTCTTGTCCGGGGCCAACCGCTTCAGAGACGCCTCGGAGGGCAGCTCGATGTTCACGCTCAGCCGGTCGCACAGCAGGCCCAGCCGGTAGGTGAGCAGGGGGTCCGCCCCCGGGATGGCCTTGGCGTGGATATACCCCGCGAAGCCCCCCTCCCGCAGCAGCCGCAGCACGGCGATCATCCGCTCGGTGGTGTAGTCCGGGTCCCGGAGGACGGCGGAGGAGAGGAAGAGGCCCTCGATGTAGTTGCGCCGGTAGAAGCCGGTGGTGAGCTCACAGAGCTCCCGGGGGGTGAAGGCGGCCCGGGGCACGTCGTTGGAGCGGCGGTTGACGCAGTAGGCGCAGTCGTAGGCGCAGGCGTTGGTCATGAGCACCTTGAGCAGGGTGACGCACCGGCCATCGGCGGAGAAGGAGTGGCAGCACCCCGCCGCCATGGTGGCGCCCAGGCCTCCCGGCCGGGCCCGGCGGTCCAGGCCGCTGGAGGTACAGGCGGCGTCGTACTTGGCCGCGTCGGTGAGGATGGTCAGCTTCTCCATCAGGTCCACGGTGTTCACTCCCAGAATAGAACATTTGTACTATCATGATACCACCGAAGGGGAGAGGCTGTCAACAGGAAGGGATCGGAAGGGGGCGTGCCAGGGATCGGATCGTCAAACTGCGTGCAACGGGGACAGGGTCCACAGCCCCACGATCCCCGGGCGGAATGGAGACCCAGGACCTTGCGGGGCCCGGCGTCGATCGACGCCGGGCTTCGTCTCAGGGCGGCGGGAGCAACGCAGGACAGATCTCACCGGGGCCAGGGGACGAGAGAGACGCCTGCCAGATCTCGGCCGAAAAGAAAAGTGCCCCTTGGAGACCGCAGACAGGCTCCTCGGGGCATCCGATCTTTGTATAGTCGAACTCATATCTGTCCTTCTGTGTTAGAAAAGTGTTAGAAATGCAAAAAATAAACAGCCAGAAAAGTAAAGAAAAGTACCGTATTCTCAAGGAATACGGTACTTTTATGGTTGCGGGGGAAGGATTTGAACCTTCGACCTCCGGGTTATGAGCCCGACGAGCTACCAAACTGCTCTACCCCGCGATATTGGTGCCGGAGACCGGAGTCGAACCGGCACGGGATCGCTCCCACAGGATTTTAAGTCCCGGGCGTCTACCAATTCCGCCACTCCGGCCGATCGCTCCAGCTGTGCGACCGCACACATTTTGGATGCTTGAATAGGATACCACACAACAGGGGAGATGTCAAGTGCAGATCTGAGAAAGACCGGGATCTTTTTTTGCGGGGCCCCCGGCATGCCCTCCCGAGCGGACGCATAGACTGGTATGGATGCCCTGTGGAGGCAGAGAGGGAGGTGCGCCTGTGAGGGAGGAAGAGCGGAAGGCGGAGGGCCGCCGGGAACGGGAAAAGGGAGACATAGACGACCTGATCTTCCGGGGAGACGCCGCTCCGGGGCCCAGTGAGCGATAGATCCGCCCAAACGGGCGGTTTTTTCTTTACATCATGGCGGGATCCGGATATAATAGTAAGGCTATATGAACGGAAGTGAGCGTGCAGAGCGATGCTACAATTCGACGAATATAAGGTAAAGCTGAACAACCTGAAGCCCTCTCTGGACGGGCTGGCCCAGGCCCTGGATCTGCCGGCCGCCGAGCGGGAGCTGGACATGCTGGAGTCGGAGAGCGCCGCCCCCGGCTTCTGGGACGACCTGGAGAAGTCCCAGAAGGTGACCCGCCGGATGCGCCAGCTCCAGAACAAGCTGGAGGCCCAGCGGAAGCGGGAGAGCCAGTGGGACGACCTGATGACTTTGTGTGAAATGGGCAACGAGGAGGAGGACGAGTCCCTGGTGCCCGAGGTGGAGGAGGGCTTCGCCAAGCTGGAGGCCGAGATGGAGGAGGCCCGCCTGTCCACCCTCCTCACCGGCGAGTACGACAACTCCAACGCCATCCTCACCATCCACGCAGGCGCCGGCGGCACCGAGGCCCAGGACTGGGCCCAGATGCTCTACCGCATGTATACCCGCTGGACCGAGCGCCACGACCTCACCTATCAGGTGGTGGACTATCAGGACGGGGACGAGGCGGGCATCAAATCGGCCACCATTATGATCCAGGGGGAGAACGCATACGGCTACCTGAAGGGGGAGAACGGCGTCCACCGGCTGGTCCGGGTGTCCCCCTTCGACGCCAACGCCCGGCGGCAGACCTCTTTCGCCGCGGTGGAGGTGCTGCCCGAGATCCCCGATGACGTGGAGGTGGACATCCGCCCCGAGGACATCGAGATGCAGGTGTTCCGCTCCTCCGGCGCCGGCGGCCAGCACATCAACAAGACCTCCTCCGCCGTCCGCCTGATCCACAAGCCCACCGGCATCGTGGTCTCCTCCCAGCAGGAGCGCAGCCAGGTCCAGAACCGTGAGACCTGTATGCGGATGCTCCGCTCCAAGCTGGTGGAGCTCCAGATGGAGGCCCACGCGGAGAAGATCTCCGACCTGAAGGGCGTGCAGCTCAAGATCGAGTGGGGCAGCCAGATCCGCTCCTATGTGTTCATGCCCTACCAGCTGGTGAAGGACAACCGCACCGCCTACGAGACCAGCAATGTCAACGGCGTCATGGACGGCGATCTGGACGGCTTCATCAACGCCTACCTCACCGCCGCCGCCACCGGCAACTGGGCTACGAAGTGAACATAGCGGCAGCCGAACGGCCGCCGGACGCAGGGGGGAGCGCCTCCCGCCTGCGTCCGGCGGCTTTTTCGGCGGCTGGAAGGAAAATCTATCGAGAGATCGCGGCGGAAGGCTTGTATTTTTGTCACCGTTTTGTTACTATTAGGGCAGACAGCTCCCCGGCGCGCGGGCAGCGCCGGAGAGCAGATCATGAAAGGTGGAATCGGACAAGTATGAACAAGAAGCTGCTTTCCCTGCTCCTGGCACTGGCCATGGCGTTCAGCCTGGCGGCGCCGGCGCTGGCAGCGGAAGAAGAGACGGAGGCCACCGTCGCCCCGTATACCGTCCCTGCGGACGTGGAGGGCAAACTGGTCATCCTGCACACCAATGATACCCACGGAGCCGATATGGCCGTGGCCGGTGAGTCCATCGGCACCGCCGGCGTGGCCCAGCTGAAGAAGGACTTCGAGGCCGCCGGCGCCGACGTGCTGCTGGTGTCTGCCGGCGACGCCATCATGGGCAAGCCCCTGGTGAGCGCCAACCAGGGCGTGAGCGCCTTCGAGTTCATGAACGCCGCCGGATACGACGTCATGACCATTGGCAATCATGAGCTGGATTTCGGCATTGAAAATCTGAAGACCCTGGCCGAGAGCGCTGAGTTCGACATCCTCTGCGCCGACATGGTGGACGAGACCACCAACACCACCGTCTTTGACGCGCACAAGATCTACGATCTTGGCGGCGTGAAGGTGGGCGTGTTCGGCCTGGCCACCCCCGAGACCCGCACCAAGGCGGACGCCTCCAAGATGCCGGGCATCACCTTCCCCGAGAAGGAAGAGCTCTATGCCTGTGCGCAGGAGCAGGTGGACGCGCTGGAGGCCGAGGGCGCCGATCTGATCGTGTGCCTGGGCCACCTGGGCGTGGACAACGAGAGCGTGGGCAACCGCTCTATCGATGTGTGTGAGAACGTGGACGGCATCGACCTGTTCGTGGACGGCCACAGCCACTCCACCACCGCCGACATCACCGCCGCTACCGGCACCGACAGCAACGTGGTCAACGGCACCAAGATCGTGTCCACCGGCACCGCTCTGGCCAACGTGGGCGTGGTGGTCTATGACCAGGAGACCGGGGAGCTCACTGACAGCCTGGTCTCCGCCGCCGCGTACAGCCAGGTCGACCCCGAGGTCAACGAGCTCATCGTGTCCCGCAACGATGAGGTCCAGGCCGAGTATGGCGAGAAGATCGCCGAGACCGAAGTGGACCTGAACGGCTCCCGCTCCGGCGGCGAGGCCACTGCTGTGAACACCGGGGCCGCCGTCACCTTCCCCGAGGGAGAGGGCGTCCGCACCGGCGAGACCAACCTGGGCGACTTCGCCGCCGACGCCATCCTCTGGCAGGCCCGCCAGAGCCTGGGCGAGGACGCGGTGGACGCGGCCCTGACCAACGGCGGCGGCATCCGCGAGACCCTGGCCGCCGGCGACATCACCAAGCTGGACCTGCTGGCGGTGTTCCCCTTCGGCAACACGGTAGCCACCATCGACGTCACCGGCGCACAGCTGCTGGAGGCTCTGGAGGCCGCCACTTGCTCCACCCCCGAGGCCATCGGCGCCTTCCCCCAGGTCTCCGGCATCGTGTTCACCATCAACACCGCCGTGGCCTATGAGAACGGCGCGCAGTACGAGGGCTCTACTTACTACGCTCCTGCCGCTCCCGGCAGCCGGGTGACCATCACCGAGGTCAACGGCGAGCCCTTCGACCCGGAGGCCACCTACACCATCGCCACCAACGACTTCACCGCCAAGGGCGGCGACACCTACGGCGTGTTCAAGATCGCCGGCAGCTGGAAGGATGTGGGCGTGTCCCTGGAGGATGCCCTCATCAATTACACCACCGAGGAGCTGGGCGGCGTCATCACCGCCGAGCAGTACGGCGAGCCCGCCGGCCGCATCACCCTGATCTCCGAGACCCCCGCCGAGCCTGAGGCTCCCGCCGAGTGGGCGGACGTGGACCAGGGCGCCTGGTATGCAGAGGCTGTGCACTACGTCATCGACAACGGCATCATGGGCTCCACCGTGGCCGACGCCAAGGTGTTCGCGCCCAACGGCACCGTGACCCGGGCCACCGTGTTCCAGACCATCTACAACATGGAGGGCAAGCCCGAGATTGCCGACACCGCCGCCGAGGGCTCCGCTCTGGTCACCGGCGAGGACGGCATCCTGACCTGGACCGCCTTCCGGGACGTGGAGGGCGCCTGGTACGCCGACGCGGCCAACTGGTCCGCCAGCGTGGGCCTGGCC
>DWZK01000027.1 GCA_019117605.1 Candidatus Intestinimonas stercoravium | reverse complement strand
TGCTCCGGACCTACGGCCCCAGCCCCATCCACCGCCGGTCCTTCCTGAAGAACCTATGAGCGGGGAGGAGAGCCGTCGCCTGGGGCGCTGGGGGGAGGATCTGGCGGCGGAGTTTTTGGAGCAGCAGGGCTATCGGATCGTGGACCGGAACTGGAAGTGCCGTTTCGGGGAGCTGGACCTGGTGGCGGAAGGCGGCGGCTTTCTCTGCTTCGTGGAGGTGAAGCTGCGCCGCTCAGACCGCTTCGGCGCGGGAGCGGAGCAGGTGGACCGGCGCAAGCAGGAGAAGCTGCGGATCGCCGCAGAGCTCTACCTCCAGGCGTGCCCCACAGACCTCCAGCCCCGGTTCGACGTGATCCAGGTGTTTGCCCCCAACGGGTTGGGGACTAAAAATCCCAAAATACGACATATTGAGGGGGCCTTTTGAGAAAAAAGGACCGGCCGGGCGGCGAATTGTGCCGCCTGGGGTTGACCTGACCCGGAAAAAATGGCATAATACAACACTAGAGGATTGTGGCGCCGTCCACATGGATACTTATCCTAAAACAAGATTGGAAGGAATCAAGATGCAATACATCAGCACAAGAGACCGGGAACAGCAGTTCTCCGCTGCCCAGGCCATCGCCAAGGGGCTGGCCGATGACGGCGGACTGCTCACGCCGGTCTATCTGCCCAAGCTGCCCCGCCGTGCCCTGGAGGAGCTGAAGGACATGTCCTATCAGCAGCGGGCGGTGTATGTGATGAAGCTGTTTCTGGACGGGTTCACGGTGAAGGAACTCACGGACTTTGCCAACGCCGCCTACGGGCCGGAGAAGTTCGACACCCCGGCGGTGGCGCCGGTGCGGGCCCTGGACGGGAACACCTTCTGCCTGGAGCTGTGGCACGGACCCACCTGCGCCTTCAAGGACATGGCCCTGCAGATGCTGCCCCACCTGCTCACCGCCTCCCTGCGCAAGCTGGAGGAGGAGAAGACGGTGTGCATTCTGGTGGCCACCTCCGGCGACACGGGCAAGGGGGCCCTGGAGGGCTTCCGGGACGTGGACCACACCAAAATTCTGGTGTTCTACCCCAAGGACGGGGTCTCCGCCATCCAGGAGCTCCAGATGGTCACCCAGGAGGGGGACAATGTGGGGGTCTGCTCGGTGTACGGCAACTTCGACGACGCCCAGACGGGGGTGAAGCAGCTCTTCTCCGACGAGAAGCTGCGGGAGGAGCTGGCCCAGCGGGGCTACTTCCTGTCCTCGGCCAACTCCATCAACTGGGGCCGGGTGCTGCCCCAGGTGGTCTACTACATCTCCGCCTACTGCGACCTGCTCCGGGATGGACATATCCAGCTGGGGGACCCGGTGAACGTGTGCGTGCCCACCGGCAACTTCGGCAACATCCTGGCGGCCTACTACGCCCGGGACATGGGGGTGCCTATCCAGCGCCTGATCTGCGCCTCCAACGCCAACAACGTGCTCACCGACTTCCTGCGCACCGGCGTGTATGACCGCAACCGCACCTTCTACAACACCATGTCCCCCTCCATGGACATCCTCATCTCCAGCAACCTGGAGCGGCTGCTGCTGGCCATCACCCAGGAGGACAGCGAGGTTCGGAAGTACATGGAGCAGCTGAAGGAGACCGGCCGCTATGAGGTCAGCGAGCGGGTGCGGGACAAGATCCAGCGGCTCTTCATGGGCTACTGCTGCGACGACGCGGAGACCCAGAAGGTGATCGGCGCCATCTACAAGAAGTTTGACTATCTCATCGACCCCCACACCGCCGTGGGCTTCTCCGCTCTGGAGCAGTACCGGAAGGAGACGGGGGACGAGACCCCGGCCATCGTGGCCTCCACCGCCAGCCCCTTCAAGTTCTGCGACAACGTGCTCTCCGCCCTGGGCGTGACCGAGCAGGCGGAGGGTCTGGACATCCTGGATCAGCTCAGCCAGGTGACGGGAGAGCCGGTTCCGGCCCCTCTGGCCGCCCTGCGGGACAAGAAGCCCCGATTCCACGAGACCGTGGAGAAGGACCACATGGTGGACGCGGTGCTGGAGATGCTCAGCGCGCCGAAACAAGACAACCACTAAAGGAGCTGCGTCTATGTCCCTATACGCCATCGGAGATACCCATCTGTCCCTGGGCGTGGACAAGCCCATGGACATTTTCGGCGGGGGGTGGGCCGGCTATGTGGAGAAGCTCAGGGAGGGTTTCTCTCAGATCGGCCCGGAGGACACGGTGGTCCTGTGCGGGGACCTGTCCTGGGGCATGAGCCTGGAACAGGCGAGGGAGGACTTCGCCTTTCTGGACTCCCTGCCCGGCGGGCGGAAGATCCTGCTGAAGGGAAACCACGACTACTGGTGGACCACCGCGGCCAAGATGGAAAAATTCTTTGCCGAAAACGGGTTTTCCACCCTGGAGATCCTGCACAACAACTGCCGGCTGTACGGCGAAGTGGCTCTGTGCGGGACCCGGGGCTGGTTCTATGAGGAGGAGCGGGGCGAACACAGCGCGAAAATTTTCAACCGGGAGCTTTTACGCCTGGAGGCTTCCCTGAAGGCGGCGGGGGAGCGGGAGAAGTTCTGCTTTCTCCACTACCCGCCCCTGTACCAGGGGTACCGCTGCCAGGAGATCCTGGACCTGCTGGAGCGGTACCAGGTGAGCCGGTGCTACTACGGCCATCTCCACGGGGGAAGCCACCGCCTGGCCTTCTCCGGAAGGCTGGGGACGGTGGAGTACCACCTGGTGGCGGCCGACTATATCGGCTTCCAGCCGAAAAAAATCTTAGATTAGCGAAAAATTCCTGGGAAAAAACGAAATTTGGGCTGGTCAAACCGGCCTGTATCTGGTAAAATATCGTCTCGAAAGTATACGGCGCGGCGGCTGAGCGCTTGAGGAACGCCGCTTCGCGCCCACAGGAGGAAGAATTCATGAAGGTCACCAACGTAGAGAAAAAAGAAAACAGCACCGTGGAGCTGACCATCCAGGTAGAGCCGGATGCGTTTGAGGCCGCGGTTCAAAAGGCATATCTGAAGGCCCGCAAGAACATCGCCGTCCCCGGCTTCCGGAAGGGCAAGGCCCCCCGCAAGATCATCGAGGGCATGTACGGCACCGCCGTGTTCTATGAGGAGGCCATCAACGACGTCTATCCCGCCGCCTATGAGGCCGCCGTGAAGGAGCAGAACCTGGAGGACATGGGCCACCCCGTCATGGACATCGTGGAGGTCAACAAGGAGAAGGGCCTCATCTTCACCGCCCTGGTCTCCGTCCGCCCCGAGGTCACCCTGAAGGCCTACAAGGGCCTCACCGCCCCCAAGGCCGAGGTGAACGTCACCGACGAGGACATCGAGAACGAGCTGCAGCCCTATATCCGCCGGGCCACCCGCCTGGTGTCCGTGGACCGGGAGGCCCACATGGGCGACACCGCCGTCATTGACTTCGAGGGCTTTGACGACGGCAAGCCCTTCGAGGGCGGCAAGGGCGAGGACTACAGCCTGGAGATCGGCTCCGGCTCCTTCGTCCCCGGCTTCGAGGATCAGCTCATCGGCCTGAAGGCCGGCGACGA
>DWZK01000026.1 GCA_019117605.1 Candidatus Intestinimonas stercoravium | reverse complement strand
ATCGTCTCCCGGGCCATCCCGGAGATCGACGGGTTCAAGCCCTCCCACCGGAAGCTCCTCTACACCATGTACGGCATGAAGCTGCTGGGCGGGCCCCGGACCAAGAGCGCCAACGTGGTGGGGGCCACCATGAAGCTCAACCCCCACGGGGACGCCGCGATCTACGACACCATGGTCCGCCTGAGCCGGGGCTACGGGGCCCTCCTCCACCCTCTGGTGGACTCCAAGGGCAACTTCGGCAAGGTGACCTCCCGGGACATGGCTTGGGCCGCCCCCCGGTATACCGAGGTGCGGCTGGACGCCATCTGCGCCGAGTTCTTCCGGGACATCGACAAGGACGCGGTGGACTTCGTGCCCAACTACGACGGCACCATGACCGAGCCCACCCTCCTGCCCACCACCTTCCCCAACGTGCTGGTGAGCGCCAACCAGGGCATCGCCGTGGGCATGGCCTCCAACCTGTGCGGGTTCAACCTGGCGGAGGTGTGCGACGCCGAGACCGCCTACCTGAAGGACCCGGACTGCGACCTGCTCTCCATCCTGAAGGCCCCCGACTTCCCCACCGGGGGAGAGCTCCTCTACGACCAGCGGGAGATGGAGGCCATCTACCGCACGGGCCGGGGCTCCTTCAAGGTGCAGGCCCGGTGGCGGTATGTGAAGGAAGAGAACCTCATCGAGATCTACGAGATCCCCTACTCCACCACCTCCGAGGCGATTATGGACAAGGTCTCCGAGCTGGTGAAGGCCGGAAAGGTCAAAGAGATCGCCGATATGCGGGACGAGACGGGCCGGGACGGCTTCAAGCTGGCCATCGACCTGAAGCGGGGCACGGACCCGGACAAGCTCATGCAGAAGCTCTTCCGCCTCACCCCCCTGCGGGACTCCTTCTCCTGCAACTTCAATATCCTCATCGCCGGGATGCCCCGGGTCATGGGGGTGCGGGAGATCCTGGAGGAGTGGACCGCCTGGCGGATCGAGTCGGTGCGGCGGCGGACCTACTGCGTCATGAAGAGCCGCCAGGAGAAGCTCCACCTGCTCCAGGGCCTCCAGAAGATCCTGCTGGACATCGACCGGGCGATCCGCATCATCCGGGAGACGGAAGAGGACGCGGAGGTGGTGCCCAACCTGATGATCGGCTTCGGCATCGACCAGGTCCAGGCGGAGTATGTGGCGGACATCCGCCTGCGCAACATCAACAAGGAGTATATCCTCAAGCGGACCCGGGAGACCGGAGAGCTGGAGGAGGAGATCCGGGAGCTCCAGGCCACGGTGGACGACCCCAGGCGGATCAAAAAGCTGATCGCCGCCGAGCTGGCGGCGGTGAAGAAGAAGTACGCCGTCCCCCGGCGCACCGCCATCCTCTACGACCTGCCCGCCCCCGAGGCGGAGGAGGGGGAGGAGACGCCGGGCTATCCCGTCCATGTGTTCCTCTCCCGGGAGGGGTATCTCAAGAAGATCACCCCCCAATCCCTGCGCATGTCGGGGGAGCAGAAGTACAAGGAGGGGGACGGGCCCTATCTCTCCTGGAGCTGCACCAACCGGGACGAGCTGCTGGTGTTCACCGACCGGCAGCAGTGCTACAAGGCCTGGCTGTCCGACTTCGAGGACGCCAAGGCCAGCCTGCTGGGGGACTATCTCCCCACCAAGCTGGGCTTCGACGAGGGGGAGAAGTTCCTCTGGGCCTGTGTGCCCGGGGACTACTCCGGCAGCCTCCTCTTCTTCTTCGAGAACGGGAAGGCGGCCCGGGTGCTCCTCTCCGGCTACCAGACCCAGACGAGGCGGAAACGGCTCACCGGGGCATACTGTGACAAGAGCCCCCTGGTCTCCGCCCTGCTGCTCCGCGGGGAGACGGAGGTGGCCGTCCGGTCCAGCGAGGGACGCTGCCTGATCTTCTCCACCGCCGCCCTCTCGCCCAAGACCACCCGCACCACCCAGGGGGTGGGCGTCATGGCCCTCAAGCCCAAGTACCATGTGGAGGGGGCCGCCCCCCTGGACCAGACCCCCATCCGCAACGCGGCCCGCTACCGGGCCAAGTCCCTCCCCGTGGCGGGCATGCTCCTCAAGGAGGAGGACCGGGGAGAGGAGCAGCTCACCCTGCTGTGAGGCTCCGGGGGCTCCCATCTGTTTTATCGTGTTGTGAGGTATCTGTATGACGAAGCGCGCGCCCCTCAAGCTGTTCTTCTCCTACCTGTGGATCACCCTGGCCTCGGTGGTGTATGCCGTGGGCTTCAACTGGTGCTATGAGCCCAATCAGATCGGCTTCGGCGGTATCACCGGCGTGGCCCAGATCGTGAACGCCATCCTCCCCGCGGCCCCCATCGGCACTGTGGTCATCATCCTCAACGTGCCCCTCTTCCTGATGGGGTGGAAGTTCCTGGGGGGACACCTGCTCCTGTCCTCCCTCTACGCCATGTTCATCTCCTCCCTGGCCATCGACCTGCTCCACCTGGTCTGCGTGTTCCAGCCCATGGACCCGGTGCTGGCCACCATCTACGGCGGCGTGCTCATGGGCGGCTCTCTGGGGGTCATCTTCCTCCAGGGGGCCACCACCGGCGGCACCGATCTCATCGCCCGGCTGCTGAAGCTGAAGCTGGCCTGGCTGCCCATGGGCAAGCTGCTCATGGCCATCGACCTGGCGGTGATCCTGGCGGTGGCGGTGGCCTTCGGCAACCTGGACAGCGCCCTCTACGGCGTGGTGGCCCTGTACCTGTCCTCCAAGGTGATGGACCTGGTGCTCTACGGCCTGGACACCGCCAAGGTGGCCTATATCATCAGCGACCGCCACCAGGAGATCGCCCAGCGGCTCATCCGGGACCTGGACCGGGGCGTCACCCTCCTCCGCGGGGAGGGGGGCTGGTCCGGCCGGGAGAAGCGGGTGGTCATGTGCGCCTTCAAGCAGCGGCAGATCGTGGCCATGAAGGCGATCGTCCGGGACATCGACCCCGCCGCCTTCCTCATCGTCTGCGACGCCCACGAGGTCATGGGGGAGGGCTTCCGGGAGTACAAGCAGAACGACCTGTGACGGGGGAAGGGCCGCCCCCATGGGGAGGCCCTTTCCCCCCGCCCCATATCCCCATCCCGATCAAAAGGAGGAACATATCATGGCAGATCTCGAGAAACTGCGCCGGAACCTGGAGGCGGAGGGCTTCACCGTCTCCTGCTTCGGCACCGCCGCCCAGGCCGCGGACTATCTGGACGCCGCCCTGGACGGGAAGACCATCGGCATCGGCGGCTCGGTGACGATCCGGGACATGGGACTGGCAGAGCGCCTGTCCACCCACGCCCGGGTGTACTGGCACTGGAACGAGGACGCCCTGGAGCAGGCCGCCTCCGCCCAGGTGTACCTGACCTCGGTGAACGGCCTGGCGGAGACCGGGGAGCTCATCAACATCGACGGCACGGGCAACCGGGTGGCCTCCGGCCTCTACGGCCACGAGAAGGTCTACTTCGTGGTGGGGCGGAACAAGGTCGCCCCCGACTATGACGCCGCCCTCTGGCGGGCCCGGAACATCGCCGCCCCCAAGAACGCCCAGCGGCTCCAGGTACGCACCCCCTGCGCCGCCAAGGGGGACAAGTGCTACGACTGCAAGAGCCCCCACCGGATCTGCCGGGCCCTGGTGGTCTACTGGGAGAAGCCCAAGTCCATGGATATGGAAGTGGTCCTGATCGACGAGGACCTGGGCTACTGAGCCGGGGAGGGAGCGCGCAGTGAAAAAGCGGACGGCCGCCCTCCTCCTGGCCCTGGTCCTGCCCCTGTCCGGCTGCTCGGCCATGCTGGAGCGGGAATACCAGACTGCCCAGCGCCATGTCCAGGTCCCCCTCTCCGACGAGGATTCGGCCGCCATCTGGGTGGAGAACTACTCCGAGCTGGTCAGCGCCGTCCTCTACCAGGTGAGCCTCCACCAGGAGAAGGGGGTGATCCGGCTCCGGGACTGGAAGGACGACGTGGAGGCCAGCCTGGCCCGGGCCTGCGACGAGGTCAGCCGGGACGACCCCCTGGGCGCCTATGCCGTGGATCGGATCCAGCATCAGTACACCCGCATGGTCACCTACTATGAGGCCACCATCACCATCGACTACCGCCGCACCGCCGAGCAGATCGCCTCGGTGACCACCGTCACCGGCAGCGGGGCGATCCGGGCGGAGCTCCGGGACGCCCTGGCCGGCTTCGTCACCGAGACCGCCTTCCGCATCAACTACTTCAACGAGAGCCAGGGGGAGGACTATATCCTGGACCTGGTGCGGCAGGCCTACTACGACACGCCGGAGGCCGCCCTGGGCCTGCCGGCCGCCGAAGTACAGCTCTACCCGGACAGCGGGGCCCAGCGGGTGGTGGAGGTCCTCCTCACCTACCCGGAGGATCCGGAGGTCCTGCGGGAGAAGAGCCTCCGCCTCGCCGAGGCCGCCCAGGCCCTCTGCGCCCCCTTCGATCAGCTGGAGGGGGCCGCCCTGGCCGCCGGGCTGTGCGGGGCCCTCCGGGCCCACGCCGCCGCCCTCCCCGCCGGAGACGGGAGCCCCGGCACCGCCTACGCCGCCCTGGTGGAGGGGGGCGCCGACAGCGAGGGGCTGGCCCTGGCCTTCAAGGAGCTCTGCGACCTCTCCGGCATCACCTGTATCGTGGCGGAGGGGACCCTGGAGGGGGAGACGCGCTTCTGGAACATCGTCACCCTCCCCAGCGGCAGCCGCCACATGGACCCCGCCGGCGCCTCCAACGCCCTGTATACAGACAGCCAGATGGCCCAGGCGGGCTTCGTGTGGGACGCCGCCAGATACCCCGCCTGCGCCGGACCCGGCGCCGAAGAAAATTTTTGAGATTTTTTGCGATCTCCCCTTGACGATCGCGGCAGATGACATTATAATATCATTTGTCGCTTGCAGGTGTAGCTCATCTGGTAGAGCGCCACCTTGCCAAGGTGGAGGTAGCGAGTTCGAGCCTCGTCACCTGCTCCAAAAAAGAAAGACACGCTGAAAAGCGTGTCTTTCTTTTTTATCTCCGTCCTGTGCGCGGGGGCGGGCCCTTTCCCGGCGGAGGGCCGCGCCCGATACGCGTTACGATACAAGACGAGCCGCGGCCGGCGCCCACGGGCCCGGGGGCCCGGCCGTCTCCTTCGAAAGGGGTGTGCACCATGTCCTCCAGCGTCCTCTCTCCCGGCGGGATCGTGGCCATGACCACAGCGGCGGCAGACCGGCTCATCCGCAGCGGCAGCGGCGACGGGGCCCTGCTCTATCTGCACCTGCTCCGCCGGGGCGGGACCTTCGACGCCGCCGACGTGCGCAAGGCCCTGGGCTGGCCGGACGAGCGGGTCCGGCAGGCCTATCAGGCGCTGGCGGCCTGCTCCCTGGTGCGGAAGGACGCGGATCTCAGCCCCGCCGCCGCGCCCCCCGAGCCGGACAGCCCTCCCGACTACACCGCCGCCGACATCGCCCGGGAGCTGGAGGGGGAGAGCCCCTTCCCGCTCCTGGTGCGGGAGGTGGAGCGGCAGCTGGGCAAGGTGCTCTCCACCTCCGACCTGAAGCTGCTCTTCACCATCTTTGACTATCTGGCCCTGCCCGCCGAGGTGATCCTCCTCCTCACCACCTGGTGCGTGGAAGAGCACGAGCGGAAGTACGGCCCCGGGCAGAGGCCCCGGATGTCCCAGATCAAGAAGGAGGCCTTCGTGTGGCGGCGGCTGGGGGTGGACACCACCGAGGCGGCCGACGCCCACATCAAGCACCTCTCCGCCCTCCGGGACCGGGTGGGCCGCCTGATCCCCCTGGTGGGGATCTCCGGCCGGGCCCCCGTGGAGGGGGAGCGGAAGTATCTGGAGGGCTGGGTGGAGATGGGCTTCGACGACGGGACCATCGCCCTGGCCTACGAGCGCACCGTGCTCAAGAAAGGCGCCCTCAACTGGGCCTATATGAACTCCATCCTCCGCTCCTGGCACCAGAAGGGGCTGCACACGGTGGAACAGGTGGAGGCGGGGGATTCCGCCTGGGGACGGCCCGCCGCCGGGCAGCCCGGCGCAGCCCCCCAGGGCGGGCCCGCGCCCCGGCCCGGGGAGAGCCAGGCCCGGACCCGGCAGGATATGGACTGGCTGGACCGGTTCCTGGAGAAGACAGAGGGAAAGGAGATGTGAGCCGTGGGATACAGCGCCAGCGTGCTCCGCAGCGCCCAGGCCAAGCTGGCCGCCCGGCGCGCCGCCCGGGAGGCGGCCCAGCAGGCCCAGCGGGCGGAGATCTTCCGGCGGCTCCCCCGGGCGGGGGAGATCGACCGGCAGCTCCGGCAGACCATGGCCCAGGTGATCGCCGCCGCCCTCCGGGACGGGGGGGATCCCGCCGCGTCGGTGGGGGAGATCCGGCGGCGGAACCAGGCCCTCCAGGAGGAGCTCTCCTCCCTCCTCACCGCCAACGGCTATCCCGCCGGCGCCCTGGAGGACAAGCCTCTCTGCGCCAAGTGCGGGGACACCGGCTGGGTGGGCACCCGGATGTGTGACTGCCTGAAGGTCCTCTGCGCTCAGGAGCAGATCCGGGAGCTCTCCGACGTGCTGGACCTGGGGGAGCAGTCCTTCGACCGCTTCGACTTCTCCTACTACTCCAGCGAGGTGTGGCCCGAGTACGGCCGCTCCCCCCGGGAGAACATGGAGAAGGTGTACAAGGTCTGCCGGGACTACGCCCAGAACTTCGGCCGGTACTACTTCGACGACCTCTTCCTCAGCGGCTCCACCGGCCTGGGGAAGACCTTCCTCTCCGCCTGCATCGCCCGCACCGTGTCTGAGAACGGCTTTTCGGTGGTGTACGACACGGCGGGGAACATCTTCGCCCAGTTCGAGATCCAGAAGTTCTCCCGGGACGGGGAGGACGCCCGGGAGGCCCGGGACGGCACCCGGCGGTATCTGGGCTGCGACCTGCTGATCCTGGACGACCTGGGCAGCGAGATGACCACCCCCTTCGTCCAGTCCGCCCTCTACCAGCTCATCAACACCCGGCTCACTGCCGGGGCGCGCACCGTCATCAGCTCCAACCTGACCATGGACGATGTGCGCCGCCGGTACTCACCCCAGATCGCCTCCCGGCTGGAGGGGGAGTACCGGGTGCTCCCCTTCTTCGGACAGGACATCCGCATCCAGCGGAAGCAGCGGTTCTGAGGCCACCGGCCCCCGCGGCCCGGCGATAAGACGGCATAAGACGGTAACAGAAGAGGCCCCATCCTGTGGATGGGGCCTCTTCTTCTATCCATGCCGTTGCCGGCTCACTGCTTGAGGACCACCGTGGCGGTGAAGGCGCCGTCCTCATAGGCGCCGTTGGCCTCGATGACGTCTCCGGGATCCAGCTCCCGGAGGTAGAGCTCACTGCCGGTGTTCACGTCCAGGATGGTGGCGCTGGAGGGCACATTGACGGTGAGCACGTCCTCGCTGCCGCCCTCATCCACCACCTGGAGGTAGATGTACTTGTCGCTGGTGTTCACATAGATGACGGTGCCGCTGACTCGATTGGAGCTGTTCACCGCCTGCTGGACCTCGATGGCCACCACCTGGCCGTCGTCCTCCACCACCAGTCCCAGCCGGTAGCCGGGCTGGATGGAGGAGAGGGACAGGGACTTCCCGTTCTGGGTCACCGAGATGCTGGAGCTCACGGTGTAGGAGACCTCGTCCCCGTCGGAGAGGGTCATCTCCAGGGTGCTGCCGCCCTTCTCCTGGATGATCCGGTCCACGGTGCCGGTGACGTTGGCGCTCTGGGGCTCCGCCTCGATCTTGGTGATCTCGTTATAGCGGATGGTGACGGTCACCTGGTCCCCGGTGCGCAGCCGGTCCACCGAGCTGTCGTTCCCGTCCCGCTCCACATCGGGGGGATCGGACAGGTCCAGCTTGAAGTTGACTCTGGAGCCGTCGGAGAGGGTCACCTCCAAGGTCGTGGTGGCGTCGCTGGTGTCGAAGGTGCGGCCGGTGAGGGTGCCCTCGGTGACGGTGGAGCCGGGGTAGGCGGCCACCATATCGGCGTAGCTGCCCGAGAGGCGCAGGGTGACGAAGTAGTCGTCCTTGATGTTGCGCAGGGGGGTGCTCTCCCCGTTATAGGTGATGTCCGCGCCGGAGGAGACCTTGTAGGTCTTGCTCCGCCCGGTGTCCAGGTCGGTGACCGAGATGGTGTTGGTATCGCTGGAATAGGACACCGACTTCACCGACCCCTGGACGTATTCCGTCTCGGTGTCCACCGCCACAGAGACCACGGTCCCGTCGTCGTTGGACACCCGCAGGGTCACGAAGTCCCCCACATAGGCGGCGTTTACATCGTCCGTCATGCCGTCCACGGTGGAGATCACATCGTCGGAGAGCGTATACGTCCTGGTGGCTCCGTCGATGCCGGTGACCTGGATGGTGCCGGTGTTCTGGGAATAGCCGGCGAGGACGCCCTCCGCCTCCTGCGTGCCGCCGCTGAAGATCACGGCCACCAGCCGGCCCTGGTCGTCCAGCTTGCACAGGGCGTCGGTATAGCCGGCGGAGGCGTCCACGATGGAACGGTCGCCGACAGTCGACCCGATCTGGACCTGGGTGAAGCGGTCCATCCGCAGGCTGTAGCCCTCCCCGTCCGCGGTGACGGCCAGATACTCGTCCTCGATCCCGTTGACGGTGGCGTCCAGCTCCTCCAATGCCTCGCTGACCCGGACCGCATAGGCGTTGCCGCCGCTGTTGAGGCACACCCGGGCGTGGCGGCCGGCCTTCAGCGCGGAGGTGGTGGTCTCCATGCTGTTTTCATAGACGGTCACATCCTGGGGCAGAGAGACCGTGCCGATGGTCTCGCCGGTGAGGTCGCTTTTCAGGGTGAGGAGCAGGGCGCCTCCGCTGCTCTCGGTAGGCGTCGAGGCGATGACCCCCTGCTGGAAATCATAGCTGGTGTAGTCGGGCAGGTCGGGGGAGGTCCCCCGCTCCTCCATGAAGTCGATGGCCCGGGAGAGCATGGTGGCCATCACCGCCCGGGTGACGCTGCGGTCGGGCTCGAAGTCGTTGTTCTGGTCCCCCTCCACGATGCCGTAGTTCTTCAGCAGATACACATAGGGCCGCTTGCTCTCGCTGATGGAGGAGGTGTCCTGGAAGGTCAGCGGATAGGAGGAGAGACGCTCCGCCATGGGGCCCAGCTGCATGGCCCGCACCAGGTACACCGCCAGGTCCTCCTTGGCGATGGGCTCCGTCAGGGCGTCGGACTGGGCCAGGCTGCGCAGCTCGGAGGTGGTGAGCACTCCCGTCTCCAGGCAGACGGCGAACTCCCGGTAGAACCAGGACTGGCTGCCGTCCAGGATATCGTCCACCTCGTCCTCCCAGCCGTCGGAGATCTCGGTCATGGTGTTCTCATCGATCCCCTCCGCCCGGGCGCACAGGGCCAGGGCCTCCGCGGCGGTGAGGGCGTTCTCCGGCTTGAAGGTCCCGTCCTCATAGCCCTTGAACATATTGGCCGCCGTCATATCCTCTATATAAGTACGGGCCCAGTGGTCGGTGATGTCCGGGAACGTGGCCGCCGAAGCGCTCAGGGCCAGGGCGGGCACCGCCAAGGTCAGGGCCAGGGCCCAGGTGAGCAGTCGTTTCAATTTCATTCTGTGCACCTCCATCGACGCAGAACAGATCTCCCCCTCAGTATACCGTTATTCGGCCCAAAAAGCAACTGGAACCGTGTCGATGGATCCACAGAAGGGCAGAGAGCGCAGCCTCTCCGATCCGCGGAGGTGGAGGCGGGTCAGGAGGGGGAGGAGCAGTCGGGCAGCCCCTGCGCCTCCTGATCGGCCAGGAGGCGGTCCAGCCGGAGGAGGGCATCCGCCACCCGGTGCCGGTCCTCCTCCCCCATGGCGGTGAGCACCGAGTCGAAGTAGCTGGCCACGTCGGTCTGGGACTGCTCCCGAAGGCGCTGATACTGCTCTGTGACCGCCACATAGACCACCCGGCGGTCCAGGCCGGAGCGCTCCCGCCGGGCCAGCCCCAGCCGCTCCAGCCGGTCCACGATGCCGGAGACGGTGGAGTTGGCGCTGCCTGTCCGCTCCGCCAGGACGCTGATGGGGAGGGGCCCCTCCTCGCCCAGGACGTTGAGGGCCAGGGCTTGCGGGAAGGTGAGCCGGAGCTTCTCCAGATGGCACCGGAACAACCGGGACATCCGCTGGGACACCCGGAGGTAGATCATGAGGATATCGTTTTGGCCTTCCATAGATAGGGCTCCTTTCTGCGCAGGCAAGAGATCCGTCCTTCGAAGGGCAGGACCTCCTCTTGTCCATTGATGGTATCCCTTTCTCAGCCGGTAGTCAATTCCGCAGGGAAAAGTTTTACGAAATGTTTATAAAAGGTAGAAATCGTTCAGGATCTCCCCATATCGTCCCCTCCTTCCCGCCGGCAGGGGGAGGGGCGGGAAGGGCGCGGCGCCCCCTTCGTCGCTTAGCCCGGAAGAGCCTTGATATGACAGGGATATTTGTGAAAAATGTGCTTGACATCATGGGGGAACTGTTATATCATAATCAAGCGCCTGTTTGGGGCGCAGTCTGCGATGATGTAGGAGATTGCTCGTTCGCGAGGTAACTTCTACGGAGTATGTCCGTTGATCGGGCGGCTGAGAGATCCTGTGTGCTCGGCGTATATCGCCGGGCTTGGATGGGACCGGCCGGCTTTGCGTGCCGGTCTTGTTTATGTCCCGGAGTGATACGCACGAATGAGTGGATAGAAGATCTCTCACCGTACGGAGCGGCAAGGCAGAAGAGAACCACTTCGTATGTTTTCAAGGAGGAACAGTCATGGCAGCTCAGAAGGAAATGATCCGCATCCGCCTCAAGGCTTATGACCATCAGCTCATCGATCAGAGCGCCGAGAAGATCGTGGAGACCGCCAAGCGCACCGGCGCCGCCGTGTCCGGCCCTGTGCCCCTTCCCACCAAGAAGGAGGTCGTCACCATCCTGCGCGCCGTCCACAAGTACAAGGACTCCCGGGAGCAGTTCGAGCGCCGCACCCACAAGCGCCTCATCGACGTCATCAAGCCCTCCCCCAAGACCGTGGAGGCCCTGATGGCTCTGGAGCTCCCCGCCGGCGTGGAGATCGAGATCAAACTGTAAAGGAGCGCGGAGGAGCCGAGAGCAGCAAGCCGTTGCGGAGGCTCCGCAGCGTGACAAGAAGTGCGAAGGCCGTGAGCAGGGGAGCTAAGGAGCAGCGGAGACGAAAAAACAGGCTGGCCAGTGGCCAGCGGCGTTTTTCGCGCAGCGTGACTTAGCGAGCCGGACGCGAGCGAGCCGCAGCATGACAGCGCCCCCGGGACGCAGGCGCGTCCCACATATCCCTCTGTTGTACCCGCAGCCTGTCGCGTTTTGAGACAGGCGGGTCAAGTCGGATGAGAGCAATGCCAGCCTGATGGGCAACTCTCCCGACCAATAACCTTAAATAAGGAGGAAGTCACACTATGGAAAAGGCGATCATCGGCAAGAAAGTGGGCATGACCCAGATCTTCGATGAAGCCGGCCACGTCATCCCGGTCACTGTGATCGAGGCGGGGCCCTGCACCGTGATCCAGAAAAAGACCATGGAGAAGGACGGCTACGAGGCCGTTCAGCTGGGCTTCGAGGACGTCGCTGAGAAGAAGCTCACCAAGCCCGAGCTGGGCCACCTGAAGAAGGCTGGCGACGCCCGGAAGAAGCACCTCAAGGAATTCAAGCTCAAGAACGCCGCCGAGATGAACGTGGGCGACGAGGTCAAGGCGGACACCTTCGCCGAGGGCGACCGGGTGGACGTCACCGGCATCAGCAAAGGTAAGGGCTACGCCGGCGTCATCAAGCGCCACGGCGCCCACCGCCTGAAGGAGACCCACGGCACCGGCCCCGTGCACCGTCACGCCGGCTCCATGGGCCCCGCCACCGATCCCTCCCGGATCTTCAAGGGCAAGATCGGCGCCGGCCACATGGGCGACGAGCAGGTCACCGTCATCAACCTGGACGTGGTGAAGGTGGACCCCGAGCTGGGCATCATCGCCGTGCGGGGCGCCATCCCCGGCCCCAAGGGCGGCATCGTGTATGTGCGCAACTCCGTGATCAACGTCAAGGAGAAGGGCGCCGCCGCTGGTATCTCCAGCAACCCGCAGAAGGCTTCCGCCCGCGTCAATCCCCAGAAGGCTTCCGCCCGTAACAAGTAAGAAAGGAGAGGAACCAAATGCCTAAGGCAATCGTTGTCAATATGTCCGGCGCTAAGGTCGGCGAAGTGGAGCTCTCCGAAGCTGTGTTCGGGATCGAGCCCAACGAGGCCGTGGTCCACGAGGTCGTGAAGAACCACCTGGCCAACTGCAGACAGGGCACCCAGTCCGCCCTCACCCGCGCCGAGGTCTCCGGCGGCGGCATCAAGCCCTGGCGCCAGAAGGGCACCGGCCGCGCCCGTCAGGGCTCTACCCGGGCTCCCCAGTGGACCCACGGCGGCATCGTGTTCGCCCCCAAGCCCCGCTCTTACCGCTACGCCCTCAACAAGAAGGTGCGCCGCCTGGCCCTGAAGTCCGCCCTCTCCGCCAAGGCCGCCGAGGGCAACGTGATCGTGGTGGACGACCTCAACGTCGCCGAGATCAAGACCAAGACCGTGGCCGCCTTCCTGAAGGCCGTGGAGGCCGGCAAGGCCCTGCTGGTGACCCCCGAGGTCAACATGAACGTGGTCAAGTCCGCCCGGAACATCCCCGGCGTGGAGACCGCTCCCGCCCGTCTCATCAATGTGTATGATATTCTCAATGCCAAGCAGCTCATCATCGACAAGGCTGCGCTGGCCGTCATCGAGGAGGTGTTCGCGTAATGACTCAGGCTTATGACATCATCAAGCGCCCGATCATCACCGAGAAGTCCATGTCCATGACCGAGGACAAGCGCTACACCTTTGAGGTCGCCAAGGACGCCAACAAGATCGAGATCGCCAAGGCGGTGGAGGAGATCTTCGGCGTGAAGGTGGCCAAGGTCAACACCATCAACATGTATGGCAAGGAGAAGCGCATGGGCCGGTTCCCCGCCGGCCGCCGCCCCTCCTGGAAGAAGGCCATGGTCACCCTGACCGCCGACTCCAAGGCCATCGAGTTCTTTGAGGCGTAAGGAGGAGAAGAGGAATGGCAATCAAGACCTATAAGCCCACGACGCCCTCCCGCCGCCACATGACCGTGTCGGCCTTCGAGGGCATCGACAAGAAGGCCAAGCCCGAGCGCAGCCTGACCGAGAACCTGAAGAAGAACGCCGGCCGCAACAGCTACGGCCGCATCACCGTCCGCCACCGCGGCGGCGGCAACAAGAAGAAGTACCGCATCATCGACTT
>DWZK01000003.1 GCA_019117605.1 Candidatus Intestinimonas stercoravium | reverse complement strand
GACCCGGACGCCCTGATCGAGGATATCACCGTGGGCATGCAGCAGCGCACCGAGATCCTGAAGATGCTCTACCGGGACAATGAGATCCTCATCTTCGACGAGCCCACCGCCGTCCTCACGCCCCAGGAGATCGACGAGCTCATGGAGATCATGCGGGGCCTGAAGGAGGAGGGGAAGAGCATCCTCTTCATCACCCACAAGCTCAACGAGATCATGGCCGTGGCCGACCGCTGCACGGTCCTCCGGAAGGGGCGCTATATCGGCACCGTGGACGTGGCGGACACCACCAAAGAGGAGCTCTCCAGGATGATGGTGGGCCGGGACGTAGAGTTCGCGGTACACAAGGAGGAGTCGGTCCCCAAGGACGTCATCCTCCAGGTGGAGGGGCTGACGGTGGCCTCCAAGCTCCACAACAACAACGCGGTGAAGCATGTCTCCTTCAACGTGCGGGGCGGCGAGATCGTCTGCATCGCCGGTATCGACGGCAACGGACAGACCGAGCTGGTCTACGGCCTCACCGGCCTGGAGCCGGTGAAGGAGGGCAAGATCGCCCTGAAGGGGCAGGACATCACCCACGCCCCCATCCGGAAGCGGTCCACCATGGGCATGAGCCACATCCCCGAGGACCGGCACAAGCACGGCCTGGTGCTGGACTATACTCTGGAGGATAACATGGTGCTCCAGCGGTATTTCGAGCCCGACTTCGTCTCCGGCGCGGGCTTCCTCAAGCGGAAGGCCATCCGGGCGTATGCCGAGCGGCTGATCGAGCAGTACGACGTGCGCTCCGGCCAGGGCCCGGTGACCATCGCCCGCAGCATGTCCGGCGGCAACCAGCAGAAGGCCATCGTGGCCCGGGAGATCGATAAGGACCCGGACCTGCTGATCGCCGTCCAGCCCACCCGCGGACTGGACGTGGGCGCGATCGAATACATCCACCACCAGATCGTAGCCCAGCGGGACGCGGGCAAGGGCGTGCTGCTGGTGAGCCTGGAGCTGGACGAGGTCATGAGCCTCAGCGACCGTATCCTCGTCATGTACGAGGGGGAGATCGTGGGCGAGCTGGACCCGAAGACCACCACGGTGGAGGAGCTGGGCCTCTACATGGCCGGCGCCAAGAGGAAGGGGGCGTGAGAGATGAAACAGAAGACATCGCTCCTGCGCAACAAAGGAGTGCAGTCCCTGCTGGCCTCGCTGCTGTGCATCCTGGTGGGCCTGCTGGTGGGCTATATCGTGCTCCTCATCATCAATCCCGCCGGCGCCGGGGAGGCCATCCAGACCATCGTGAAGAACTTCTTCTACTACCCCAGCGCCGCCGCGCGGCTGAGATACTTCGGGAACACCCTGGTGAAGACCGCGCCCCTGCTCATGTGCTCCCTGTCGGTGCTCTTCGCCTATAAGGTGGGCCTGTTCAACATCGGCGCCGCCGGGCAGTATGTGGTGGGCGCGGGGGCCAGCCTCTACTTCGCCCTGGGCCTCCAGATGCCCTGGTTCGTCTGCCTCATCGCCTCCATCGTGGCGGGGGCCCTCCTGGGCGCCATCTCCGGCGCGCTGAAGGCCTATCGCAACGTGAACGAGGTCATCTCCTGCATCATGCTCAACTGGATCAGCCTCTATCTGGTCAACTCCCTCCTCAGCAACGTGAAGGAGACGGCCAGCCCCTATACCCTGACCCTGAGCAGCACCAACCCCGGGGCCATCCTCCCCAGCGCGGGCCTGGGAGAGCTCTTCTCCAACAACCAGTATGTGACCATCGCCATCCCGCTGACGGTGATCGTGGCCATCCTCATCTGGGTGCTGCTGGAGAAGACCAAGCTGGGCTATGAGCTCAAGGCCACCGGCTTCAACAAGTTCGCCGCCCAGTACTGCGGCATGAAGGAGAAGCGGAACATCATCCTCACCATGGTCATCGCCGGCGGTCTGGCGGGCATGGGCGCGGGCGTCTTTTTCCTCACCGGGTTCGAGCAGTGGCAGTGCACCCAGTCCTCTGTCCCCGCCATGGGCTTCAACGGCATCGCCGCCGCCTTCCTGGGCGGGCTCAACCCCATCGGGGCCATCTTCTCCTCTTATTTCATCCAGCACATCACCAACGGCGGCGCCTATGTGGACAAGACCATGTACTCCGCCCAGATCTCCGACCTCATCTCCTCGCTGATCATCTACCTGTGCGGCTTCGTGCTCTTCTTCAAGACCACCCTGACCGCCTGGCTGGACCGCAGGGCAGAGCGCCGCATGGCGGAGGACCGGAAAGGAGGGGAGAAGTAATGCTGCTCCTGGTTCAATACACGCTGATCTTCGCCTCCGTCCTGATCCTGGTGGCTCTGGGCGGCTGCTTCTCCGAGCACTCCGGCGTCATCAACATCGGACTGGAGGGCATCATGGTCATGGGCGCCCTGGGCGGGGCCCTGATGATGAAGTTCGCCCCCGCCGGCCTGCCCGCCATCGGCATGATCGTGCTGGTGGTGCTGGCGGCCATCCTCCTGGGCATGCTCTACTCCCTGCTGCTGGCAGTGGCGGCCATCAACTTCAAGGCCGACCAGACCCTGGTGGGCACCGCCATGAACCTGCTGGCCACCGCGGCGGCCACCGTGTTCGTCAAGGCCATGAACACCGCCGCCGACTCCGGCAACGTCTCCGCCACCATCCAGTATATCGAACAGAAGAAGGCTTTCCTGGTGAACATCGGGGGCTTCGAGTTCAACTGGTTCATGCTGCTGGCCCTCATCGCCCTGGTGTGCTCCTGGGTGACCCTCTATAAGACCCGCTTCGGCCTGCGCCTCATGGCCTGCGGCGAGCATCCCCAGGCGGCGGATTCCGTGGGCATCAACGTCTACAAGATGCGCTACGCCGGCGTGCTCATCTCCGGCATGCTGGGCGGTCTGGGCGGCATCGTGTATATCACGGCCGGCGTCAGCGAGTGGAAGTTCGAATACGGCGTGGCCGGCTTCGGCTTCCTGGCCCTGGCGGTCATGATCTTCGGCCAGTGGAAGCCCACCCGGATCGCTCTGGCGGCCCTGCTCTTCGGCCTCTTCCGGGCCCTGGGCAACGTGTACACCGGCTTCGACTTCCTCAAGGCTCTGAACCTCCCCAGCGCGGTATATAATATGCTGCCCTATATCGTCTCCCTCATCGTCCTGGCCTTCACCTCCCAGAAGTCCCGGGCGCCCAAGGCGGAGGGCGTCCCCTACGACAAGGGACTGCGCTGAACACACTGTGGAGAGACAGAAGAACGCCGCAGACGACAGTCTGCGGCGTTCCCCTGTCTTGACGGCGGGAAAAGGACGATAGACAGGAGGGGACCGCCGCGGAGCCGGCACGAAACGGTGCCTTTGGCTATTTGCTAAAATTCCACCTTGTCATAGGACATGAAAAAAGGTAAAATAGATAAGTAAAAACGTCTCGAGAGGGGCAGTGTAGAATGATGGATATCCAGGAACTGAAGGCCGCGCTGAAGGCGGGCAAATACGACGCTACTTTCCGTAAGCTCTATCCAGGGCGCTGGGAGCTTCAGCAGGCAAGGTACTTACACATCGCGGAGGAGTTCGGCAAGCGCTTCGGAGAGGAGCGGGCGGTGGAGCTCTTCTCCGCGCCCGGCCGCAGCGAGATCGGCGGCAATCACACCGACCACCAACAGGGCAGGGTGCTGGCCGCCGCCGTCACTCTGGACGCTGTGGCGGTGGCCGCCAAGAACGACCAGAACGTGATCTGCATCTACTCCGAGGGACACGGAGAGGAGCGCATCAGCCTGGAGAAGCTGGACATCGTGCCTCAGGAGCAGGGGACCACTGCGGCCCTCATCCGGGGCATCGCCGCCCGCTTCTACGAGCTGGACCTGCGCTTCGGCGGCTTCGACGCCTATGTGAGCTCCGACGTGCTCCCCGGCTCCGGCCTGTCCTCTTCGGCGGCCTATGAGGTGCTGGTGGGCACCATCCTCAGCGGCCTCTACAACGGGGGCAAGGTGCCCCAGGTCCTGGTGGCCAAGGTGGGCCAGTTCGCCGAGAACGCATATTTCGGCAAGCCCTGCGGCCTGATGGACCAGTGCGCCTCCGCGGTGGGCGACTTCTGCTTCATCGACTTCGCCGATCCCGGCACGCCGGTGGTGGAGGCCATCCCCTGTATGCCGTCTGAGTACGGCTACGCCCTCTGCCTCATCGACGCCGGGGGCAGCCACGCCGACCTCACCGACGAGTATGCCGCCATCCCCGCCGAGATGAAGTCTGTGGCCAAGCTGCTGGGACAGCCGGTGCTGGGCAAGACCTCTGAGGCAGAGTTCTACGCCCGGATGGGCGAGCTGCGGGGGAAGGTCTCCGACCGGGCCCTCCTCCGGGCCATGCATTTCTACGGTGACGATCAGCGGGTGCTGGATCAGGCGGACGCCCTGCGGAAGAAGGACTTCCAGCGCTTCCTCACACTGGTGAAGGAGTCCGGGCGCTCTTCCATGGACCTGCTCCAGAACATCTATCCCTCCGGGGATCCCGGTGAGCGGAGCGTCTCCCTGGCCCTGGCCCTGTGTGCCCGGCTGCTCAAGGAGGACGGCGCGTGGCGGGTCCACGGCGGCGGCTTCGCCGGCACCGTGCAGGCCTTCGTGCCCCTGGCCCAGCTGGAGGATTTCCGCGCCCAGATGGAGGCCATCTTCGGGAAGGGGACCTGTCACGACCTGTCCGTCCGCCCCGCCGGCGGCATCCAGGTCCTGCCGGAGGGAGAAGTATGAGCGTGACCGCCCGCCCCTTTGGGGCGACCAGCCAGGGCGCGCCGGTCACCTGCTTCCGCCTGGAGAACGGAAAGGGCTCCTGGGCCGAGGTGCTGGACTACGGCGCCACCCTGCGCGCCGTGGCGGTGCCCGACCGGGAGGGAGCGCTCCGCGACGTGTGCCTGGGCTTCGACCGCGTGGCGGATTACGAGGCCCATGACGCCTATCTGGGGGCACTGGTGGGCCGGTGCGCCAACCGCATCCGGGGCGCCGCCTTCCAGCTGAACGGAGAGACCTGCCGTCTCTTCCCCAATCAGGAGAGCGGGTGCAGCCTCCACGGCGGCCGCGTGGGCTTCGACCGGAAGATGTGGAGGGGGGAGATCCAGGGGGAGAGCGTGGTGCTCACCCTGGACTCCCCGGACGGAGAGGAGGGCTACCCCGGCGCCCTCCATGTCCAGGTCCGCTACGCCCTGACAGAGGAGGACACGCTCTGCCTGGAGCTCCAGGCGGTGTCCGACGCGGATACGGTGGTGAACCTCACCAGCCACGCCTACTGGGACCTGAACGGCCACGGCGCAGGAGATGTGGGCGGACACCTGCTGGAGGTGGACGGGGACGCCATCACCGAGCTGGGGGCCGACTGCTGCCCCACAGGGACCATCTTGCCGGTAGAGGGGACGCCCTTCGACCTGCGCACGCCCCGTCCCCTGCGGGAGGGGTGGGACGCCCCCCATCCCCAGATCCAGGTGGGCGGCGGCTATGACCACAACTGGGCCCTCCGTGGAGAGGGCCTGCGCCGGGCGGCGGTCCTGTCCAGCCCGGAGAGCGGCATCACGCTGGAGGTGTCCACCACCCAGCCCGGCCTCCAGGTCTATACGGCCAATTTCCTCCCCTCCCTCACGGGGAAGGGCGGCGCGGCTTACGGGCGGCGCGGCGCGGTGGCCCTGGAGGCCCAGGGCTTCCCCAACGCGGTCAATCTGCCCCAGTTCCCCTCCTCCGTCCTGCGGAAGGGGGAGAGATACCGGCAGGAGATCCGGTTCGCCTTTTCTCACAGCTGAGGTCGGGGCAGGCCTGTATTCTGGATTAGGGGGTGCCCCCATTTGGGTTTCTATAAGATCATGATCGTGGACGACGAGGCGGAAGTCCGCGAGGCGATCAAACGGAAGATAGATTGGAACATGCTGGGCTTCGAGATCGTCGCTGATGCGGAGAATGGACGGGACGCCCTGGAGAAAGCGGAGACCCTCGACCTGGACGTGGTGATGACCGACATCAAGATGCCCTTCATGGACGGCCTGGAGCTGGGGGCGGAGCTGGCCAAGCGGAAGCCCAATCTGAAGCTCATCATCTTCTCGGGTTTCGACGCCTTCGAGTACGCCCAGGAGGCGATCAAGCTCAACGTGGTGGAGTATGTGCTCAAGCCGGTGGACGCCGAGGAGCTCACTGCGGTACTGCGGCGGGTGCGGGATCTGCTGGACGCAGAGATCGCCCAGAAACGGAACATCGAGCAGCTCACCGAGGCTTACCACAAGAGCCTGCCTCTGATGCGAGAGAAGTTCATCCAAGAGCTGCTGCGGGGGCCTATGGACCCGGCGGAGCTGCACCGGCAGTGCGACAGGTTCGGCCTCGCGGTGCGGGAAGGACGGCAGAAGATCGTAGCGGTGTGTGACATCCCCCCCGGCGCCGAAGGGAACGGGGGCCTCACCGATGAGCTGGTCTCCGTATCCACCCGGCAGATGATGGAAGAGGCGCTCCGGGGCCGCTGCCACCGGGAGCTCTTCCTGAGCCTGTCCTCGGTGATCGCAGTGACTGCCTGGGACAAGGATCCGGTGGAGTCGCTGATGAGCCTCATGGGCGAGGTATGCCTGGAGTGCAGCCGGGTGCTGGGGATCACGGTGACGGTGGGGATCGGGCGCCCTTATCAGAAGCTGGAAGACCTCTACCGCTCCTATGGCGAGGCCCGGGCGGCCATCGAGTACAAGGCGGTGACGGGAGGAGGGAAGCCCATCTACATCCAGGATATGGAGCGGATCGACCGCACCCCCGTAGACATGGACACCCATCGGGAGCAGCAGCTCCTCTCCGCGATCAAATTCGGATCCAAAGAGCAGATCTCCACTATGGTGGGACAGCTCCTGGAGGGAGGCGGGGACGGATGGAGCCCTCAGGCCCGGGCCATCGGCATCTTGGGCGCGCTGCTGCCTGTGATCCAGCGGTATAAACTGGGCGAGGAGGAGATGCTGGGCCCCCGGGGAGAGTGGCTCTCCCTGCTGGCGGAGGGCACCCCTACCAAAGAGCTGAAAGACTGGCTCCAGAGGGTCTGCCTCAATATGAGCGGCAGCCTGGACCGCCGCCGGGTCTCTACCGCCAAGCGGCTGGTGGAGGAGGCGGAGCGGTACATCCGGGAGAATTACCAGGATTCCCACCTCTCCGTGGACAAACTGTGCGCCCACCTCCACATCAGCCAGTCCTATTTCTCCACCATCTTCAAACAGGAGACAGGGCGGAGCTATGTCCAGTATCTCACCGACGTGCGCATGGAGCACGCGGTGGAGCTGCTCCGATCCACCGATGACAAGACCTATCTGGTGGCGGAGAAGGTGGGCTATGACGAGCCCAACTATTTCAGCTATGTGTTCAAGAAGCGCTTCGGCATGTCGCCGTCCCAGTTCCGGAAGTGACCTGGGACAGGGAGAAGGAGGGGACAGACTTGATCAGGCGGGTGCGGGAGCTCATCCAGGGCCCCTCCAGGGGCAGCATCCGCTCGGCCATGTTCGCCTCTTTCACGATCACCGCCCTGCTGGCCATCGCCCTCACCGGTATGACCCTCTATATCCGCTTCTCTGCCCAACTGGACGGCACGGTGGAGCAGGAGAACCAGCGGCTGGTGGCCCAGGTGAGCCAATCCATCAACACCTACCTCAGAGATATGCTCCGCCTCTCCGACTCCCTGTACTATAACGTCATCAAGAGCACGGATCTGCTGGCGGAGGAGGTAGAACCGGAGGTCAGGCTGCTCTACGACACCTACAGCGACTATGTGGAGGACATCGCCCTCTTCGACAGCGCCGGCCGGCTGTTGGCCTCGGCACCGGCGGTGGTGGTGCGGGAGGATGTCCCGGTGGCCCAGGAGGACTGGTTCATCCAGGCTATGGAGCAGACGGCCAATTTCCACTTCGGCAGGCCGAAGGTCCAGCGGCTCTTCCAGGAACAGACGCCGCAGTACCCCTGGGTCATCTCCCTCTCTTCCGCTGTGGAGCTCACCAGCGGCACAGACACGCAGCTGGGCGTACTGCTCATCGACTTGAAGTACAGCGCCCTGGAGGACATCTTCCGCAACATAAAGCTCTCGGAGAGCGGATACGTCTACCTGATGGACAGGGACGGAGCCCTCATCTACCACCCCGAGCGGACCCTGATCGCCTCGGGGCTGGAGGCGGAGAGCAACCTGGAGACCGCCGAGCGCCAGGAGGGCAATTATGTGGAGACCTGGGAGGGGCGGGAGCGGTCCATCATCGTCCGGGACGTGGGATACACGGGCTGGAAAGCGGTGGGCGTGGTGGAGGGCTCCCGGTTCTCGGTGGGGTCCGGCCAGGATATCCTGGTGGTGCTCATCATCTTCTGCATCTATTTCGAACTGCTCATCATCCTCAACTCCGCCCTCTCCCGGAAGCTCACCGACCCCATCCGCCGGCTCCGGGAGTCGGTGATCCGGCTGCAGGAGCACCCGGAGAGCGGCGACATCTATATCGGAGGGACCCTGGAGACCCAGGAGCTGGGCAGCGCGGTCCAGGAGATGGTGAGGCGGACAGAGCAGCTCAACCGGGACATCATGCGGGAGCACCAGCAGAAGGTGAAGAGCGAGCTCAACGCCCTCCAGGCCCAGATCAATCCCCACTTCCTCTACAACACCCTGGACATCATCGTCTGGATGATCGAGAACGGCCAGAAGGAGGATGCCATCCGGGTGGTCACCGCCCTGGCCCGCTTCTTCCGCATCAGCCTCTCAAAGGGCCGGAACGTCATCCCCGTGAAGGACGAGCTGGAGCATGTGCGCAACTATCTCCTGATCCAGAACATGCGCTATAAGAACAAGTTCCGCTATACCATCGACTGCGATCCGGCGGCGGCGGAGCTCTCCACCATCAAGCTGGTGGTCCAGCCTATCGTGGAGAACGCCATCTACCACAGCATGGAGTTCATGGACGGCGACGGGCTCATCGCCATCCGGGCCTGGACCGAGGGGGGCGATCTGCTGATCACTGTCTCGGACAACGGCCTGGGGATGACCCCCGACGTGGTGGAGCGGCTGCTCAGCGCCGCCCCGGCGGAGGAGAGACGGGGAGGGAACAGCCGGCGGGGCTCCGGCGTGGGCCTGCGGAACGTGCAGGAGCGCATCCGCCTCTATTTTGGGGAGAAGTACGGCGTGCATATCGAGTCAGAGCCGGACGAGGGGACCGTGGTCACCCTGCGGATGGCGGCGATCCCCTTCGGTGAAATGGAGGATACATGATATGGGAAAGGCGGAGCGGCGCATTTTTACAGGCGTGCTGATCCTCCTGCTGGCGGCCGCGGGGGCGCTGGGGCTCACCTGGCTCTTCTCCACGGACACGCCCCCGGTCTATCAGGTCTCCATCCTGTTGGACGGTGCGGAAGAGGACTACTGGGACAACTTCCTCCGGGGGGTGGACCGGGCGGCCCAGGAACGCAACGTGGATGTCCGGATCATCAGCCGCTATGAAGGGGCGGACGTGGGCCAGGCCCAGGCCGAGGTCCTGAGCAAAGAGGTGGGGAAAGGCGCCGACGGTGTGATCTTGGCCCCCGTGGACTGGGCGGCGCTCCTCCAGGTGATAGAGGACGCATCCTCCAGCGGCATACGCACGACAGTGGCGGGGCCACGCCCGGACGGCGGCAGCGCGGGCTGTTACATCTCGGCAGATCCCGTGGAGATGGGACGGAAGCTGGCCGACGCGGTGGCGGAAGAGGGGAGCCGGTCCTGCACCGTCTATCTGAGCGGGGAGGCGGGAGAGGCGGCCTGCCTGCGCCTGCAGGGGCTGGAGGCCAGACTGGAGGAGCTGGGCATCCCCTGCCGGAGCGTGACGGTCTCTCCGGACGGCGAAGAGCAGCTCCCCGCCGGTGAAGGAGCGCTGCTAGCCGTGGAGCCGGGCATCACCGAGCGGCTCTGCCGCGAGGCGCCGGAGGGTGCGCTCATCTTCGGGATGGACACCTCCAACGATCTGCTCCATCACCTGGAGGAGGGGCGGATCCGTGCGCTGGTGGTCCAGTGCGACTACGAAGCGGGCTATCTCAGCCTCCAGAGCCTGGTGGGGCTCATCGAGGGCGCGGGCCAGGCGGACCGGACGTTGAGCTCCTATACTGTCACAGCCGAGACCATGTTCGAAGATCCCATGGATCAGATCCTGTTTCCGATCTCTTGATTTGCGAGGGGTGGACAGAATGAAGAGGCACAGGACAGCAGTCTTCGCTTTGGCGGCTCTCATGCTGTTCTCCACGGGCTGTAGACCGGGGAGCGGACAGGAGGAGGAGCCCCTGAGGATCGGGGTGGCCGTCTATGAGGGGACGGATACTTACATCAAAAATATGACCGAGTCTATGCAGCGCTATGCGGATGACTGGAGCCAGGAGGGAGGGCGTCCGATCTATCTGTCGGTATTCGATGGCAGAGAGAGCCAGAGCACCCAAAATGAACAGATCGACAGGATGGTCTCTTTGGGATATGATGTATTGTGCGTCAACCTGGTGGACCGGACCGACGCGTCCAATGTGGTGAACAAGGCCCGGACGGCGGATATACCGGTGGTGTTCTTCAACAGGGAGCCGGTGCAGGAAGACCTGGAGAGCTGGGACAAGGCCTATTATGTGGGCTCCGATGCCCACCAGTCCGCCCAGCTCCAGGCCCAGATCGTGCTGGACCTGTGGGGGGAGGACCGTTCGGCCCTGGACCTGGATGGGGACGGTATCCTCCAATATGTGATCCTGGAGGGGGAGAGCCGGCACCAGGACGCCATGATCCGCACCGAGGTGTCGGTCCAGGCGCTTCGGGAGGGAGGTATAGCGTTGGAGCGGCTGGGCAGCGGCATCGCCAACTGGGACCGCAGCCAGGCAGCCGCCCTCACAGAGCGCCTCCTCACCGAGCACCCGGACGTAGAGCTCATCCTCTGTAACAATGACGATATGGCTCTGGGGGCCGCCGACGCAGTGGAGCGGCTGGGGCTGGATTTCCACAACATCGTGGGCATCGATGGGATTCCAGAGGGGCTGGAGGCCGTGGAGGAGGGGAGGCTCCTGGGCACGGTGGTGATGGACTACGATGCCCATGGAGAGACCATCCTCCGTCTGGCGGTAGCCTTGGCCACTGGGGAAGACGTGTCGGAAGTGGCGGAAGTCGAGGCCCAGACCGTTTTGATCCCCATGTATATCGAAAAAAACTGGTAGATAAAGTAATCTATAGCCGTTTTTACAAAAAAAGAGGGGCTCTATGCGCAGAATCCACAAAAGGAGGCGATGTATGGAGAGATTATTTATGGAATAAAGTGATTTTTCCTATAGCCAATTTGACATTTTTTTGGTAGACTAATCATAGGTGGATCATAAGGCATCTGCCAAACAAAAACAAGGAGGATCTTTTTCATGAAACTGAAGAAATTGTCTGCTCTGCTTCTGGCCGGCGCCATGTGCCTGAGCATCGCTGCCTGCTCCAGCAGCTCCGGTGGTGGCGAGAGCGAGGCTCCCGAGTCCGCCGCTCCTGCGACTACTGAGGGCACCGAGACCACTGCCTCCGATCTGAACGTGGGCGTGTTCTACTACACCTATTCCGACGTGTACATCACCAGCGTGCGTACCGCTCTGGACGCCGCCCTGGACGGCATGGGCATCACCTATCAGGACTATGACGGCAACAACACCCAGTCCAACCAGCTCGACCAGGTGAACACCGCCATCTCCAACGGCGCCAACCTGCTGGTCGTCAACATCGTGGAGACCTCTTCTCCCGACGCCGCCCAGACCGTCTGTGACGCCGCCTCTACCGCCGGCATCCCTGTCATCTTCTTCAACCGTGAGGTCGATGACAGCGTCATCAACAGCTATGACAACGCCGCTTTCGTCGGCACCGACGCCGCCGAGGCCGGCCACATGCAGGGCGAGATGATCGCCAACTACCTCACCGAGAACTATGACACCGTGGACCTCAACGGCGACGGCACCATCTCCTATGTCATGTTCAAGGGCCAGGAGGGCAACGCCGAGGCCGAGTACCGCACCCAGTATGCCGTCGAGGATGCCGACGCTCTGCTGGAAGAGGCCGGCCACCCCGCTCTGAGCTTCTATGATCCGGCCAACACCTCCAAGTATCTGGTCGACCAGAACGGCTCTTGGTCTGCCGCTGCCGCTACCAACTACATGGACACCATCCTCTCCGCTTACTCCGAGGCCAACGGCAACATGGTCGAGCTGGTCATCGCCAACAACGACGAGATGGCCAAGGGCGCCATCTCCTCCCTGCAGGCTGCCGGCTACAACACCGGCGCTGAGGGCAGCAAGACCATCCCCGTGTTCGGCGTGGACGCCACTGAGGACGCTCAGGCTCTCATCAACCAGGGCCTGATGACCGGCTCCATCAAGCAGGACGCCGAGGGCATGGCCAACACCATCGCCACTCTGGTGGGCAACATCAACGCTGGTGAGGAGCTCATGGCCAACACCGACCAGTTCATCGTGGACGAGGGCGTGGCCAAGATCCGTGTCCCCTATGCTATGTACACCGGCGAGGAGAGCGCCTAACATCTGTTCAGGCAAACTCTGCATCCGCCCCAGCGAACCGATAAGGAACGAGCGGGGCTGCCTCCGTGGCAGCCCCGCTCTCTTACAAAACCCCTGCTTCAGGCGGGGCTGTCGGTGGGACAGCCGCGCGGGAAGCCGCAAGGCGCTCTGTGCAGACCACAGCGCGCCTGAAGCAGAGGCTTTGTATGTAAGAGAGGAGGAACTGTATGGATCAGCCGGCACTGCTTGAAATGAAGGGGATCTGCAAAGAATTCCCCGGCGTAAAGGCACTGGACAACGTATCCCTGACGGTCCGGCCCGGCACCGTGCATGCCCTGATGGGGGAGAACGGCGCTGGCAAGTCCACCCTGATGAAATGCCTCTTCGGCATCTACAGCAGGGATAGCGGCACCATCACCCTGGATGGCAAAGAGGTCAACTTCAAGAGCTCCAAGGAGGCGCTGGAGAACGGCGTGGCCATGGTGCACCAGGAGCTGAACCAGGCCCTGACCCGCAGCGTCATGGACAACCTGTGGCTGGGCCGTTATCCCAAGGTGGGAGGCATCATGGTCAGTGAGCGGATCATGGCCCAGCGGACCAAGGAGATCTTTGAGCAGCTGGAGGTCAATGTCAATCCCAAGACCATCATGTCTACCATGCCTGTGTCCCAGCGCCAGATGGTGGAGATCGCCAAGGCGGTCTCCTACAACTCCAAGATCATCGTCTTCGACGAGCCCACCTCGTCCCTGACGGAGACCGAAGTGGAGCATCTGTTCAAGATCATCAACATGCTCCGGGACAAGGGCTGTGGCATCATCTACATCAGTCACAAGATGGAGGAGATCCTCCGCATCAGCGATGACGTCACCATCATGCGCGACGGCACCTGGGTGGCCACCAAGCCCGCCAAGGACCTGACCATGGACGAGATCATCCGCCTGATGGTGGGCCGTGAGCTCACCAACCGTTTCCCGCCCAAGACCAACAAGCCTGCGGAAGTCATCCTGGAAGTGGAGCATATGTCGGGCAAATATACCCGGCTGAAGGATGCCACTTTCCAGCTCCACAAGGGCGAGATCCTGGGCATCGCCGGTCTGGACGGGTCCGGCCGGACCGAGGTGCTGGAGAACCTCTTCGGTGCCATGACCAAGGGCGGCGGCACTATCAAGCTCCACGGCAAGGAGATCAAGAACCACTCCCCCAGAGAATCCATCAAGAACGGCTTCGCCCTCCTCACCGAAGAGCGGCGGGCCACCGGCATCTTTGGGATCCGGGATATCAAGGAGAACACCGTCATCTCCAACCTGAAGAGCTACCTGATGGGCGGCATCTGCCTGAGCGAGAAGAAGATGAAAGAGGACACCGACTGGGCCATCCAGGCGATGCATATCAAGACGCCCAGCCAGAAGACCCAGATCCGCTCGCTCTCCGGCGGCAACCAGCAGAAGGTCATCATCGGCCGCTGGCTGCTCACCAAGCCTGAGGTCCTGCTCCTGGACGAGCCCACCCGCGGTATCGACGTGGGTGCGAAGTACGAGATCTATGAGCTCATCATCGACTTGGCCAACCAGGGCAAGGGAGTCATCATGGTCTCTTCTGAGATGCCCGAGCTCCTGGGCGTGTGCGACCGTATCATCGTCATGTCCGGCGGCCAGGTGGCCGGCGAAGTGGATGCCAAGACGACCAGCCAGGAGGAGATCCTCACTCTGGCCGCCAAATATGTGTAAGAGGGGGAACGCAACATGAGTAACAGTCCTGCCGCAAAGAGCGAGCTGAACTCCAAGCGTATCGGCAGCTTGGTGCTGGATAACTCGCTGTACATCATCATGATCCTGGCGATCATCTATATCGCTATCATCAACCCGAACTTCCTGACGCCGAACTCCATCATCAACATCATCGGCCAGACGGCAGCTTACCTGCCCGCCGCCCTGGGCATCGCCGGCTGTATCGTGCTGACTGGTACCGACCTGAGTGCCGGCCGTATCGTGGGCCTGACCGCCTGTATCGCAGCTTCTCTGCTCCAGACGGTGAGTTCCGCCAACAAGATGTGGACCAACATCGGCGTGCTGCCCATCCCCGTGGTCATCATCATCGCCATGCTCATCGGCGCCGCTATCGGCTGCTTCAACGGCTTCTTCGTGGCCAAGTTCAAGCTGCACCCCTTCATCGTGACCCTGGCCACCCAGCTCATCATCTACACTCTGCTGCTCCTCTATGTGCAGATGGGCAACAACAACGGTATGGCTATCTCCAACCTGGATGCCTCTTACACCAACTTCGTCAAGGGCTCTATCCTGAACATCGGCGGCACCCCCATCCCCAACTATGTGTGGTTCGCCATCATCCTTACGGCCCTCATGTGGTTCATCTGGAACAAGACCACCTTTGGTAAGAACATGTTCGCCCTGGGCGCCAACGAGGAGGCTGCCCGCGTGTCCGGCGTCAATGTGTTCCTGACCACCATCATGGTCTTTGCTCTGGCCGGCGCCATGTACGGCTTCACCGGCTTCGTGGAGGGCGCCCGTATCGGCTCCAACACCGCCAACACCGGCTTCAACTACGAGCAGGACGCCATCGCGGCCTGCGTCATCGGCGGCGTGTCTTTCGTCGGCGGCATCGGTAAGATCCGCGGTATCGTGGTGGGCGTGTTCCTGCTCCGCCTGATCTTCGTGGGTCTGACCATGATCTCCATCGACCAGAACCTCCAGTATCTCATCAAGGGCGGCATCATCCTGTTCGCCTGCGCTGTTGATATGCGGAAATACCTTGCCAAGAAGTAAGAAACACGGTACAATAGAAGAGCGGGGCGGGCAGTTGCCCGCCCCGCTCTTTCCGTCCATTATATCTCGAAAGAGAGGATGATACAGATGACCGACGCAGTGAGACAGGCGGATGCCTTCCTGGCCCGCTATGGACTGGACCCCAGAGAGGTGGATGTGGATGCCTGCGCCCGCGCTTTCCAGGCGGACATGGAGCGGGGCCTCCGGGGGGAGCCCGGGGCCTGGATGCTGATGCTGCCCACCTACCTCTCCCAAGAGGGCGAGCTCCCCGAGGACGAGCCCATCATCGTCATCGACGCCGGCGGCACCAATTTCCGGGTGGGACTGGTGACCATCCGCAGCAGCGGGGTGGAGATAGAGGATCTGAAGGTCTCTCCCATGCCCGGTTCCCAGGCTCCCATCAGTTGGGAGGAGTTCGTGGATCAGGTGGCGGAGGCGGTGCTGCCGCTCACCGGCCGGAGCAGGAAGGTGGGACTGTGCTTCTCCTACGCCGCTGAGATCCTCCCCAACCGGGATGGACGGGTGGTCCGCTTCACCAAGCAGGTCCAGGTGAGCGGCTCCGAGGGCAAGGAGCTGGGCCGGGACATCTCCGCCGCTCTGGCAGCCAAAGGTGCGCCCGGGACCTCCTTCGTGGTCCTCAACGACACGGTCGCTGCCCTGCTGGGTGGGGTGGCCAGCCTGCGGGACGAGCGCTTCGACAGCTATATCGGCCTTATCTACGGCACCGGCGTGAATACCTGCTATGCCGAGCAGCGGAAGGCGCTGGAGCAGGTCACCACGCCCTGGGCGGCGGAGACCATGCTGGTGAATATGGAGTCCGCCCGGTTCGACGGGGCCCCCATGAGCGAATTCGACCGGCGCCTGGACAGGGAGAGCGTGGACCCGGGCCTCTGCCACTATGAGAAGATGGTCTCCGGCCGCTACCAGGGAGACGTGATCTATCAAGCCCTGCGGCAGGCCGCAGCGGATGGACTGTTCTCCGGCGGGCTAAACGACTGGCTGGGGAAGCTGGAGGGCCTCACCTCGGTCCAGGCGGACGCCTTCTGCGCCCGCCCCTATGGAGAAGGGCTCCTGGCCGCCGCCTGCACCTGCGAGACGGACCGCGAGCTCCTCTACACCATCATCGACCGGGTCATCGAGCGCTCCGCCCGGCTGGTGTGCGCCAATCTGGCGGGCATCCTGCTCCAGACCGGGGCGGGCGAGCACATCCACCGGCCGGCCTGCATCATCGCGGAGGGCTCCACCTTCTACAAGGGGCACCTGTTCCGCGGAAAGATCCAACGCATCTGTGATGACTACATCACCGGGAAGCTGGGACGCTACTACGCTTTCCGTCAGGTGGCGGACGCCAATCTGATCGGCACCGCTGCCGCCGCTCTGCTCAACGGCTGACGGAAACGATACAGATCCATATATACATAGAGAGGAGAGAAGAGGACGAGAGATGAAGACCGACATTGAGATCGCACAGGAGGCAGAGCTGCTGCCCATCGACCAGATCGCGGCCCAGCTGGGCCTGGAGGGTGAGGGACTGGAGCACTACGGCCGGTATAAGGCCAAGGTGGACACTCTGGCCCTGAAGGACGAGCCCCGAAAGGGGAAGCTGATCCTGGTCACCGCCATCAATCCCACTCCGGCGGGGGAGGGGAAGACCACCACCAGCGTGGGCCTGGCGGATGCCCTGCACCTGCTGGGGAAGAAGGTGGTGCTGGCCCTGCGGGAGCCCTCCCTGGGCCCTGTGTTCGGGGTCAAGGGGGGCGCGGCCGGCGGCGGTCACGCCCAGGTGGTCCCCATGGAGGACATCAACCTCCACTTCACTGGGGATTTCCACGCCATCGGCGCGGCCAACAACCTGCTGGCCGCTATGCTGGACAACCACATCCAGCAGGGCAACGCCCTGGATATCGACGTGCGGCGGATCACCTGGAAGCGCTGCGTGGATATGAACGACCGGCAGCTGCGGAACATCGTCTGCGGTCTGGGGGGCAAGGCGAACGGCGTGCCCCGGGAGGACGGCTTCGATATCACCGTGGCCTCCGAGATCATGGCGGTGCTCTGCCTGGCCTCCGACCTCATGGACCTGAAAGCCCGGCTGGGCCGCATGGTGGTGGCCTATAACAGGGCGGGAGAGCCGGTCTTCTGCTCCGACCTGAAGGCCCAGGGGGCCATGACCGCCCTCCTGAAGGACGCCATCCGCCCCAACCTGGTCCAGACCCTGGAGCACACCCCCGCGCTCATCCACGGCGGCCCCTTCGCCAACATCGCCCACGGCTGCAATTCGGTGTCCGCCACCGATGCCGCGCTGAAGCTGGGGGACTATGTGGTCACCGAGGCGGGCTTCGGCGCCGATCTGGGGGCGGAGAAGTTCCTGGACATCAAGTGCCGGGCCGCCGGCCTCTCTCCCGACGCGGTGGTCATCGTGGCCACGGTCCGGGCGCTGAAGCACCACGGGGGCTGCCCCAAGGCCGATCTGGGGAAGGAGGACCTGGGGGCTCTGGAGCGGGGGCTGCCCAATCTGCTCAAGCATGTGGAGAACATCACCAAGGTCTACGGCCTGCCCGCCGTGGTGGCCATCAACCGCTTCGAGAGCGACACCGAGGCGGAGCTGGAACGCATCCGCGCCGCCTGCGCGGCCTACGGCGTCCGGGTGGCCCTCAGCGAGGTCTGGGGCAAGGGCGGCGCCGGTGGTGTGGAGCTGGCCGAAGAGGTGCTCCGCATCATCGAGGCGGAAGAGAAGGACTTCCGCTTCGCCTATGACGCGGACGCTTCCCTGGAGGAGAAGATCGAGGCAGTGGCCGTCAAGGTCTACGGCGCGGACGGGGTGGACTATGCCCCCGCCGCGGCCAAGGAGCTCAAGCGTCTCACCGAGCTGGGCTACGGCGGCCTGCCGGTGTGTATGGCCAAGACCCAGTACTCCCTCTCCGACGACCCGGCGAAGCTGGGGGCCCCCAAGGGCTTCCGCATCACCGTGAAGAAGGTGAAGGTGTCCGCCGGCGCGGGCTTCGTGGTGGTCCTCACCGGGGACATCATGACCATGCCCGGCCTGCCCAAGGTCCCGGCCGCGGAGAACATCGACGTGGACGAGAACGGCAAGATCACCGGCCTCTTCTGAAAAATAGAAAACGATATGTATAAAAGCGGCTGGAGGATACGAAACGTAGCATCCTCCAGCCGCATTTTTGCAAGAAACAGGCTGCTGTGCAAAAAGAGGAGATCTTCCCGCCTGCGCAAAGCATCCGGCCTCCCTTCTCCACCCGCGGGCGGAAAAGGGAGGCCGCATCTGTTCTCGGGGGACCTGTGCCCCGGAAAAGCGCTTCACACAAGAGCTGCCGCAGGCCCGTCGGCCTGCGGCAGTCCCATCATCCGTTCGTGTCCATATTTTCCGGATGGTCCTCATAGAGGATGAGGAGGGTGCCCTTCCGGACGGAGAAGAGGCTCTCCTGTCCGGTGAAGGAGTTGCTCACCCCCAGGGGGAAGTCGCAGGTGAGGACATGGTCCTCCAGCTCGTAGTGGAGCCCCTTGAGGGAGACGCCCTCCGCCCGGTCCCCCTGGCAGAACACAGAGACCGTGCCGGTGTATCCGGCGGGCAGGGCATAGCTGCCGTCAGTGATGGCGGTGGCGGTCCAGCCGTCGCCGATGAGCCAGCCCTGACAGCCCCGGCGGGAGAGCCAGACCAGGCTCTGGAGATTGGCCAGAGTGTGGTCCTCCCGGCCGCCGGTGCCCCCGTAGATCCGAAAGAGGCGGAAGCCCCGCTCCCGGCCCAGCCGAAGAGCGGCCAGAGTGTCGGTGTCGTTCTTCTCTACGGGGAGGTCCACCACATTGGGGTGGTCGGGGCGGAAGCCCATGGAGTCGAAGTCCCCCACCACCAGATCCATGCGGGCCCCCAGGCGGGAGAGAGTGGTGAATCCCCCGTCGGCGGCGATCACGAGATCGTCGGGCCGGGGAGAGAAATGGGCGCCGAAGAAGTCTCCGGCGCCCACGATATAGCAGATCGGTCCGTTCTGTCCATCCATCGGGACACGCTCCTTTCCAGGCTTCGGTGGACCCATTATACCACCGCCGCCGGGGAAGGGCAACCGGGAGTCAGTCCTTCCGCCGGCCGCAGCCGGCACAGGCGCCGCAGGCCCCGCCGCAGCTCCCGCACTGTCCCCGGAGCTGCCGGCGGATGTGCCGGACCAGATAGACCACCGACCAGAGGATCAGCAGGAGCACGGCGGCGCAGATCAGATATCTCAACATGGCGGTCCCTCACATGAAAAGGCTGCATATGTGGTAGGCCACGAAGGAGCCGATGTAGGCCGCGCCCAGCTGCCAGGCGATGGATTTGAGGGTCCACTTGGTGGAGGCCATCTCCTTGTGGATGGTGGCCACGGCGGCCACGCAGGGCACATAGAGCAGCACGAAGACCAGGAAGGCGTAGGCCGCCGCAGGGGTCTGGAAGGTGCCGGAGAGGGCGGAGGCCACTACCGAGCCGCTGGCGGTGACGGAGAAGCCGTAGAACAGGGTCATGGAGGAGACCACCATCTCCTTGGCGATAAGGCCGGAGAGGAGGGCCACCGCAGCCTGCCAGGTGCCGAAGCCCAGGGGGGCCAGGATGGGGGCGATGAGGCCGCCCAGGGCGCCCAGCAGGGAGTCCTCCGCGTTGGCCACCATGGTGAGCCCTCCCTGCCAGCCGAAGGACTGGAGGAACCAGAGCACCACGCTCATGGAGAGGATGAGGGTGCCGGCCTTCACCAGGAAGCCCCGGACCTTCTCCCAAACGTGGAGGGCGCAGTTCTTAAAGGTGGGGAGCCGGTAGGGGGGCAGCTCCAGCACGAAGGCGGCGGGCTCCCCGTGGAACATGGTCTTTTTCAGGATGACGCCGGAGAGGATGGCCATGAGCAGGCCGATGACATAGAGGGAGAAGACCACCAACCCGGCATACCGGGCGAAGAAGGCGGAGGCGATCAGCCCGTACACCGGCAGGCGGGCGGAACAGGACATGAAGGGCACCAGCATGATGGTCATGCGGCGGTCCTTCTCATTCTCCATGGTGCGGGCGCCCATGACGGCGGGCACCGTACAGCCAAAGCCCATCAGCATAGGGATAAAGGCTTTGCCGCTGAGGCCGAAGCGCCGCAGCAGCCGGTCCATGATGAAGGCGGCCCGGGCCATATAGCCCGAGTCCTCCAGGAAGGACAGGAAGAGGAACAGAATGGCGATCTGGGGCAGGAACGTCAACACGCCGCCCACACCGGCAATGACGCCGTCCACCAGCAGGGCCTCCACCCAGGGGGCGGTACCGGCAGCAGCCAGCACACCCCGCACCCAGTCGGCAAAGTAGCCGCCGATGAGGGTATCCACCCCGTCAGCCAGCATCTGGCCGGGGCCGAAGGTGAGGGCAAACATAGCCAGCATCATCAGCAGGAACACAGGAATGGCAAACACCTTATGGGTGACGATGGCGTCGATCCGATCGGACAGGGTGGGCGTACCCAGGGGACGGCCCCGGTGCACACAGCTGTCCACCACTTTCTGGATAAACTGATACCGGGCATCGGCGATAAGGGTCTCCCGGTCGCCCAGCTCATAGGCGCTCTCATACTCCTGACAGACCCGCTCCAGGGCGGCCTTCTCCACCCCGTTCAGGCCTAGGGCCTTCTCCACCAGATCGTCCCCCTCAATGAGCTTAATGGAGGCCCAGTGGGCGGGGATGTGGGCGGCATAGGCCTTGTCGTGGATGAGCTCGCCCATCTTATGGTGGATCTGGTGGGTGAAGTCGTCGTACAGGTCGTCCGGCTCTACGGTGACTCCAACGTGCATCTGGTGGTGGGCCACCTCCAGCAGCTTCTGGATGTTTTTGCCCGACCGGGCGGTGATGGGGATCACCGGTACGCCCAGTTCCTCGGACAGCCGGTCCACATCGATCTTGTCCCCGTGCTTTTCCACCTCGTCCATAAAGTTGAGGGCAATGACCATGGGCCGCTCCAGCTCCAGCAGCTGGGCGGTCAGATACAGGTTGCGCTCAATGTTGGTGGCGTCAATGATGTCGATGATGGCGTCGGGCCGCTCTCCCACGATAAAATCCCGGGCCACGATCTCCTCCATGGAGTAGGGGGACAGGGAGTAAATGCCGGGCAGGTCCACCACGGTGACGGATTTCCCATCTACCTCCGCCCTGCCCTCCTTCTTCTCCACCGTCACGCCGGGCCAGTTGCCCACATACTGGTTGGAGCCGGTAAGGGCATTAAAGAGGGTGGTCTTGCCGCAGTTGGGGTTGCCCACCAGGGCCAGCTTCATCTCCCGGGTATCGTGGCTGGCGTAATCCGGCACACCACCGTGGGCCGCAGCCTCATGGGCGTGGTCGGCATCCATCCGCCGGATGGTCTCCTCGTCGGGCAGGTGCTGCACCATACCCATGCGCTTTTTTCTGGCCTGGGCCTTCCGCTCTCCCTCCTCGCCGGTGGCGATGAGGATTTGGGCTGCGTCTGACTTCCGCAGCGACAGCTCGTAGCCCCGCAGGTTGAGCTCCACCGGGTCGCCGAAGGGGGCCACCTTGCGCACCATGACCTGGGTACCGGGGGTCAGGCCCATGTCAACCAGGCGGCGCTTCACCGGCCCCCGGTCATTGCCTACCTGGAGAATGATGCCCTTTTCCCCGGGCTGGACTTCCTCCAGAGTCTTATGTGTCTGTGTCTCTTGTAGTTTCATCTTATCCCATCCGCAGTTCTCAGAGTTAATCTAATCTAATTCCGTGCCCATTATACTACGCTGGCAGCGGCAGACGCAAGAGACTTCCCCCGCCATTTTCACCAAAATCCCACTGGTTTTGTGGCCATAAGAGAAAACATCGAACAAAGGCAAAAAAGGAGCGCCGCGGAATCTCCGCAGCGCTCCCGATATACCTTGGAACTTAGTCCTCGTGGTCGTGGTCCTCACAGCCGCAGCCACAGCCGCAGTCGTCCTCGTCCTCATCGCCGCAGCAGCAGTCGTCAGACAGGTCCAGAGCGAACTTCTGCTTGCAGCTGGGGCACTGGATTACGCCCTCGTCCAGAACGGACTCGTCGATCACCAGAGTCTCGCCGCAGTTGGGGCACTCGGTCTCGAAGAAGTCGTCGTCATCGCAGCAGCAATCGTCGTCGTCATCCTCGTCGTCCTCGTCCTCATAGACGGCCTTCTCCACGTCGGCCAGATCGTCGGAGATGGCGTCAATCTCCTCGCCCAGAGCCACGGTGTTCTCCTCCAGATCCTCAATGGACATCCCGATCTCCTCCAGGATGCCGATGATCACGTTGAGGAGCTTGCCCTCCTTGGACTTCTCGGTGTCGATATTCAGGCCCTCAGCCAGGCCCTTCAGGTACGCGACCTTCTCAGAAATCGTCATAATGCGTCTCCTTTTCTTCATCAGTCAGCCACGAAGGGCCAGTAGAATATAGATCTGTTTTGGGGTGAATTCACTTCACCCCAAAACACCTCGACCCGCGCCACGGGCGCGAAACCGGGGGTATCAAATGGGCTGTGCCGCCATACGGCGCGGCCCATTTGTATCTAGGGGGTCGGAAGCGCCGGGGGCGCATCCGATGAAAATCCATGCGAAGCCACATTTAGCTTCTTTGGATACCCCCTGGACATTTTTTAACCCTTGCAGCGCTCCAGGTACTCGCCGGTACGGGTGTCGATCTTGATCTTGTCGCCGGGGTTGATGAACAGGGGCACCTTGATCTCGGCGCCGGTCTCCAGGGTGGCGGGCTTGGTCACGTTGGTGGCGGTGTCGCCCTTGAAGCCGGGATCGGTCTCGCTGACCTCCAGCTCCACGAAGGTGGGGGGCTCCACGGCGAAGATCTTGCCCTTGTAGGAGTTGATCTTGCACACCATGTTCTCCTTCACGAAGCGGAAGTTGTCACCCAGCAGCTCGGAGCCGATGGGCACCAGATCGTAGGTCTCGGGGTCCATGAAGTAGTACAGATCGCCGTCGTTGTAGCTGTACTCCATGTCCTTGCGCTCCACATAGGCCTGCTCAAACTTGGCGGTGGGGTTGAAAGAGGTCTCGGTCACGCCGCCGGTGATGACGTTCTTCATCTTGGTGCGGACGAAAGCGGCGCCCTTACCGGGCTTGACGTGCTGGAACTCGACGACCTGCATGACCTGGCCGTCCATCTCAAAGGTCACGCCGTTGCGGAAATCACTGGCAGAAATCGTAGGCATTGAAATTCATCCTCCAAAAGGTTTTTTAAATCATCAGCTAAGTCATTTTACCTTATTATTCCCCTCATTGCAAGGCTTTTTACAGAATAATCAGCTCTTTGGGAGATTTGGTGAGGTTCACTGTGCCCTCCTCGGTGTAGATGAGCACATCCTCAATACGCACACCGAACTTGCCGGGCAGGTAGATACCGGGCTCAGCAGAAACAGCGGCACCCACAGGCATGGGGGTCTCGTCACGACCGTTGGCATTGGGGGACTCATGGATCTCGATGCCTACGCTGTGGCCGAAGCCATGACCAAAGTATGCCCCGTAACCGGCGTCCTCAATCACCTTGGCGGCGGCGTTGTGGATCTCCTTGCCGGGTACGCCCGCCTTGGCGGCGGCAATACCGGCCAGCTGGGCCTTCAGCACAGTGTCGTACACCTTGCGCATCTCCTCGGTGGGCTCGCCCAGGGCAATGGTGCGGGTCATGTCGGAGCAGTAGCCGCCGTACTTGCAGCCGAAATCCATGGTGATAAACTCGCCCTTCTGCACCTTCTTCTCGCTGGGGATGCCGTGGGGCAGGGAGCCGTTGGGGCCGGACACCACAATGGGGTCAAAGCTCATCTTCTCAGCGCCCCGGCACAGCATCTCATACTGAAGGCGGGCGGCGATCTCCTGCTCGGTCATGCCGGGCCGGATAAACTTCAGAATGGCATCAAAGGCCTGGTCGGTGATCTCCTGGGCCTTCTTCATCAGGGCGATCTCTTCCTCGTCCTTGGCGGCCCGCAGGTTATTGACCAGACTCTGGGCGGGCACCAGCTCGCAGGGTAGCTTGGAATACTGGTTGTAGGAGGCCACAGTCACATAGCCGTCCTCAAAGCCCATCTTCTGAATGCCCAGCTCCCGGACGGCCTGCTCGGCCAGCACCATGAAGTTCTTGTTCCGGTCGGTCATGGTGATGTGGGCGCCGGTCACCAGGTTGCCGGCGGCCTCAATGTACCGGGAGTCGGTGAAATAGCGGCTTTCATTCTTGGTCACGATGACCATGCCCTCGCCGTGGAACCCGATGGCGTAGTACTCACCGGGATCGCTGGTGATGAGCATGGCGTCCAGCTTGTATTCGTCCAGCTTGGCCGCGATCTGATTGAGATGATTCATGATAAAGACTTCCTTTCTATCTCGCGCCGTAGCAGCCCTAAAGGGCGCTTTGGTACAGCTTTTTCATGGTTAGAGCGTCCTCGGCCTGTGTCCCGGCACTTTGCCCCAGCGGACCACGGTCCGCCGGGGGCCCCATATTTTTTTATCTGCTCGGGCGAACTGAATTCGCCCGGCATCAAGGTTTTGGGCCGAAAGCCCAAAACGCTTGGCTCGGCGCAAACGCGCCGCCCCGCTCTGCGGGGCCCCTGCGAAAGTGCGCCAAAGTTCAGGTCAGACTGCCTTGGTACAGCTTCTTCATAGTCAGCGCATCCTCCGCCTGGGTACCCGCACTTTCGCAGATAAAAGTAGGGCTCCAGCCCCGGCGGGCCACCTCGGTCATCAGAGGCTCCGGGTCGGGCCCGAAGTCCGCCTGATCGAAGGTCAGGTGCATCTTCTCTCCCCCGTTGGGGGTGAACTGGATCTTGGAGAAGTGGCTGTGGAAACGGGAGGCCCGTTCCTCTCCCAGCACCTCTTTGATGCGGTCCAGCATTTTCACGCAGGCCTCATGGCCCTCCAGCTCTCCCAGAGTACGGGCGTACAGGTGGCCGAAATCCACGCAGGGGGTAAGCCGCTCATCCAGAGTACACAGCTCCAGCACCTCGTCCAGATCCCCCAGCTGGTTGATCTTGCCCATGGTCTCGGGGCAGAGGGTGATGTGTCCAAATCCGGCGGCGTCGCAGGCGGCCACCACTTCTTTCAGGGAGTGCAGGGCGATGTCCTGGGCCTCCCGCCGGGTGCGCTTCATCAGGGCGCCCGAATGGATCACCACCCGGGTGGCCCCCATCCAGTCCGCCGCCTGGCAGGCCGCTGTGATATAGCCGATGGTCTTTTGCAGGCTGTCGGGATCGGGATTGGCCAGATTGATGAAATAGGGAGCGTGGAGGGATAGGGCAATGCCCGCCTCCCTGGCCGCCTCCCCCACCTTTCTGGCCGTGGCTTCCCCTACGTTGACGCCCTTGCCGCACTGGTACTCGTAGCAGTCCAGTCCCAGCCCCGCCAGCCAGCGGGGAGCGTCCACCGAGGATTTATAGGGAAAGGACTCGGCATTGCCTGCCGGTCCGAAGATAGCGCTCATAATGGTTTTGCTCTCCTTTTTGTCAGGGCGCGGAAGGGCCACTCGGCGGCGTACCGCAGGTAGCGCCCCGGATTGCCCGCCAGCCGGATAGGCTCCACCAGCAGCGTGGTCACACCAGCCCGGCTGCCGCCCAGAATATCGGTAAAAATCTGATCCCCCACAATGGCGGTCTGCTCCGGGGTGCAGCCCATCTGCTCCATGGCCTTGATAAAGGAGCCCGGCTTGGGCTTCCCGGCGTGGCCGATGTAGGGAACGCCCAGCGCCTTGCAGAACCGCTCGGGCCGCTGGGGATGCCGGTTATTGGACAGCACAAACAGGGTGATTCCCTGATTCTGAAGTTCCGCCGTCCACTCCCGCACTTTCTGGGTGGGTTCCGGCACCCCATAGGGCACCAGGGTATTGTCCAGATCGGCCAGCAGCAGGCGGATACCCCGCCCGGCCAGCGCGGCGGGATCGATGTCGTAAATGGTTTTTCCTGACCAGTGGGCCGTCAGCATGGTTTCACCTCGTCTATTTGCAGTCTGGTCCGCATAGGATGGTACAGGCTATCGAAAAGAACCTCCAGAGCAAAGGATTCGGAGGGAAAGATAGTGTGAAAGAAAACCGTCAGGGTTGTCTTTCGCGTTCGATCAAACACGTTTTGAAACTTGGCTCAAGTTTCAAAACGTGCTTCAGCTTGTCGGAAAGCCTTTTCGACAAGCTGATTATACACGCTTCTTACAACTTGGACAAGGGGGTAGCTGATATGCAGCTGAATTCCACATTGATTCTCACCGCACCCCCCGCCCACAGCCGGGCGGCTCTGCGGTTTGGCCTTCCCGTGGCCCATGCGGCCTATCGGGTGGGGGGCGGCCCCCATCTCTTCCGGGCCAATATGCCCATATCCGTCCGGGGCGGCCTGATGGCCCTGGACTGCGTGGGCTTTGACGGCCGGGGTGAGGCCGGGCCCTTCTGTCAAGAGGTTCTGCGGGAGTGCTCCGCCCGGGGGTATGACGGCATCTTATGCGACTTTGAGGGCCGTCCCATGCCCCTGCTGACGGAAATCGTCCGCACCCTGGCCGGTCTCACCCAAAAGCGGGGCTGGCCTCTCTATGTGACCGAGACCTACGGCGGCTATGCCGACAGCGCCAAAGTGCTCATCTCCTCCGCCCTGTCCGGCGGCTCTCTGGCCCAGCGGCTGGCGGAGGCGGCGCAGCGGTACGGCCAGGGCCGGGTGGCCCTGGCCATAGAGCGGGTGGCAGAGGACTTCTACCTCCCCTCCCCCTCCGGTCAGGGGCAACCTCTCAGCCAGGAGGAGCTGCGCCGGCTGATGGACGAACGCAGTCCCTCCATCTTTTTCTCTACCGAGCTGTGCGCCCACTACTTTACTTATATGTCCCAGGAGAACGGCGCTCATTTCGTTCTCTTTGACGACGCCGGGTCCATCCGCAAAAAATTGCAGGTGGCCCGGGGACTGGGCATCCGGCAGGCGGTGCTGTCCTATCCACAAATTGAGGATGTGCTGGAGGATATTCTGGCAGGATAGGCAAAGATACAACAGGACCCCGCGCCTATGGCGCGGGGTCCTGTAATCTGTAGGATTAGTAATACTTCTTGCGGTTCTTGCGGGCGGCCTCAGACTTCTTGCGCCGCTTAACGCTCGGGCTCTCGTAGTGCTCACGCTTGCGAACCTCGGCCAGAACGCCAGACTTGGCACAGCTGCGCTTGAAACGCTTCAGCGCATTCTCCAAGGACTCGCCGTCCTTCACATGGACTTCCGACATTGACTTCCCCTCCCTCCGAAGCGGCGGGGTTCCACCGCCAAAGGGCCACACATAGATATGGCTTTAACAGAATCATTGTATGCTATCCGCAAGCAAATGTCAAGTGCAGATTTATTTCTTTCTTTTTTCCTGGGTCAGTTCCTGGAAAAATTCCAGCTCTTCCCCAATGGGACCGGCACAAAAAGCGATGCGGATGGGGTAGTTCCCGCCCAGATTTTTATCCACCGGCTGGACCAGCACCGGGCATCCGGCGGCCTGAAGCCGCTCCACCATACCGTCCACATCGTCTGTGGCAAAAGCCAGGTGGGCAAAGAAACCCTTGCCGCGCTCCGTACCATTGGAGGTAACTTCCAGAATGGTATTACCCAGATCCAGCATGGCGCCCTGGCTGTCCCCCTGCCCCCAATGGCGGATCAGGGAGCAGTCCAGCACCTGCTGATAGAAATCCAGAACCCGCTGGAATTCTTCCGCTCCCTGGGCCTTCAGGGAGACATGATGGACCCCTTTGATGCTCATTTGGCAATCAGGTTGACCAGCTTGTTGGGTACCAGGATGGTCTTAACCAGGTTCTTGCCCTCGGTAAACTTCTGTACCTTGGGATCGGCCAGAGCGGCGGCCACCACAGTGGCCTCGTCGCTGTCCATGGGGACGGTGACGGTGGCACGCAGCTTGCCGCACACCTGGACGGCCATCTGCACCTCGGCGGCCACGGTCTTGCTCTCGTCGTAGGAGGGCCAGGCCTGCTGGCAGGCCATACCGCCGGCATTGAAGCCCAGGGTCTCCCACAGCTCCTCCACCATGTGGGGAGCGAAGGGGGAGAGCAGCAGCAGCAGAGTCTTGTACTCGCCCTTGGAGCAGCCGTTGGCATAGAAGTCGTTGACCAGAGCCATCAGGGCGGCAATGGCGGTGTTGAACTTCATGGCCTCGATGTCGTCGGCCACCTTCTTGATGGTCTTGTGGATAGCGCTCTCGTTGGCGGCAGAGTACTCCATGGAGTCGGTCAGATTCTCCGACAGGTTCCACACACGGTCCAGGAAGCGCTTACAGCCCTTAACGGCGTTGTCACTCCAGGAGGCAGCCTTCTCAAAGTCGCCGATGAACATGATATAGGTGCGCATGGTATCGGCGCCGTACTGGGCCACCACGTCGTTGGGGTTGACCACGTTGCCGCGGCTCTTGGACATCTTCTCGCCGCCCTCGCCCAGGATCATGCCGTGAGAGGTGCGCTTCTGGTAGGGCTCCTTGGTGGGCACCACGCCGATGTCGTAGAGGAACTTATGCCAGAACCGGCTGTACAGCAGGTGCAGGGTGGTGTGCTCCATGCCACCGTTGTACCAGTCCACAGGGCTCCAGTACTCCAGAGCCTCCTTGGAGGCCAGGGCCTTGTCGTTGTGGGGGTCCATATAGCGCAGGAAGTACCAGGAGGAG
>DWZK01000025.1 GCA_019117605.1 Candidatus Intestinimonas stercoravium | reverse complement strand
TGGTGGAGATAAGCGGGATCGAACCGCTGACCTCTTGAATGCCATTCAAGCGCTCTCCCAGCTGAGCTATACCCCCAGGATGTCCACCGGTGTGAGAGACACACCGCAGAACGGGTATTATTCTAGCATGTAGTGCCGCCCGTGTCAATAGGAAAAATAAAAATAGAGGGGAGATTTTTTGGATGTAAAGCGGGTAGAGTTTCTTGCGGAGATCGTGCAAGTTTCCCCTTGACATTTTTGGGATTCCTGATACAATTTTATCAAATTATTTTAGTTAAAAAATTTTAATTAAAATAATGACGTGAGATCGTTTCCAAGATCGGGAAACACCCAACAACAAAAGGACAGAAAAGGAAAGGAGAGCCTGACTCATGTTTGAACAGGTGAGAGATGTGATCGTGGATACCCTGGGGTGCGATGCCGAGGCCGTGACCATGGAGGCCAGCCTGGTAGATGACCTGGAGGCCGATTCCCTGGACGCGGTGGAGCTCAACATGGCTCTGGAAGAGGCTCTGGGCTTTGCCATCGACGATGAGGAGCTCAAGAACATGAAGACCGTGGGCGACATCGTCAAATATCTGGAAGCTCATCAGGAGTAAGAGGGTCCTATGGAGATGCAGGATATTTTCTCCCTGCTGGACCGCTTCAGCGCCTCCTCCGTCACCAGCCTGGAGCTGGAGATGGGGGAGGTTCGTCTGAAACTGGGCAAAGAGGCCGTCCCCGTGGCGGCGGCCGCCGCGCCTGTTCAGACCGTGCAGGAGAGCCGTCCGCAGGTCGAGGATGACAGCGATGATACGACCGTGAACGCCCCGCTGGTGGGGACCTTTTATGCCGCTCCCGCCCCTGGCGAGGCGGCTTTTGTCACAGTGGGGGACCATGTGAAGAAGGGCCAGACCGTCTGCGTCCTGGAGGCCATGAAGATGATGTCCGAGGTGCCCGCCCCCATGGACTGCGAGATCCTGGAGGTGCTGGTGAAGGACGGGGAGCTGGTGGGGTACGACACCCCCCTCTTCCGGGTCAGGGAGCTGTGAGCCTATGTTCCATCGGATACTGATCGCCAACCGGGGCGAGATCGCGGTGCGGATCATCCGCACCTGCCGGGAGATGGAGATCGAGACGGTGGCGGTCTATTCCACCGCCGACGCCGGGGCCCTCCACGTCCAGCTGGCCACCGAGTCGGTGTGCATCGGCCCGGCCAAGGCCGCGGACAGCTACCTTGATATGTCCGCCATCCTCACCGCCGCCCTGGAGACCGGCTGCGACGCCATCCACCCCGGCTACGGCTTTTTGTCCGAGAACGCCGAGTTCGCCGACCTGTGCGAGAAGTGCGGGCTGAAGTTCATCGGCCCCTCCGGGGACGTGATCCGGGCCATGGGCAACAAGGCGGCGGCCCGGGCCCTCATGCAGCGGGAGCATGTGCCGGTGGTCCCCGGCTCCGACGGGCCGGTGTCCGGCCCGGACCAGGCAGCCGAGATCGCCGGGCGGATCGGCTACCCCGTGCTGCTCAAGGCCAGCTCCGGCGGCGGCGGCCGGGGGATGCGCCGGGTGGACGCGCCGGAGGACCTCCACGCCCTCTACGCCGCCGCCCAGGCCGAGGCGGTGGCCTGCTTCGGCGACGGGGAGCTCTATGTGGAGAAGCTGATCCTCCGCCCCCGGCACATCGAGTTCCAGATCCTGGCCGACAGCCAGGGGAACGTGGTCCATCTGGGGGAGCGGGACTGCTCCATCCAGCGGAAGAACCAGAAGCTGATCGAGGAGTCCCCCTCCAAGGCCCTGGATCCCGAGCTCCGGGAGGCCATGGGCCGGGCGGCGGTGGCGGCGGCCAAGGCCGCCGGCTACCAGAGCGCCGGAACGGTGGAGTTCGTGCTCTCCGCCGAGGGGGAGTTCTATTTCATCGAGATGAACACCCGGATCCAGGTGGAGCACCCTGTGACCGAGTTCGTCACCGGCCTGGACCTGATCCGGGAGCAGATCCGCATCGCGGCGGGCCTGCCCCTGTCCGTCCGGCAGGAGGACGTGCGGCAGGACGGCTGCGCCATGGAGTGCCGGATCAACGCCGAGGACCCCAGGGCGGGCTTCCGCCCCGGTCCGGGCACCACGGAGTTCCTCCACCTGCCCGGGGGGCCCGGCGTGCGGGTGGACACCGCCCTCTACAACGGCTGTGTGCTGCCCCCCTACTACGACTCCCTGGCCGCAAAGGTGATCGTCCACGCCCCCACCCGGCTGGAGGTCATCCGCAAGATGCGCCGGGCGCTGGAGGAGCTCATCATCGAGGGGTACCCCACCACCGCGGATCTGTGCCACCTCATCCTCCACCAGCCGGACTTCGTGAAGGGCAAATATGACACCGGATTCCTGGAGCAGCACATGGACGAGCTGCTCCGGTGGGACTGTGAGGGAGAGGCATGAACAATTTCTTTGCTGAGCGCCGGGCCCGGATGATCCAGCTCAAGGAGCGGCGGAAGGGCAAGGAGACCGATGTGCCCCGGAAGCAGGCGGCCAAGGCGGTCTTCGGCAAGTGCCCGGACTGCGGGGCCATGGTGCCCAAGACCGAGCTGGCCCGGACCCTGTATGTCTGCCCCAAGTGCGGCTACCACCACCCGGTGGGGGCCTATCTGCGGCTGTCCATGCTCCTGGACTCCAAGAGCTTCCGGGAGCTGGACGAGAAGCTCACCGCCCCCAACGCCCTGAAGTTCCCCGGCTATGACGAGAAGCTCCAGTCCGCCCGGCGGGTCACCGGCCTGAACGAGGGCGTGGTCACCGCCCGGGGGAAGATCGACGGCCGCACCGCCGTGTTCGCCGCCATGGACAGCCGCTTCATGATGGGCAGCATGGGGGTGGCCGTGGGCGAGAAGGTGACCCGGGCGGTGGAGTACGCCGACCGGGCGGGCCTGCCCCTCATCATCTTCACCGCCAGCGGCGGCGCCCGGATGCAGGAGGGCATCCTGTCCCTGATGCAGATGGCCAAGACCAGCGCCGCCCTGGAGCGGTTCTCCCAGCACGGGGGATTCTACATCACCGTCCTGACCCACCCCACCACCGGCGGGGTGACCGCCTCGTTCGGCTCTCTGGGGGACGTGACCCTGGCCGAGCCGGGGGCCCTCATCGGCTTCGCCGGCCCCCGGGTCATCGAGCAGACCATCGGTGAGAAGCTGCCCGAGGGCTTCCAGCGGGCAGAATATCTGGAGGAGCACGGCTTCGTGGACCAGGTGGTCCCCCGAGGCCAGCTGCGGGAGGTCCTCTCCCGCCTGCTGATGCTCCACGCAAGGGAGGAGGAGAGGGACCGTGGCTGAGTACACGCCTGCCGAGCGGGTCAAGATCGCCCGCCACGCCGACCGGCCGGGCACGGAGGACTATATCTCCGCCCTCTTTACCGACTTCTTCGAGCAGAGAGGGGACCGGCGGTGCCGGGAAGACAAGAGCATCCTGGGGGGCGTGGCCCTCTATAAGGGACACCCTGTCACCGTGCTGGGCCACCGGAAGGGCAAGGGCCTGGAGGGCCACATGGCGTGCAACTTCGGCATGCCGGGGCCTGAGGGCTACCGCAAGGCCCAGCGCATCATGCGGCAGGCCGAGAAGTTCGGCCGGCCGGTCATCACGTTCATCGACACCCCCGGCGCCTATCCCGGCATGGAGGCCGAGGCCAGAGGACAGGGAGAGGCCATCGCCTCCACCCTGGCCCTGATGAGCACCATCGATGTGCCGGTCATCACGGTGGTGATCGGCGAGGGGGGCAGCGGCGGGGCCCTGGCCCTGGCGGTGGCCAACCGGGTGCTGATGCTGGAGAACGCGGTCTACTCCGTCCTCTCGCCGGAGGGGTTCGCATCCATCCTCTGGAAGGACGCCTCCCGCAGCGACGAGGCTGCGGCGGTGATGAAGCTCACCGCCCGGGACCTGGTGGACCTGGGGGCGGCGGACGAGGTCATCCCCGAGCCCGCCGGAGGCGCCCATGAGAACCCCAACGCGGCCTTCGTGGCGGTGGACCGGGCCCTGTCCCGGAACTTGCTCCAGGTGATCCGCAAGGGGGACTATGCAGCGCAGAGATATGAAAAATACCGTGGGATGGGCCTGAGCCGGTCCCGGAAGGAGGGGCCATGAAGGGACTGAAGATCGTGGCGACCGGGCGGTGCATCCCGTCCAAAGTAGTCACCAACGAGGATATGAGCCGGATCGTGGAGACCAGCGACGAGTGGATACGCACCCGCACTGGCATCGAGACCAGACATTTCTGCCAGGGTGAGGAGTCCGCCTCCTCCCTGGCGGTGGAGGCGGCCCGGATCGCCCTGGAGCGGGCGGGGATCTCCCCGGAGGAACTGGGCGCCTGTGTGGGCTGCACTGTCAGCGCCGACAGCGCCGCCCCCACCGTGGCCTGCGCCATCCAGCGGGACCTGGGGCTCCCCCAGGGCATCCCCTATTTCGACCTGAACGCCGGCTGCTCCGGCTTCCTCTACGGCCTCCATGTGACCCGCGGCCTGCTGCTCCAGAGCGGCAAGCCCTATGCCCTGCTGGTGGGGGCCGAGTCCCTCAGCCGCATCATCAACTTCCAGGACCGGGGCACCTGCATCCTCTTCGGCGACGGCGCCGGAGCGGTGGTGGTCCGCCTGGAGGAGGACGCCCCCTATGCCCACGACCTGGGGGCCGAGGGGGGCAGCGACGTGATCTACATCGGGGGCTTCGGCTCCGATGAGGCCTATATCCACATGGAGGGGCAGAAGACCTTCCGCTTCGCTGTGGAGAAAGTGCCCCAGTGCGTCCACCGCCTCCTGGAAGAGAGCGGCCTGAGCCTGGAGGACATCGACTGGTTCGTCCTCCACCAGGCCAACAAGCGCATCATCGACCGGGTGGCCAAACGGCTGGGCGCGCCGGAAGAGAAGTTTTTCGAGAACATCCAACACTATGGCAACACCTCCGCGGCCAGCATCCCCATCGCCCTGGATGAGATGGTGGAGAAGGGCCTGCTCAAGAAAGGGCAGAAGATCGTATGCGTGGGCTTCGGCGCCGGCCTCACCTGGGGCGGCGCCCTGCTGGAGTGGTGAGCCGCTGCCGGTACAGATAAAAGGAGGAGAAGAAGAAATGAAACTCAATGAGCTCCTGGGCACGGAATTCCCCATCATCCAGGGCGGCATGGCCAACATCGCCACCGGCGAGTTCGCCGCGGCCGTCTCCAACGCGGGGGCCATGGGCCTCATCGGCGGCGGCGGCATGGATGCCGGGACCTTCCGGGAGAACATCCACAAGTGCCGCTCCCTCACGGACAAGCCCTTCGGCGTCAACATCATGCTCATGCACCCCCAGGCCGCCGAGATGGCCCGGATCGCCGCGGAGGAGAAGGTGCCCTTCATCACCACCGGCGCGGGCAACCCGGCATCCTTCATCCCCATGTGGAAAGAGGCGGGTGCCAAGGTGTTCCCCGTGGTCTCCGTGGTGGCCCTGGCCAAGCTGGTGGCCAAGGCGGGCGCCGACGGCGTCATCGCCGAGGGCACCGAGAGCGGCGGCCATGTGGGCGAGATGACCACCATGGCCCTGGTGCCCCAGGTGTGCGACGCGGTGGATATCCCCGTGGTGGCCGCCGGCGGCATCGCCGACGGGCGGCAGATGCTGGCCGCCTTCGCCCTGGGCGCCTGCGGCGTGCAGGTGGGCACCTGCCTTCTGGTGAGCGAGGAGTGCCCCATCCACATCAACTACAAGCAGGCGGTCATCAAGGCCAAGGACAGCGGCACCATCGTCACCGGCCGGATCGGCGGCACCCCCGTCCGCATCCTGAAGAACCCCATGGCCCGGGAGTATGTGGCCAAGGAGAAGGCGGGCGCGGACAAGATGGAGCTGGAGCAGTACACCCTGGGCAGCCTGCGCCGGGCGGTCTTCGAGGGCGACACCAAGACGGGCAGCCTCATGGCCGGCCAGGTGGCGGGCATGCTCCACGAGATCCGCCCCCTGCGGGCGATCCTGGAGGAGCTGTACAGCGGCTGCAAGGCCCGCCTGGAGCAGCTGGAGCAGGAGGACTGAGCGCGATGAGACTGGCCTTTCTGTACGCCGGCCAGGGCAGCCAGCACGTGGGGATGGGCAAGGACCTCTACGAGGCCAACGCCGCCTTCCGCCAGGTGCTCGACAGCGTGGACCCCGGCTTCGATGTGAAGAAGATCTGCTTCGAAGGGCCCGATGAGGTCCTGACCCAGACCCAGTACACCCAGCCCTGCATGGTGGCCTTCGCCGCCGGCGTGACCGCCGCCCTCTACGAGCGGGGCATCCGGCCCGAGATGGCCGCCGGGCTGAGCCTGGGCGAATACTCCGCCCTCTGCGCCGCCGGCGTATTCGACGCCAAGACCGCCGTGGACCTGGTGGCCTTCCGGGGGAAGGCCATGGCGGAGGCGGTCCAGGACCGCCCCAGCGCCATGGCGGCGGTGCTGATGCTGGGCAGGGAGGAGCTGCAGAAGTGCTGCGACGAGGCCTCCCGCCTGGGCGTGGCGGAGATCGCCAACCTGAACTGCCCGGGACAGATCGTGATCGGCGGAGACGCCGCCGCCGTGGAGGAGGCCGGCCGGCTGGCCAAGGAGGCGGGAGCCAAGCGGGTGCTGCCCCTCCACGTGAGCGGGCCCTTCCACACCTCCCTGATGGCCCCCGCCGGCAGGGCCCTGGAGGAGCGGTTCAAGACCGTGACCTTCGGCCCCATGGCGTTCCCCGTATATTTCAACTGCCTGGGCGCTCCTATGGGAGAGGGGGACACCATCCCCGGTCTGCTGGTGCGGCAGGTCCAGAGCAGCGTCCACATGGAGGACACCATCCGCCGCATGGAGGCGGAGGGCGTGGATACCATCGTGGAGATCGGGCCGGGCAAGGCCCTCTCCGGCTTCGTGAAGAAGACCGCCCGGAGCATCAAGACCTACCCGGTGGAGACCGTGGAGGACCTGGAAGCGGTCACCGCCGCCCTGAAAGGAGAATGACCCCATGAAGGATCTCAATGGGAGATACGCCCTGGTCACCGGCGGCAGCCGGGGGATCGGACGGGCCATCTGCCTGGAGCTGGCCGCCCGCGGCGCCGCCGTGGCGGTGAACTACGCCGGCAACGCCGCCGCCGCCGAGGAGACGGTGGAGGCCTGCAAGGCGCTGGGGGTGGACGCCTTCGCCCTCCAGGCTGACGTGGCGGACGCCGCCGCCTGCGAGGCCATGGTGAAGGAGACCATCGCCCGGTTCGGCCGGCTGGATATCCTGGTGAACAACGCCGGGATCACCCGGGACGGACTGATGCTCACCATGAAGGAGGCGGACTGGGACGCGGTGCTGGACACCAACCTGAAAGGCGCGTTCCACTGCATGAAGGCAGCCTACCGCCCCATGATGAAGCAGAAGTACGGCCGGATCGTGAACCTGTCCAGCATCGTGGGCCTGCGGGGCAACGCGGGCCAGGCCAACTACGCCGCCAGCAAGGCGGGCCTCATCGGCCTGACCAAGTCCCTGGCCAAGGAGCTGGCCGCCCGGAACGTCACCGTCAACGCGGTGGCCCCCGGATTCATCGATACCGATATGACCGCCGCCCTGCCGGAGAAGGCCAGGGAGGCTATGTTGTCCACCATCCCCATGGGCCGTCTGGGCCAGGCGGAGGACGTGGCCAGGGCCGTGGCCTTCTTCGCGGGGGAGGGCGCCGGGTATGTGACCGGCCAGGTCCTCTGTGTGGACGGCGGCATGGCCGTATAACTTTAAGGAGGACGGAAATGGAAAGAAGACGAGTCGTCATCACCGGCATGGGGGCCAAGACCCCCATCGGCCTCACCGCTGAGGAGAGCTGGGAGGCGGCCAAGGCCGGTAAGTGCGGCATCGCCCCCATCACCCAGTACGACACCACTAATATGAAGGCCAAGCTGGCCGGCGAGGTGAAAGGCTTCGATCCCGCTCTCTACATGGACAAGCGGGACGCCCGGAAGATGGACCGCTTCGCCCAGCTGGCCCTGGCCGCCGCCGTGGAGGCGGTGGAGGCCAGCGGCCTGGACTTCTCTGCCGAGGATCCCTACCGCTGCGGCGTGGTGATGGCCTGCGGGATCGGGGGCCTGACCACCATGCAGCGGGACTGCATCAAGGGCGAGACGAAGGGCTATGATAAGATCTCCCCCTTCTTCATCCCCATGGCCATCGGCAACATGGCCGCGGCCCATGTGTCCATCAAATACGGCCTCAAGGGCATGACCACCTGCCCCGTCACCGCCTGCGCCAGCGGCACCAACGCTGTGGGCGACGCCATGCGGCAGATCCGGGACGGCTATGCCGAGGTGGTGGTCTGCGGCGGCGCCGAGGCGGTCATCAACGAGCTGGCCATGGGCGGCTTCACCTCCATGCACGCCCTGTGCACCTCTGAGGATCCCAGCCGGGCCTCCATCCCCTTCGACGCGGAGCGCAGCGGCTTCGTCATGGGCGAGGGCGCGGGCGCCCTGGTGCTGGAGGAGCTGGAGCACGCCCGGAAGCGGGGCGCCCGCATCGTGGCGGAAGTGGCGGGCTACGGCGCCACCAGCGACGCCTACCACATCACCGCCCCTGTCCCCGGCGGAGAGGGCGGCGCCAAGGCCATGGCCTTCGCCCTGGCCGACGCCGGGGTGGCCCCAGAGCAGGTGGGGTATATCAACGCCCACGGCACCTCCACCCCCATGAACGACGCCTGCGAGACCCAGGCGATCAAGACCGTGTTCGGTGCGCACGCCTATGAGCTGATGGTGAGCTCCACCAAGTCCATGACCGGCCACATGCTGGGCGCCGCCGGGGCCGTGGAGGCCATCTTCACCGCCCAGGCCCTGCGGGACGGCTTCATCCCCGCTACCATCGGCTATCAGGTGCCCGATCCGGCCTGCGACCTGGACGTGGTGCCCAACGAGGGCCGCAAGGCGGACGTGACTTACGCCCTGTCCAACTCCCTGGGCTTCGGCGGGCACAACGCTACTCTGCTGCTCAAGAAGTGGGAGGGCTGAGAGATGGAATTGGATGCCAATCAGATCCAGGAGATCATCCCCCACCGCCCCCCCTTCCTGCTGGTGGACAAGATCACCGACTATGAGCCCGGCCAGTGGGCCAAGGGCATCAAAGCGGTCACCGTCAACGAGCCCTTCTTCGCCGGGCACTTCCCCCAGTATCATGTGATGCCCGGCGTCCTCATCATCGAGGCCCTGGCTCAGGTGGGCGCAGTGGCCATCCTCTCCCTGCCGGAGAACAAGGGCAAGCTGGCCTTCTTCGGCGGCATCAAGAACGCCCGCTTCAAGCGGCAGGTCCGGCCCGGCGACGTGCTGGAGCTCTCCTGTGAGCTCACCGAGCGGCGGGGCCCGATCGGCCACGGGAAGGCCGTGGCCAAGGTGGACGGCAAGATCGCCGCCCAGGGAGAGCTGACCTTCGCGGTGGGCTGACCGGAGGAGAGATCTGAAAGGCCCTGGTGTTTTTGGAGGGACTGTCATGCTGGATCAGGTGTTCAACGAGGTGTATACGAAGTTCAAACTGCACTTTTATAAGGCTGTGTTCGGGCGTTTCCAGACCCGGGAGGCCAGCCTGACCACCGTGGAGACCTTCTGCATGGAGATCATCATGGCCCTGGACGCGCCCACTGTCAACGAGTTCTCCAGCTTCCTGGGGATCTCCGCCCCCAACGCGGCCTACAAGATCAACAATCTGATCCAGAAGGGCTATGTCCGCAAGGAGCAGTCCGAATCGGACAAGCGGGAGTATCACCTGGTGGTCACCCAGAAATATATCGACTACTATAACATCAGTTATCGCTACGTCTCCAAGGTGGTGGAGCGGGTAAAAGAGCGCTTCCCGCCGGAGGACGTGGCCAAGATGGAGGAGATGCTCCGGGTCATCTCCGATGAGCTGATGCCGGAGCTCCCGCTCCAGGCGCAGACCGATGTCGCGGAGGCGGAAAAATAGAGAGACACCGCTCGCCGGAGGCCATTTGGCCTCCGGCGCATATTTTAGCGGGCGTCCCCGCCCGCTCGCCGGGGAACAGAAGAGAGGCGCGGGCCAAAGGCCCGCGCCTCAGTCTGTCGAAGAAGTGGTACAATGCTGGAGAAGCAGCGGGGGGATAGTGTGAAAGGGGGGCGGTGAGCCCCCACTTTCGCGTACAGTCAAGAACATTTTGACGCAAGTCAAAATGTCAGGCAGCTTGTCTAAAAAGCCCGAATGGGCTTTTTAGACAAGCTGAGGCGCGGGCCAAAGGCCCGCGCCTCTCCGTCCACCGGGACGCCGCCGGGAGCGTGCGGCCCTCACATGCCCAGATCGTGGACCATGTTGCCGGCGATATCCTCCATGGCCCGGGCCGCCTTGCGGGCGGTGGCCTTGAGGCTCTTCTTCCGGGGGGCCAGGGCCATGCCCAGAGCGGCCCCGGCGGCCAGGCCGATGCCGATGTTCCTCCACATGTGCTGTTCCATGTTCTTCTCCTCCTTGCTTTGAGATACGGAATTATTGTGCCCCAAAAGTGAGAAAAATGCGTTGCTAAAAAATGCCCGATGGGATATAATGAAGCAGCTGAGCGGATAGCCGGAGGGAACGGGGGACCGGTCCCTCTCTTTGTGTGTACAGCCATCCCAGGAAAGGAGCGATCCATGAAGCTGCTGATCCAAAAAGGACGCCTGGTGGACCCGGTGGGGGGCATCGGCGGAGTGATGGATATTCTCATCGAGGACGGGAAGCTGGCGGTCATCGGCAGCGACCTCCGGGAGCCGGAGGCCCAGGTGCTGGACGCCAGAGGGCTCACCGTCTGCGCCGGACTGGTGGACATGCACGTCCATCTGCGGGAGCCGGGCTTCGAGTATAAGGAAGACATCGGCACCGGCACGGCGGCGGCGGCCCGGGGGGGCTTCACCTCGGTGGCCTGCATGCCCAACACCAGGCCGGTGCTGGACGGCCCGGAGCAGATCGACTATGTCCTCCGCCGTGCCTCGGAGTCCTGCGGGGTGCGGGTATGGCCCATCGGGGCGGTGTCCAAGGGGGAGAAGGGGGAGGAGCTCACCGATTTCGAGGCCCTCAAGGCCGCCGGGGCGGTGGCCCTCTCCGACGACGGGGTGCCGGTACAGAGCGCAGACCTGATGCGGGACGCCCTCATCCGGTGCAGGCGGCAGGGGCTCACCATCCTCTCCCACTGCGAGGATGCGGACATGGTGCGCAACTACGCGGTGAACGAGGGCCGGGTGTCCCGGGCCCTGGGCCTCCCCGGCCGCCCCGCCGTGGCCGAGGAGCTGATGGTGATGCGGGACGCCATGCTGGCGGAGGAGACCGGCAGCGCGGTCCACATCTGCCACATCTCCACTGCGGGCAGCGTGGACATCGTCCGGCAGTTCAAGAAGAAGGGGGTCCACATCACCTGCGAGACCTGCCCCCAGTACTTCACCTTCACCGAGGACGAGGTGCTGGAGCAGGGGGCCATGGCCCGGGTGAACCCGCCCCTGCGCACGAAGAAGGATGTGGAGGCCATCATCGAGGGGCTGAAGGACGGCACCATCGACGCCATCGCCACCGACCACGCCCCCCACTCCCAGGAGGAGAAGGCCCGGCCCCTGGCCGAGGCGCCCAGCGGCATGGTGGGACTGGAGACGGCCCTTGGGGCCACCCTCACCGCCCTCTACCACACCGGGGAGATGGACCTGTCCGACATCCTCAAGAAGATGACCTTCAACCCGGCGTGCATCCTCCGCATCCCCAGGGGCCGGCTGAGCCTGGGAGGGGACGCGGACTTCACCCTCTTCGACCTGGACCAGGAGTGGACGGTGGACCCGGGGGAGTTCGCGTCCAAGGGCCGGAACACCCCCTTCGCCGGGCGGACCCTCCGGGGAAAAGTGAGATATACCATCGTGGGCGGTAAGATCGTCTATGCAGATGAGAAAGGGCGGTAAACATGTCGTTTGACGTTTTACAGGAAAAGATCATCGAGAAGAAGAATCCCACCGTGGCGGGCCTGGACCCCAAGCCGGAGCAGATCCCGCCCCACATCCTCCAGGCCGCCTACCATGAGTTTGGCGAGAATCTGATGGGGGCCGCTGAGGCGGTGTGGCAGTTCAACAGGGGACTGATCGACGCCCTGTGCGACGTGGTGCCGGCGGTAAAGCCCCAGGCCGCCTACTACGAGCGGCTGGGCTGGTCCGGCCTGGCCATTATGGACAAGACCATCCGCTATGCCAGGGAGAAGGGCCTCTTCGTGATCGCCGACATCAAGCGGGGGGACATCGGCTCCACCGCCCAGGCCTATGCCGACGCCTGGCTGGGGGAGACCCAGGTGGGGGGCAGCGCCTGCAGGGCCTTCGACGCCGACTGCGTCACCCTCAACGGCTACATGGGCTCGGACACCGTGGCCCCCTTCGTGGACACCTGCAAGAAGTACGACAAGTGCCTCTTCCTCCTGGCCAAGACCTCCAACCCCGGCTCCGGGGAGCTCCAGAACTTGACCGCCGGGGACCGGCTGGTCTATCAGCTCCTGGGCGACATGGCGGAGAAGCTGGGCCAGGGCACCGAGGGCAAGTACGGCTACGGCCTGGCCGGCGCGGTCACCGGCGCCACCTGGCCGGAGGAGCTGAAGGAGCTCCGGGCCCGCCTGCCCCACACCTTCTTCCTGGTGCCCGGCTACGGCGCCCAGGGCGGCACCGCCGAGGACGTGCAGCACGCCTTCGGGCCCGACGGGCACGGGGCCATCGTGAACGCCTCCCGGTCCATCATGTGCGCCTGGCAGAAGACGGGCAAGGACGGGAAGGACTTCCAGGAGGCCGCCCGGGCCGCCGCCGTGGCCATGCGGGACGCCATTGGAGAATATGTGACCATCCGGTAATATGAGAGGGGAGGGGCCTGCTGTGCCGGTCCAAAAACTGTGTACTGTGGCGGAGATGGTCCGCCTCAACGACTACGCCTATTCCATGACCCTGGAGGCAGGGGAGGACCTGACAAGCCAGATATCCTGCGGCCAGTTCGTCCACATCAAGTGCGGCCACAGCCGCCTGCTCCGCCGCCCCATCTCCATCTGCGACTGGCAGGACGGCCTGCTGCGGGTGGTGTTCGAGGTCCGGGGCGAGGGCACTGAGTGGCTCTCCCGCCGGAAGGCGGGGGACCGGCTGGACGTGCTGGGCCCCCTGGGCCACGGCTTCGGCCTCTCCGCCGGGAAGATCCTGGTGGTGGGAGGCGGCATCGGCGTGCCCCCCATGCTGGGGACGGCCAAGGCCGCCGCCGCCCGGGGCATCGAGGTCCACGCCGCCCTGGGCTTCCGGGACGCGGGGCACAGGATGCTCATCCAGGACTTCGCGGAGCACTGCCGGTCCGTGCAGGTGGTCAGCGACGACGGCTCCACCGGCCGGAAGGGCTTCGTCACCGAGCTGGTGGAGGAGCACCTGGCCGGCGCCTGCGGCGGCGGAGAGGGATGCGCCTCCTGCCCCGACCGGCCGGAGCTGCCGGCGGTGCTGGCCTGCGGCCCCAAGCCCATGCTCAGGGCGGTGGCGGCCCTGTGCGCCCGGTACGGCGCGGCCTGCCAGGTCTCCCTGGAGGAGCGGATGGGCTGCGGCGTGGGGGCCTGCCTGGTCTGCGCCTGCAAGACGGCGGACGGACATATGAAGCATGTGTGCAAGGACGGGCCCGTATTCGACGCCAAGGAGGTGGACTGGGATGACTGATCTGCGGGTGAGCCTGGCCGGAGTGGAGCTGAAGAACCCCATCGTGGTCCCCTCCGGGACCTTCGGCTTCGGCCGGGAGTACGGACAGTTCTTCGACCTGAGCGAGCTGGGGGCGATCTGCGTCAAGGGCCTCACCCCCCAGCCCCGGGAGGGCAACCCCGCCCCCCGGATCGCCGAGACCCCCATGGGCATCCTGAACTCTGTGGGGCTCCAGAACCCGGGGGTGGACGCCTTCATCGCCCACGAGCTCCCCGCGCTGCGGGAGCACGACGTGAAGATCATCGCCAACATCTCGGGCAACACCCCCGAGGAGTACGGCGAGATGTGCGAGAAGCTCTCGGCGGCGGGGGTGGACATGATCGAGGTGAACATCTCCTGCCCCAACGTGAAGGCGGGGGGGCTGGCCTACGGCACCAAGCCGGAGCTGGCCGCCGAGGTCACCGAGGTGGCCAAGCGCCATTCCACCGTCCCCGTGATGGTGAAGCTCTCCCCCAATGTCACCGACATCACCGAGATCGCCCGGGCGGTGGCCGGGGCGGGGGCGGACGCCCTCAGCCTCATCAACACCCTCCGGGGGATGCGGATCGACCCCAGGACCCGCCGCCCCATCCTGAAGATGAACACCGGCGGCCTGTCCGGCCCGGCGGTGCTGCCGGTGGCGGTGCGCATGGTCTGGGAGGTGGCCGGCGCCGTGGACCTGCCCATCCTGGGCATGGGCGGCGTGTCCAAGGGCACGGATGCCGCCGAGCTCATGCTGGCCGGGGCCTCCGCCGTGGCGGTGGGCACCGCCTCCTTTTCCGACGTGTACGCCCCCGTCCGGGTGCGGGACGAGCTGGCCGCCTTCGCCCGGGAGCAGGGGCTGGAGGCGATCTCGGCCCTCACCGGGGCGGTCCGCCCCTGGTGAGCGGCCGGGAGGAGGGCATACCATGGAGCAGAGCTATCACGTCACCCTGGGCCTGGACGACTGCCGGGACCTCATCTATGACGCGGTGACCGACAGCGTCACCGGCGCCCTGATCGGCTCCCACACCGTGGAGGGGCAGGAGGGCCGGCGCTGCCAGGTGGATGTCTATGAGAAGCACTACTACCGGGCGGGGAACCGGCTGACCCTCACCGTGATCCTGGACGACTTCGGCGGCGGTACCCGGGTGCGCTGCATCGGCGGCGGAGGAGGCGAGGGCCTCTTCCGCTTCGACTGGGGCGCGTCGGAGAGTTTCGAGGATGTGGTCCACCGGGCCCTTGCGCCCTATCGCATCGTATAAAAATCTCGCGAAAAAGAGGACGATCCCCATGCACGATATCACCAAGATCTATCTGGTCCGCCACGCGGAGGCGGAGGGCAACCTCTACCGCCGCATCCACGGCCAGTATAACAGCCTGATCACCGACAACGGCTACCGGCAGATCGCCGCCCTGGCCCACCGCTTCTCCACCATCCAGGTGGACGCGGTGTATTCCAGCGACCTGTTCCGCACCTGCACCACCGCCAAGGCGGTGTACGGGCCCAAGGGCCTGCCCCTCAACACCCGTCCCACCCTGCGCGAGGTGGACATGGGGGAGTGGGAGGACAAGACCTGGGGCCAGGCGGCCCACGAGGACGGGGACCTGCTCCGCCTCTTCAACGCCACCTCTCCCCGCTGGCAGGTCCGGGGGGGCGAGACCTTCCCCCAGGTGGCGGAGCGGGTGGCGGGGACCCTCCGGCAGATCGCCCGGGACCACCGGGGGGAGACGGTGGCGGTGTTCTGCCACGGCACTGCCATCCGCTGCGCCCTGGGCCTGCTCCAGGGCCTGCCCCCGGAGGAGTGGCACACCCTGCCCCACAGCGACAATACCGCCGTCTCCCTGCTGGAGTTCGCCGGGGAGGAGGTCCGGGTGGTCTTCCACGACGACGCCAGCCACCTGCCGGAGGAGATCTCCACCTTCGCCAGGCAGCAGTGGTGGAAAAAGGCCAGCGGCTTCCGGGCGGACAGCAACCTCTGGTTCCGTCCCCTGGATGTGGAGAAAGAGCTGGACTTCTACCGGCAGTGCCGGGGGGAGGCCTGGCTGAACATCCACGGCTCCTGGGACTTCTACGACGGGGAGGCCTTTGCCGCCGACGCCCTGGCCCAGTGGCACGCCGACCACCGGTCGGTGATGTGCGCCATGCTGGGGGATGAGCCGGTGGGCGTGATCCAGATGGACCTGGGCCGGGACGCGGATCAGGGCGTGGGCTATATCCCCTTCGTGTACATGCTCCCCTCCTTCCGGCAGCACGGCATGGGGGTGCAGCTCATCGGCCAGGCGGTGGCCACCTACCGGCCCCTGGGCCGGGACCGGCTGCGCCTGCGCTGCGCCCCGGACAACCACATCGCCCAGCGCTTCTACAAGCGCTACGGCTTCCACAAGATCGGGGAGGCGGAGGGCACCCGGGTGCCCCTGGACCTGATGGAGAAGTACATCGGATACGGCGGATATCAGGGCTGAAGTTTTCCACAGGGCGTGGACGGGCTTCAGCGCGCGGAGCGGCGCGCCGGGCGGACCGGCCTGCGCCGCTCTTCCTGTCAGCCCAGCAGAGCCAGGGCCAGCTTCCCGCCGGTGCGGAAGCCCTGGATGAAGGCGTCCCGCTCCAGGGCGGAGAGGGCCTCCTGGTGGGCCCGGGAGAGCTGCTCCAGAAGGCGGCGGCACTCCGGGTCCAGCCGCTCCGCCAAGGCCAGTTCCGCCGCATCGCAGAGGGCGGAGGCATCCCCATACCGGCTGTCCTCCACCGGCTCTTCCAGGGGGGAGAGGGTGCCAGAGCAGAGCTGTGAGAGGATGTCTTTCAAATTGGATCCCTCCAATGGACTATTTAGTACATCAATAGTATAGTGGATCTATTGGTCCGTGCCGAAAGGTGGAAAGATGGAGTTTCAAGAGCGAATGAAGGAGCTGCGGATGGCGCGCGGAGAGACGCAGGGCCAGTTGGCCGCGGCGATCGGGGTCTCCATCAAGCAGATCGTCCGGTTCGAGAAGGGGGAACAGAAGCCGGGTTTCGACAACCTGTGGAAGCTGGCCGACCACTTTCAGGTGACCATGGACTATTTGGCGGGGCGCACAGAGGATCAGAGAGCGCCCAACGAACCTGTCAAGAGGTGAGGAAATGGGATTCTCTGTCCGGCTGAAAGCCCTGCGCGCTCAGGCGAAAGAGACCCAGGAGCAGGTGGCCAGGGCAACGAATATATCGGTCAAGCAGCTCCAGCGCTTTGAATATGGCGAGCAGAAGCCTGGGTTCGATGATCTCTGGGCGCTGGCCGACCATTTTCACGTCACGGTGGACTATCTCATGGGCCGCACGGACGAAAACAAATACGAGGTTTGAGGTATCGACATATGGACACTCGATTTCTCCCCGTCTCCCTGGAGGACATGCGCGCCCGGGGATGGGAGGACTATGACTTTCTCATCATCACCGGCGACGCCTATGTGGACCACCCCTCCTTCGGCCCGGCCATCATCTCCCGGGTGCTGGAGGCGGAGGGCTACCGGGTGGCGGTCCTGGCTCAGCCCGACTGGCGCTCTCCGGCGGCCTTCGCCGCCCTGGGCCGCCCCCGGCTGGGGGTGATGCTCTCGGCGGGCAACCTGGACTCCATGGTAGCCCACTACACCGTGGCCAAGCGCCGCCGCCAGGACGACGCCTACTCCCCCGGCCGCCGGGCGGGCCTGCGCCCCGACCGGGCCTCCATCGTCTATGCCAACCGGGTCCGGGAGGCCTTCGGGGACATCCCCCTGATCGTGGGCGGGCTGGAGGCATCCCTCCGCCGCTTCGCCCACTACGACTACTGGGAGGACAAGGTCCGCCGCTCCGTGCTCTTCGACGCCCAGGCAGACCTGCTGGTCTACGGTATGGGGGAGCGGGCCACCCGGGAGATCGCCGCCCGGCTGGCCTCCGGCACCCCCGTCTCCGAGATCACCGATGTGAAAGGCACCTGCTTCGTGGGGCGGGACGCGGGAGACTGCGCCTATCCCAAGGTGGAGGTCCCCTCCTTCGAGGCGGTCCGGGACGACAAGCGGGCCTACGCCCAGGCCAATATGGTGGAGTACCAGGAGCACGACCCCATCGTGGGCCGGGCCATCCTCCAGCGCCACGGGGACCAGATGCTGATCTGCAATCCCCCCGCCATGCCTCTGGACACCCGGGAGCTGGACGCGGTATTCGAGCTGCCCTACGTCCGGGAGCCCCACCCCATGTACGACAGCGTGGGCGGCGTCCCCGCCATCGAGGAGGTCCGCTTCTCGGTGATCCACAACCGGGGCTGCTTCGGTGCCTGCAACTTCTGCTCCCTGGCCTTCCACCAGGGGCGGATCGTCACCTCCCGCAGCCACGAGAGCGTGATCCGGGAGGTCACCGAGCTCACCAAGCACCCGGGCTTCAAGGGCTATATCCACGACGTGGGCGGCCCCACCGCCAACTTCCGGCGGCCCGCCTGCAAGAAGCAGATGAAGGCGGTGCTGTGCAAGAACAGGGCCTGCCTGTCCCCCGCGGCCTGCCCCAACCTGGACGCCGACCACACCGACTACCTCATGCTCCTGCGGAAGCTGCGGCAGATCCCGGGGATCAAGAAGATCTTCATCCGTTCCGGCATCCGCTTCGACTACATGATGAAGGACCCCAGCGGCGAGTTCTTCGCCGAGCTGGTGAAGCACCACGTCTCCGGCCAGCTGAAGGTGGCCCCCGAGCACTGCGTCAACGGGGTGCTGGACGAGATGGGCAAGCCCCATATCGAGATCTATGAGAAGTTCCGCCAGAAGTACGAGCGGCTCAACCAGAAGTACGGCAAGGAGCAGTACCTGGTGCCCTACCTCATGTCCTCCCACCCGGGCTGCACCCTGGCCGACGCGGTGGAGCTGGCCGAGTGGCTCAACAAGTCCGGCCGGCAGCCCGAGCAGGTCCAGGACTTCTACCCCACCCCCGGCACCCTGTCCACCTGCATGTACCACACGGGCCTGGACCCGCGGACCATGGAGCCGGTGTTCGTGCCCACCAGCGCCCACGACAAGGCCATGCAGCGGGCCCTGATGCAGTGGAAGCGGCCGGAGAAGCGGCCCCTGGTGCGGGAGGCCCTCTACCGGGCCCACCGGGAGGACCTGATCGGCTACGGCAAGGAGTGCCTCCTCCGGCCCGAGCGGCCCTCCGCCGGGAAGCCCTCCGCCGGGAAGCCCGCCGGGCCCGCCCGGAAGGGGGGCGGGAAGCCGGCCAGACGGGAAGACCAGAAGCTCAAACAGAAGGGCCTCCGGGTGGAGCACAACCAGTCCCAGCCCAAGCGGAAGGCGGGCTGGGCCAAGCCCAAACCCAAAAAGAACGGAAAGCCGGGGAAGAAGCGCTGAAAAAAGTCCCCGGCAGTGCAACTTTCCAGTCCGCTCCAGCGTCTTGATAGGCAGACGATAAAAGACGAGGTGACCTTATGGAACTGCGCTATAACCTCACCCCACAGGACCTGCGGAAGGGACTGGCTCTCCACGAGGGCCGGGTCCGGGGCGGCCTCACCGCCGTCCGAAAGATCGAGCGGCTGTTCTTCCTGCTCATGACCGGGGCCTCCGTGCTCATACTGGCCATGGGTCTGGTGCTGCTGGCGGCAGGGGCGTGGGAGGAGGACTTCACGGCCGTGTTCGGATTAACGCTGGCCACCCTGCTGGTGAGCCTGCTTTTCCTCTGGCTTCTCTCTCCACGGCGGAGGGCCCGGGCAAGCGTCCAAATGCTGGCCCGGGAGGAGAGCTACCTGGGCCCCAGGAGCCTTTCCCTCACCGAAAAAGGGGTGGCGGCATCCTACGGCTCCAACCGGCGGCTGGAACCGTACGCCGCCATCAGCCAGGTATGGGAGAAGAAGGGTTACTGCCTGCTGTATGTGAAGGAAGGGGTGTGGGAGGTGCTGCCCCCCTGCGCCTTCACCGGACCGGAGCAGCGGACCGC
>DWZK01000024.1 GCA_019117605.1 Candidatus Intestinimonas stercoravium | reverse complement strand
TATTTTGAAAAACTGTACGGCGTGATGAATGAAGCGGAGCGGCGGCAGCTGATCGAGGCGTTGATCTATGAGATTCAGATTTACCCGGAACGCCAAGCCAATGGACAGTGGTTAAAATCCATCAAATTTAAGCTGCCGATTATCGAGGAAGACATGAGTATTAGTTTGGACAATGAAGAACAAGTCGAGACGGTGGTACTGCTCTCCAAGGGGGAGAGCCGCCCCAAAAGCAACGGATAGCGATGGATACTGTATGTATACAGGCATCGGGCGCAGGGGACACCAAGACAGTATAGAGAACAACATGTATGACCTGAACGTCGAGGTGCTCTCGCACAGGGCAAGACGCAAGCATCTCTTGGTATTCGAAAAGAGAAAGGATGGCGCGCTGTACTTTGCCGGAGAGTACGCACTGACGGAGACCCACCAAAACGTGCAGCCGGATGAAGATGGCGTGCTGCGGCGTGTATTCGTGTTCCATCTCGCCCAGATCGCAGAGGACTTCGCGCTGTGAGGCGGGCCAAAGATGGTGGGCCGCCCTGCCGGCTGGATGAGGCGCCCGGGTATCCATGGGATAGATACCGATATCAAAAACAGATAGAGCGTGGACGGGTCGCCTTTCGTCCGCAGAGGGACTATAATAGGATACATGGGCCACGATAGCCCAGACCTTACCGCGATGACGATGGAGGGATCATCATGAACGAGAACGAGAAGACCCTGGAGCTGATAGAGACCCGGCGGAGCGTCCGGAAGTTCAAGCCCGACGCGGTGCCCAAGGAGATCCTGGAGAAGATCGTGCGGGCGGGCACCTACGCCCCCTCCGGCATGGGCTGGCAGTCCCCCATCATCCTGGCTGTCACCAACAAGGAGCTGCGGGACGAGCTCTCCAAGTGGAACGCCCGGATCATGGGCACGGACAGCGACCCCTTCTACGGCGCGCCGGCGGTGCTGGTGGTGCTGGCCGACAAGAGCAAGCCCACCTATCTCTACGACGGCAGCCTGGTCATGGGGGACCTGATGCTGGCCGCCCACGCCTTGGGCCTGGGGAGCTGCTGGATCCACCGGGCCAAGGAGGAGTTCGAGAGCCCCGAGGGCAAGGAGCTGCTCAGGTCCCTGGGCATCGAGGGCGACTATGAGGGCATCGGCCACTGCATCGTGGGGTATACGGATGGCGAGGAGCCCAAGGCCCAGGAGCGGAAGCCGGGGCGGGCCTGCTTCGTGGAGTGAGCCCCGGACGGAAGATGGGATGAGCCAGGAGCGGCGCGGTCTGAGAGACCGCGCCGCTCTTTTGCTCGGAGAGGGCGTCGGGGCCCGCTGCGCCACAGATAAAGCCGGAAGGCCGGCCTCCCGCTGCGGGAGACCGGCCTTCCGGCGTATCCAAGAGAGGGGGAAGGGCTCGGTCAGAACACGGCCACGACGGCGCCCTCGTAGGTCTCGTCGATGAAGTCCTTGACCTCCTGGCTGCACAGGGCGGCGGCCAGAGCCTGGATGGCGGGGTCGTCCTCACGGCCCTCCTCCACGGCCAGCACGTTCACATAGGCCTGGGCGGCGGTGCCGTCGGCGGACTCGATGGCCAGGGCGTCGGACACCTTCAGGCCGGCGTCGATGGCGTAGTTGCCGTTGATGACGGCCACATCCACATCCTGGAGAGTGGTGGGCAGGAGCCGGGCCTCCAGCTCCACGATCTCATAGTTGTGGGGGTTCTCGGCGATGTCGTCCTTGGTGGCCTCCAGGCCGCAGTCCTCGGTGAGGGTGATGAGGCCCTGCTCCTGGAGGAGCAGCAGGGCGCGGCCCTCATTGGTGGTGTCGTTGGGCACGGCGATCTGGGCGCCGTCGGCCAGCTGGTCCAGGCTGGCAGTCTTGCCGGCATAGATGCCGAAGGGCTCGTAGTGGACCTCGGCGGCGCTCACCAGGTGGGTGCCGTACTCCACGTTGAAGTTGTCCATGTAGGTGATGTGCTGGAAATAGTTGGCATCCAGGGAGCCGTCTTCCACGGCCTGGTTGGGGAGGATGTAGTCGTCGAACTCCCGGATGTCCAGGGTGATGCCCTGCTCGGCCAGGAGCTCCTTGACCACTTCCAGGATCTCGGCGTGAGGAGCGGGGGTGGCGCCCACCGTGATGGTGGTGCCCTCCAGAGAGGTGGACTCTTCCACGGGAGCGGAGCTCTCGGGCGCGGGGGTATCGGTGGCGCCGGAGCCGGAACCGGAGCAGCCGGCGAGCAGGCCGGCGGTCAGGGCGCCGGTCAGGAGCAGAGAGACGAGTTTTTTCATGGGATATTCTCCTTCCGATCGTTGTGTTTTTGTATATGGCGGCCGCCGGAGACCGGCGGAGACCAGCAGATAGATATAAAAAAACGTCCCTGGATACAGATCCAAGGACGAGAGCATACGCTTCGTGGTACCACCTTGTTTCACCCCATCCTCACGGAGGGGGCCTTATGGAGTACAAACATACTCCTGCGCGTTTACGGGCGCACCCGTCGCGACCTGTGCGCATCACGCAGTCAGCCGCGCCGCTCCAAGACCATCTTCAACAGGACCTTCCGTACCCGCTTTCACCATACCGGGCTCTCTGTGCCGTATCTTCCCGCCTACTCTTCTCTTCCTCGCGTTTGAGGGGCGATATTCGATTTTGCTGAAGTTGCATCTAGTTTACCCCGGACAGGGCGGATCTGTCAAGCGGGCAGGGTGCACTAAAAAGGGGCCGGACAAATGGTATCCATTTGTCCGGCCTGTAGAATTTTACATGGTGCCGCCGATGCGGCGCTCATTGTTGATCTTTTTCGCGGTCTCTCTGCGGCGGCGCTTCCTGCCGCCCTTTCCAGAGATGCGGCGGTCCAGACGGACGGCCAGCCGGGTGCCCACGGTCTGGAAGATCTGCACCAGGATGACCAGCAGGATCACCGCCCCCCAGAGGACGATGTTCTGGTGGCGGGTAAAGCCCCGGTTCAGGGCCATGGAGCCCAGGCCGCCGCCGCCGATGGCGCCGGACATGGCGCCATAGCTGAGGATGGTGACGAAGGCGGTGGCGAAGCCGGTGAGAAGGGAGGGGACGCACTCGGGCAGGATGACCTTTGTAATGATCTGAAGGGGGGAGCAGCCCATGGACTCCGCCGCTTCGATGATGCCCCGGTCCATCTCGCGGATGGAGGCCTCCACCAGCCGGGCCACGAAGGGGAAGGCGGCGATGAAGAGGGGGACGATGGTGGCTTTGGTGCCGATAGAGGTGCCGATGAGGAGGCGGGACAGGGGGAAGACCACCACCATCAGGATGAGGAACGGCACCGAGCGCAGCAGGTTGACCACCACGTTGAGCACGGTCATCACCGGCCGGGGCAGAGGCAGGATCCCGCCTTCCTCTCCCACCACCAGGAGCACGCCGAGAGGCAGGCCGATGACGTAGGCGAGGATGGTGGCCAGGACCGTGGAATACAGGGTCTCCCAGATGGCGAAGGGGACGTTGTTGATGAGATATTCCACCTGTTCCGCCGCATCCGGGCTGAGAGAAGCAAAGAATTCAGTCATGGTAATCGGGCACCTCCTCCACCGTCACATCCCGCTGGGCGCGCAGGTAATCCATGGCCTTGGCGGCCTCGTCCTTGTCCTCGGGCAGGCCCAGCAGCATGGAGCCGAAGGCCTTGCCCCCCACGTTGCGGGTGTCCGCCCCCAGAATGTTCACCTTCACCCCGCAGTCGATCGCCAGGGAGGCGATCAGCGGCTCGTAAGAGGAGCCGCCATTGAAGGCCACGCGGACCACGCCCGCCACCGGGAAGCGGTCGATCCGCGCCCCCTCGGGGTACACCAGGCGGCGGCCCGCCTCTGTCTTGGGATTGGAGAAGACCTCCTCCACCGTCCCCGTCTCCATCACCCGGCCGTGGTCCAGGATGGCCACATGGGAGCAGATCTCCTCCACCACCGCCATCTCGTGGGTGATCACGATGACGGTGAGGCCCAGGCGGCGGTTGATGTCTTGGATCAGCTTCAGGATGCTGCGGGTGGTGGTGGGGTCCAGGGCGGAGGTGGCCTCGTCACAGAGGAGCACCTTGGGGTCGGAGGCCAGGGCCCGGGCGATGGCGATCCGCTGCTTCTGCCC
>DWZK01000023.1 GCA_019117605.1 Candidatus Intestinimonas stercoravium | reverse complement strand
CATCTGCACCCGGGGGGTCAAGACCTCCTGTGCCTCCAGGATCCTGGGGGAGTTCGCGCCCCCCTATGACGCCACTCTGGCAGAGCGCCTGCGGGACGCCGGAGGGGTGCTGCTGGGCAAGCTGAACATGGACGAGTTCGCCATGGGCTCCACCTCGGAGACCTCCTGGTACGGGCCCGCCCGGAACCCCTGGGACCTGGAGCGGGTGCCCGGCGGCTCCTCCGGCGGGGCCGCCGCCGCCGTGGCGGCGGGGGAGTGCTGGTACGCCGTCGGTTCGGACACCGGCGGCTCCATCCGCCAGCCTGCCTCCTACTGCGGCGTCACCGGCATGAAGCCCACCTACGGCACCGTGTCCCGGTACGGCCTCATCGCCTACGCCTCCTCCCTGGACCAGATGGGGCCCATCGCCCGCTCCGCCGCCGACTGCGCCGCCGTGCTGGATCTGGTCATGGGCCGGGACCGGCGGGACGGCACCAGCCTGGACGCGCCCTGCGGCCGCCTGCTGGAGGGGCTCACCGGGGACATCCGGGGCCTGCGGGTGGGCCTGCCCGCCGACTGCTTCGGGGAGGGCCTGGAGAGAGAGGTCCGGGACGCCGTCCTCGCCGCCGCCGGTGTGCTGCGGGAGCGGGGGGCGGTGGTGGAGGAGTGCGCCCTCCCCATCATGAAGTATGTGGTACCCGCCTACTATATCATCGCCTCCGCCGAGGCCAGCTCCAACCTCTCCCGCTTCGACGGCGTGAAGTACGGCTGGCGGGCGGAGGGATACGAGGACCTGACCGGCCTCTACAACAAGACCCGCACCGAGGGCTTCGGTCCGGAGGTGAAGCGGCGGATCCTGCTGGGCACCTTCGTGCTCTCCGCCGGCTACTACGACGCCTACTACAAGAAGGCCCTCCAGGTGAAGGCCGCGATCAAAGGGGCCTACGATGCGGCCTTCGAGAGGTACGACCTGCTCCTGACCCCCGTGGCCCCCTCCACCGCCCCCAGGCTGGGGGAGAGCCTGGGGGATCCCCTGAAGATGTACCTCTCGGACATCTACACCGTGCCCCTGAACCTGGCGGGCCTGCCGGGGCTGTCCATGCCCTGCGGCTTCGACAGCGAGGGCATGCCCATCGGGGCCCAGCTGATCGGCCCCGCCCTGGGGGAGGCCAAGGTGCTGGGCGCCGCCCACGCCTTCCAGCTGGAGACGGACTACCACAAAAAGGCCCCCGCCGGAAAGGAGGCAGAGTGATATGACCTGGGAAATGGTGATCGGCCTGGAGACCCATGTGGAACTGGCCACCAAGACGAAGATCTTCTGCTCCTGCACCACCGCGTTCGGGGGCGCCCCCAACACCCACTGCTGTCCGGTGTGCACCGGGATGCCGGGCACCCTGCCGGTGGTCAATGAGAAGGTGCTGGAGTTCGCCGTGAAGGCGGGCCTGGCCCTGAACGGAGAGATCGCCCGCTCCTGCAAGTTCGACCGGAAGAACTACTTCTACCCCGACCTGCCCAAGGCCTACCAGATCTCCCAGCTCTACCTGCCCATCGTCCGGAACGGCCGGGTCCCCATCCGCACCCCCTCCGGCGTGGAGAAGACGATCCGCATCCACGAGCTCCACATGGAGGAGGACGCGGGCAAGCTGGTCCACGACCCCTGGATCGACCAGACCCGCTGCGACTACAACCGCTGCGGCGTGCCCCTCATCGAGATCGTCACCGAGCCGGACTTCCGCTCCGCCGAGGAGGTCATCGCCTATCTGGAGAAGCTGCGCTCCACCCTCCAGTACCTGGGGGTCTCCGACTGCAAGATGCAGGAGGGCTCCCTCCGCTGCGACGTGAACCTGTCGGTGCGCCCGGCGGGGGCGGAGGAGCTGGGCACCCGCACCGAGATGAAGAACCTCAACTCCTTCAAGGCCATCGCCCGCTCCATCGAGTACGAGGCCAGACGGCAGATCGAGGCCATCGAGGAGGGGAAGCGGGTGGTGCAGGAGACCCGCCGCTGGGACGAGAACAAGGACGCCACCTTCGCCATGCGCTCCAAGGAGGACGCCCAGGATTACCGCTACTTCCCCGAGCCGGATATCCCGCCCCTGGAGATCTCCGACGGATACCTGGACCGCCTCCGCGCGGAGATCCCCGAGATGGCGGAGGCCAAGGCGGCCCGCTATCAGGCGGAGTGGGGCCTGCCCGCCTACGACTGCGAGATGCTCACCGGCCAGAAGGCCCTGGCCGACTTCTTCGAGGCCGTGGTGGAGCTGGGGGCGCCCCCCAAACAGGCAGCCAACTGGATCATGGGGGAGGTGCTCCGCCGCCTCTCCGCCGGAGGGCTGGAGGCCAAGGACCTGGCCCTGACCCCCAAGACGCTGGCCCGGATCATCCAGCTGGTCCAGACCGGGGCCCTGAACCGGAACACCGCCGTAAAGGTGTTCGACGCGGTGTTTGAAAGCGACGGAGACGTGGACGCCTATGTAGAGGCCCACGGTCTCAGGCAGGTGTCGGATGCCGGGCTGGTGGCCGATGTAGTGGCCCAGGTCCTGGCGGCCAACCCCAAGTCGGTGGAGGACTACAAGGGCGGCAAGAAGAAGGCCTTCGGCTTCCTGGTGGGACAGGTCATGCGGGAGCTCAAGGGCCAGGCATCGCCCCAGGTGGTCAACCAGGTGCTCCAGGAGGAGCTGGACGAGCTGTGAGGAGCCGTAAGGGATAAAGGTATGAAAGAGCGGGCCCCGTGCCGGAAGGCACGGGGCCCGCTTTTGCGAATGGGGAACGTCACACCTGCTGGATGAAGCGCAGGAAGGCGGCGCGGCCCTCGTCGGTGCGCTTGTAAACGCCGGCGTGTTCCAGCACCTGGGCGAAGACCAGGCCGGTCTCCTTTTTCACGATGTCCAGGGCATTGTCCTCGGTGATGTCGTACTTGCCCCGGAAGCCCTCGGCCCAGTCGGCGTGCTTGGCGGTGCGCTCGTCGGCGCGCAGGTCCCCGCCGGTGGCCAGCAGGTCGGCCAGGGCGGTGAGCTCATCCTTCAGGCGGGCGGGGAGCACCGCCAGGCCCATGACCTCGATGAGGCCGATGTTCTCCTTCTTGATGTGGTGGAGCTCGGCGTGGGGGTGATACACGCCCAGGGGGTGCTCGGGGGTGGTGATGTTGTTGCGGAGCACCAGGTCCAGCTCGTACTTCTCCCCCCGGCGGCGGGCGATGGGGGTGATGGTGTTGTGGGGCTCCCCGTCGGTCTCGGCGAAGATGAACGCGGCCTCGTCGGTGTAGCCCCTCCAGCTCTTCAGGATGCGGTCGGCCAGGTCCACCAGCCGGGCCGGGTCGGCATGGGTGATGCGGATCACCGACATGGGCCACTTCACGATGCCGGCCTCCACGTCCTCGAAGCCGCGGAAGGTCACCGGCGTCTCCAACGGGGCCTTGGCCATGGCGAAGGTGTAGTGGCCTCCCTGGAAGTGGTCGTGGGCCAGGATGGAGCCGCCCACGATGGGCAGGTCGGCGTTGGAGCCCACGAAGTAGTGGGGGAACTGGCCCACGAAGTCCAGCAGCTTGGCGAAGCAGGCCCGGTCGATCTTCATGGGCACATGTTCGCTGTTGAGGCAGATGCAGTGCTCATTGTAGTAGACATAGGGGGAGTACTGGAGGAACCAGGGGCTGCCGTTGATGGTGATGGGCACGATGCGGTGGTTGCCCCGGGCGGGGTGGTTCACCCGGCCGGCATAGCCCTCGTTCTCCGCGCAGAGCTGGCAGCGGGGGTAGGCGGAGGCGGGCAGATCCCGGGCGGCAGCGATGGCCTTGGGGTCCTTCTCCGGCTTGGAGAGGTTGATGGTGATGTCCAGGTCGCCGTACTCGGTGGGAGAGACCCACTTCATGTCCTTGGCGATGCGGTCCCGGCGGATATAGTTGGTGTCCTGGCTGAACTGATAGTACCAGTCGGTGGCCGCCTTGGGGTCCTGCTCCCGCAGAGCCTGGAACTTGGCGATCACCTGGGCGGGACGGGGGGTCAGCCGGCCCATGAGCATGGTGTCGAAGAGGTCCCGGTATACCACCGAGTCCTCCTTGAGCACCCCCCGGGCATGGGCGTCGTCCATCAGGGCCTCCAGCGTCTTGGCCAGGTCGATGTCGCCGCTCACCGGTTCTTCGGGGGCGGTGTAACTGTCCAGGCCCAGGCCCTCCAGCAGGGTGTTCACCGCCCAGGCGCGCTCACAGGGCTCGATGAGGCCGGTGCGCTCGGCATAGGCCACCAGGGCCGCGATCTCTTTATCTACCATTGAAAACACCTCGTTCAACAAAATAAAGCGCGGGCGGCCCCGGGGCCTCGCCCAGGGGGGAGGTGGCCGGCGGCCGCCCGCGAAAGGCAGTGCGGGAGAGAGGGGTCAGCCCTCGTAGCCGTTGGGATGGCTCTTGTGCCAGTTCCAGGCGGTGGAGATGATGGTGGCCAGGTCGTTGTACTGGGGCTTCCAGCCCAGCACGTCGATGGCCTTCTGAGAGGAGGCGATGAGCTGGGCGGGGTCGCCGGCCCGGCGGGGAGAGACCTCGGCGGGGATGGGGTGGCCGGTGACGGCCCGGGCGGTGTCGATGACCTCCTTGACGGTGAAGCCCACGCCGTTGCCCAGGTTGAAGACGTTGTTGTCCCCGCCCTTGAGCAGGTAGTCCAGGGCCAGGATGTGGGCCTGGGCCAGGTCGGTGACGTGGATGTAGTCCCGGACGCAGGTGCCGTCCTTGGTGGGGTAGTCATCGCCGAAGATGGACACATGGTCCCGCTTACCGTTGGGCACCTGGAGGATGATGGGCACCAGGTGGGTCTCGGGGTCGTGGGCCTCGCCGATGACGCCGGAGGGATGGGCGCCGCAGGCGTTGAAGTAGCGGAGGGCCACATACTTCAGGCCGTGGGCCCGGGACACCCAGCTCATCATGTGCTCCATGGCCAGCTTGGTCTCGCCGTAGCAGTTGGTGGGCTGGGTCTTGTCGGTCTCCAGGATGGGGACCCGCTCCGGCTCGCCATAGGTGGCGGCGGTGGAGGAGAAGACGATCTTCAGCACCCCGTGGGCCACCATGGACTGGAGGAGCACACAGGTGCCGCTCAGGTTGTTGTCATAGTATTTCAGAGGGTCGGACATGCTCTCGCCCACCTGGGAGGAGGCGGCGAAGTGGACCACGCCCTCGATGTCCTCGGACTCGAAGACCTTGTCCATGGCCGCACGGTCCCGGATGTCGGCCTGATAGAACCGGGCCTTGGGGTGGACCGCCTGCCGGAAGCCGGTCTGGAGGTTGTCCACCACCACAACGTCCCGTCCCGCGTCGATGAGCTCGTAGACAGTGTGGGAGCCGATGTAGCCGGCCCCGCCCAATACCAAGATCGCCATAGATGATGCCCTTCCTTTCATGATCCAATGTCGTGCCTATCGCTGTATCTTCAGTATATCCGCCCCGGCGGGAAATGGCAAGCAAATTTTTAGTAAAAATTTAAAAACAGCAAAACGCACAGAAGCCGGGAATATTTTTTGACATATCTGCCATCATCACGCCTCCGGACGGGGCGCGCCGGTGCTCTCCCGGACCACCAGGGAGGGGGGGACCACCAGTTTGACGGGGAGACCGCGGGCGGGGACGGGGCCGGGGGTGGGGACCCGCTCGCCCGCGAGACGGACGGCCGCCCGGGCCATCTCCTCCACATGGGTGGAGATAGAGGTGAGGGGCGGGACGACCAGCTGGGACAGCGGCGTATCGTTGAAGGAGAGCAGGGAGATATCGCCGGGGATGGAGAGACCGGCGGAGGAGAGGGCCCGGACCGCGCCCAAGGCGGTCTCCTCATTGGCGGTGAGGAAGGCGGTGGGGAGAGGCCCCCCCGCAGTGAGGAAGGCGGTCACGGCCTCTGCGGTGGGCCTGGCCTCCATAGGCGTGTCGATGAGGAACCGGGGATCGTAGAGGCCGTGGCGCTCCATCTGGGCGATGAAGCTGGCCCGGCGGACCTCCGGGGCGGGCTCCCGCCGGTCGTCCAGGCGCCAGGCGGGGCCGATGAAGCCCAGCCGCCGGTGGCCGAGGGAGAGGAGATAGTCCACCGCCAGCCGGATGCCCAGGTCATAGTTGAGCACCACCGAGTCGAACCGGGACTCGTCGGGAGAAGAGTTGAGGAAGACCAGGCGGGGCGTGATCCGCTCCAGAGAGGCGACCTGCCCCGGCGTGAAGCGGCCGATGGCCACCGCCGCGCCGCAGTCCCCCTCGGGGAGAGAGAACCCCGTCTCCCCCCGCTCCAGGGGGAGGAAGGCGTACTTCTGCTCCACGCAGGCCTGCTCCACATGGTCGTGGAGGTAGAGGTAGAAGGGGTCCTGGAGCTGCTCGGCAGGGGTGAGCATCTCGGCCACGGCCAGCCGCAGCAGATGCTTGGGAGCGCGTCCCCGCCGGCTCTTGGTGGCGGCGTAGTTGAGCTTGCCGGCCTCCTCCAGCACCCGCTTCCGGGCCTCGTCCGAGACGGCGAGGGCCGGGTCGCCGGTGAGGATACGGGAGATGGTGGCGGGGGAATATCCTGTGCGCTGAGAGATCTCTTTCAAAGTAGCCATGGGTATCGCGTCCTCTCCTGTACTGCTCATGTACTACCAATAGTTTAAGGGAAAGCCGCCGCTTTTGCAAGGGCAGAGAGGGGCCACTTGGAAAATTCGAAAAAACTCCTTCCACCCGGCCGGATCTGTGTTATACTGGGGATATCACGATGAAATGCCGATCTTTTACAAGGAGGTCTCACCAATGAAACATGTCCAATCCCGCCGCGCGCCCGATCTCCGCTATCTCCAGATGCTCTCCCGCCAGTATCCCACGGTCCAGGCGGCCAGCACGGAGATCATCAACCTCCAGGCCATCCTGAACCTGCCAAAGGGGACGGAGCACTTCATCTCGGACGTCCATGGGGAGTATGAGGCCTTCCTGCACATCCTCAATTCCGCCTCCGGGGCGGTACGGGAGAAGGTGGACGAGCTCTTCTCCACCAGCGTATCCAAGGCGGAGCGGGACCAGCTGGCCACCCTCATCTACTATCCGGCGGAGAAGCTGGAAGAGCTCTCCGGAGAGCTGGAGGAAGAGGAGCTGGAGGAGTGGTACCGCATCACCCTCCACCGGCTGGTGGACATATGCCGCCTGGTCACCTCCAAGTATACCCGCTCCAAAGTGCGCAAGGCCATGCCCAAGGAGTATGCCTACATCATCGATGAGCTGATCAACACCAACTACGACTACCACAACAAGCGGGAGTACTACGAGAACATCATCTCCACCATCATCGACATCGACCGGGCGGGGGACTTCATCATCGCAGTGTGCGACCTCATCAAGCGGATGGTGGTGGACCGCCTCCACATGGTGGGCGACATGTTCGACCGGGGGCCCCGGGCGGACATCATCATGGACGCCCTCATGGACTACCACAACGTGGACATCCAGTGGGGCAACCACGACGTGCTCTGGATGGGCGCGGCCACCGGCAGCCGGACCCTGGTGGCCACCGTCCTCTCCAACTCCATCCACTACAATAACCTGGAGGTCATCGAGACCGGCTACGGCATCTCCCTGCGCCCCCTGGCCCTCTTCGCCAACGAGGTCTACCGGGACTGCGACTGCTCCTGCTTCAAGGCCAAGTTCGCCGGGGACGACGCCAGCAACTATACGGAGAAGGACAAGGCCCTGGCCGCCCGGATGCACAAGGCCATCACCGTCATCCTCTTCAAGCTGGAGGGGCAGAAGATCCTGCGCAACCCCGGCTTCGGCATGGATGACCGGCTGCTGCTGGACAAGATCGACTACGAGAACAAGTGCATCACCATCGACGGGGTGAGATACGACCTGGCGGACACCGACTTCCCCACCGTGGACCGGGAACATCCCTACGACCTGTCCCCCGAGGAGAGCGAGGTCATCGACCAGCTCACCGCCTCCTTCGAACACAGCGAGAAGCTCCAGAAGCATGTGCGCTTCCTCTACTCCAAGGGGGGGCTCTACAAGGTCTTCAACGGGAACCTGCTCCTCCACGGCTGCATCCCGCTCACCGATGACGGGGAGATCATGAAGTTCAGCATGGTGGGCTGCAAGGACCTGGGCGGACGGGCCTTCCTGGACCACGCGGAGGCGGTGGCCCGCCAGGGCTACTATGCCAAGCCCGGCACGCCGGAGCGCACCGCCGGACAGGACTTCCTGTGGTTCCTCTGGTGCGGGCGGAACTCCCCCCTCTTCGGGCGGCAGCAGATGACCACCTTCGAGCGGCGGCTCATCAAGGACGAGTCCTCCTGGAGCGAGCCGAAGAACGCCTACTACACCTATTATAACGACCCCGCCGTGTGCGACCGGCTGATGGCGGAGTTCGGCCTGGCGGGCCCCCACTGCCACATCATCAACGGCCATATCCCCGTCAAGTCCAAGAAGGGGGAGAGCCCCATCAAGGGGGGCGGCAAGCTCATCGTCATCGACGGCGGCTTCTGCCGGGCCTATCAGCCCACCACCGGCATCGCCGGCTATACCCTGATCTATAATTCCAACTGTTATCGCATCGTCTCCCACACCTCCTTCCCAGGCCGGCAGGAGGCGATCCGGGAGAACAAGGACATCGCCAATTCCTCCGACATCTTCGAGCGCATGGAGTCCCGGGTGAAGATCGCGGACACCGACATCGGCGTGGAGCTCCAGGCCCAGGTGGACGACCTGAAGGCGCTCCTGAAAGCCTATCGGATGGGCGAAGTGAAGGAGGATCACCGGGGCTGACCCGGTATGAGAGAAAGAAAGGAGGCGCAGCCCAATGGGACTGCCCAGCGACAGCGGCATCGAGCTCTGGTCCAAGTGGCCGGCGGGCCCCCGGGATCTGATCACCGACGTGCCGGGTGTGAAAGTGGGCCATGTGACCATACAGGACGGGGAAGTCAATACCGGCCTCACCGCCGTGCTCCCCCACGGGGGAGACCTGTTCCTGGATAAAGTGATGGCGGCCCAAGTGTCTCTCAACGGCTTCGGGAAGAGCGCGGGCCTCCTGCAGATCGAGGAGCTGGGGACCATCGAGACCCCGATCCTCATGACCAACACCCTCAGCGTGGGGACCGCCCTCACCGGACTGGTCCGGTATATGCTGGAGGGACACCCGGATATCGGGGTCACCACCGGCACGGTGAACTGCGTGGTCACCGAGTGCAACGACGGGCACCTCAACGACATCCGGGGCCTCCATGTGCGGGAGGAGCACGTCCGCCAGGCCATCGAGGGCGCCTCGGAGGATTTCGCCGAGGGGGCCGTGGGCGGCGGCACCGGCATGTGCTGCCTGGGGCTCAAGGGGGGCATAGGTTCTGCCTCCCGGGTGCTGAAGATCGACGGCGGAGACTATACGGTAGGCGCCCTGGTCATGGCCAACTTCGGCTCTGCGGGGAACCTGGTCATAGGGGGCCGGCACGTGGGCCGCGAGATCCAGCGGCAGAAGGAGGCGGAGAAGGACCAGGGGTCCATCATCCTCCTCATCGCCACGGATATCCCCCTCAGCGAGCGGCAGCTCAAGCGGGTGGCCCGGCGGGCATCCATCTCTCTGGGGCGGACCGGGTCCTTCATGGGCAACGGTAGCGGCGACATCGCCATCGCCTTCACCACCGCCAACCGGGTCCCGCACTACAGCAGGACTGATATCCTCCCGCTGCGCATGTTCTTCGACGAGAACATCGACATGGTCTTCGAGGCGGCGGTGGAGGCCATGGAGGAGGCGATCCTCAGCGCCCTCTACCACGGAGAGACCACTACCGGCGTCCGGGGCAACACGGTCCGGGGGTTGAGGAGCTATCAGCTGGAGGAGGCGGGGAGATGAAGGACTTGCTGGGCGTGCTGGGCGGTATGGGCCCGTTGGCCTCTCAGCTCTTCTACAAGCTGCTGACCGAGCGCACCGATGCGGAGCGTGACCAGGACCACATCCCCCTGCTGCTCCTCAGCGACACGGAGATGCCCGACCGGACCTCGGCGATCCTCTCCGGGGACACGGAGCGGGTGAGAGAGCGGATGCGCGCCGACCTGCGCTTCCTGGAGGAGAGCGGCTGCCGGGCGGTGGCCGTGACTTGCAACACCGCCCATTTCTTCGTGGATATGGTGGCCCCGGAGCTCCATATCCCCGTCCTGCATATGGTCCGTCTGGCGGCGGAGGAGGCGGCCGCCCGCAGCGCCGGGGAGCGGGTGGCCATCCTGGCCACCCGAGGCACCATCCGTACGGGGCTCTACCAGCGGGAGCTGGAGGCCAGAGGCGTACCGGTCTATCTGCCGCCGGAGGAGGTCCAGGCATTGGTGGATCTGGAGATCTACCAGCGCATCAAGCGGGGCCGCAGGGCGGATATGGCGGCCTGGGGCGCGATCGAAGCTGCGGCCCGGGCGGCGGGGTGCGCGCTGGCTATCCTGGGATGTACGGAGCTGTCCTGCATCCGGGACCAGGAGGGGCTGGGACCCTATCATCTGGATCCCATGGAGGTGCTGGCCGAGAGAGCGATCCGTTTCATGGGACGGCCGCTCCGCCCGAAGGCAGAGGGATGAGCGAGATATGAGGACGCCCTGCGGCACCATATGCTGCCGCAGGGCGTCCCATCATGTATGGATATGGGGTCATTTTTTCCGGCGGGCCTTCCGCTCGGCTCTGGCCCGGCGGAGAGAGGCCTTCCACTCGGCCCCATAGGCCCGCACGTCATCCAGCGTATAGCGCCGGGAGGTCATGTGGGCATAGCGCTTGCGGAACCGGCGGCTCTGACGCTCCGCTCGCTTGAGCAGCTCGCTGTAGTTGGCGGCCAGGGCCTCCAGCCGCTGGGCGGCGGCGGGGGAGAGGACGGCCCGGGCCTCCGCCAGCTTTTGACGGAGCTGCTCGCTCCGTTCCTCCAGGCTCTCTCCCAGATCCGCCCGGGCCAGAGCCAACTGGAGCCGCAGCTCGTCCCCGGCCGTCTGGAGCCGGTCAAGGGCCTGTGTGATGCCGGCCAGCTTGCGGACGGTGGTGACGGCGTCTACAGCCAAAAGGGCGAGGAAGCAGCCGCTGAGCGTATAGCGCATCCAGAGAGGGATCGCGGCGAACAGGCGGGCCACATGGGGGTGGATCCAAAAGATGGCGACATAGGACAGGACGCCCCAGAGAAGGCTGCCGCCCAGGCACACCCGCCCTTTGATATTGAAGGGCATACGGCTGTAATCCCAGTACTTGATGTGGGTGGTGGTCTCCAGCAGCCATCCGACGAAATATTCCCAGGCGGTCATCACGGTGACGGCGACGAAATAGAACACCACCAGATTGTCCCGGAAGGGCTCGAAGAACAGGATCATCAGCAGGAAGCCTATCCCGTAGATGGGGCAGATCGGGCCGTAGAGGAAGCCGCGGGGCACATAACGCCGCTCTTTGACGGAGCAGTAGCAGGTCTCCCAGATCCAGCCGCAGAAGGAGTAGAAGATGAAGTAGAGGAACAGGATGGAGATGGGATAGCCCATCAGGGCGGGCTCGGCCATGAAGGGTCACTCCTTGCCGTCGAAATCTGTGAGCAATACGTCCAGGATGCCGTTGTATATCTGGTCCGGATGGGCACGGAACTGCTCGGAGAGACGCTTGGATTGGTACTCGGAAGCGGTGAGCAGCTCTAAAGTCAGCAGATTGCCGTGCTCGTCATCCAGGGATAAGCGGAGGGTGAAGAAGCCGTCCGGCCGGGGGGCCAGTTCGGTACGCACCTGGGCTTCCCGCCGGAGACGGCCGTTGAGCCGGGAGACGCTCTTCTCGCACTTGACCCGGATGGAATAGGGAAGGCTGCTCTCGCAGATGGCGCCGTTCTTCCGGCCCTTGTCCGTGATGGCATACTTGTGGTCGTCCAGAGTGAGATGCTCGGTGTGGACCAGTTCAGCCACCGCTTCGGCAAAGTCGAAGTAGTCTACTCCCTCGTCGCACATAGCCAGATCCGCCAGTGTGGGCAGGTCGATGGGGGCGATCACGCGGGTCATGATATACAGGATCAGGAATTTGATATCCAGCTTGTCGTGGATGAAGCCGACTCGGGCCATGGAAAGCACCTCCTTGGAAGAGCGGGACACACAGGGGACTATATCTCCCTGATGTTGATTATATAGAAAAAGCGGCCCTGAGACAAGGGAAATATGTCCGTCTATGGCTCTATGGCTGTCTGCCGCTCTGTGGGTGGTGGGACCCAATGAGAAAAGGGCATCTGCAAAGCAGATGCCCTTTTCTCATTGGAGCACGTGAAGGGAATCGAACCCTCGTGTTCAGCTTGGGAAGCTGACATTCTACCATTGAACTACACGTGCATATCACATATCTCAGCCGACTTGGATATTATAGCATGGACTGGAGCGATTTGCAAGCAAATTTTTTATCTGAGATCCGACGGGATATCCGGTCACGAAAAGTTTACAATGATCTTATGAAAAGGATAACTTTGTTATCTTGTTTTCGACAAAGAAACGTGATAAAATAACACATGTAAGCTAAAAGGAGGTGACGAAATATGGTGAGAATGTTTGGATCTTATACGACAGTGGCGACAGATGTGGACGATCTGATCTTCGGAGATACCGGTGAGACCGTGGTCAGCGAGCGATAACAGCCTGAACGAAGATCCCCACACCTGGAGGTGTGGATTTTTTGTTTTTAATAGATAGAGAAGGTACAAAGCCCGCTGGCGCCGGAGACCGGCCGCCGAAAGCCCCCCGGCTCTTGGGGCCGGAGGAGAGACGAAAGGGAGAGGGGCGAGGGCCCCTCTCCTACATCATCGCGGACACCCGGGCCGGGGAGCAGCTGCTCCCCGGCCCGGGTGTTTTTCGATATCACCAGGGGAGCCAGTCGTCGCCGCCTCTGGCGTCCAGCACCTCCAGGGCGCCGCAGAGCATCTCGGCCGCATCGGCGCGAGTGAGGGTGTCGCTGAGGGCGAGGGCCCCCTCCGGGGTGGACTCCAGCACGCCCACGGTCTCCAGGTTCACCGCCGACTGGTAGGCCCAGACAGGGGCCACGTCAGAGTCGGCGAACATGGTGGTGGCGGTGGTGTCGGTGATCTGGAGCATCCGGTCCAGAAGGACGGAGGCCTCAGCCCGGGTGATGGTCCGCTGGGGATCGAAAACGGCTCCGGAGCTGCTGCCCGTGCCCTGGACCACCCCCGACTTCAGGGCAGAGGAGACATAGCCCTTGGCCCAGGTGGGGATGGATTCGTCGTCGGCGAAACCGGTACGAGCCACGCCCTCCATGGCCTCCAGGCCCACAGTGTGCATGGCCAGGGCCACGAATTCATCCCGGCTCACCGGCAGGTCGGGCTGGAAGTAGTAGTTCCCGCCCATACACTCGCCGATGAGGATCCCCTCTTCGGCCAGCCGCAGGGCGGCCTTGTAGGCGGCCACGCCGTCCATGTCCGCATAGGTCACCTTGGTAGACGCCTTTTCGATCTTCACCTTTACGGTAGCCGGCTGAGAAGTGTTGCCCACAGCGTCCACAGCCACATAGGTGAAGGTATCTTTGCCGGTCTTGTTCTCATAGGGCGTATAGACGAATTGGGCGGATCCGTCCTCGGAGAGGGTCACAGCGCCGCGCCGGGGCTTGTCCACCAGGCGGAAGGTGAGGATGTCGCCCTCCGGGTCGGTGGCGGCGAAGCGCTCGGTGATCGCCACGTTCTTATAGGTGGAGATCTCCAGATCCTGCGCCACTGGAGCGGCATTCTCCGCGGTGAGGAGATAGAGGTCTACCCGCACGTCTTCTCCGCCGGAGCCGTCTGCAAAGACAGGGGTGAAGGTGAAGAAGGTGGAGGCCACGGTCGGGGAGGCGTTGGGGGTGAAGCGCATGCCGGATACCGCGGACAGGGCCACGGCCTCGCCCACGGCCAGATCCTTCCCCGCCATGGAGAGCACACCGGCGTTGGAGTCCGGCAGGGAGGTGAGGAGGATGGAGTCCAGCTCCACGTCGCCGGAGCCCACCACGAAGTCGGAAGGGGAGAAGGTGAACACGTCGGTAGTGGTGCCGTTTTTGGCGAAAGCGGCCACAGTGGGGACCTCGGGCTCCTGGGCGGCGGACAGGGCCGCGGCGGGCAGAGCGGTGAGCACGGCCAGAGCGGCCATCAGGGCCAGAAGAGCGGCCCGGCGCAGGGGACGGGATGGTTTCAAAGATAGGACCTCCTTTTCTCAGTCAAGGTGGTACTATTTTTGACCTTCCGCGAGAGATCATTCCAGTTCGAGCAGAAAATCACTGCGCATCAGCCGGAAGCGGCGGCGGGCCCTCCTGATGCCATCTCCCACCATATTCGCGAAAGGGCATATAGAAAAGGGGAGCGTGTAGGTTTGTCAAACATATTGGACGGCGAACTCGTTAGGAGAGGACCAGTTAAGCGGTCTCATAGGGAAGTCGTTGGAGCGGCGGTTATGGACAGCGAGCTGCTTGGCGAAGTCATCGAGGGAGTAGAAACAGTGACAGGAGTAAAAGCGCTTCTGGTCCTCCCTGTGGCTTCGCTCCACCTTGCCG
>DWZK01000022.1 GCA_019117605.1 Candidatus Intestinimonas stercoravium | reverse complement strand
GAGTCGGTGACCACCTCGCCCAGCAGCTCGGCGAACTTGGCGGCGTGCTCGGCCTCCTCATAGGCGGCCTTCTCCCAGTACAGGCCGATCTCGGGATAGCCCTCGCGGTGGGCCACACGGGCCATGGCCAGATACATGCCGACCTCGGTGCACTCGCCCTGGAAGTTCTCGCGCAGGCCCTGCATGATCTCCTCGGGAGCGCCCTGGGCCACGCCCACCACATGCTCGGCAGCCCAAGTCTTCTCGCCGGCCTGCTCCTTGAACTTCTCAGAGGGAGCGCCGCAGAGGGGGCACTTCTCGGGGGCGGCGTCGCCCTCGTACACATAGCCGCAAACGGTGCAAACGAACTTCTTCATGATAACTTTCCTCCATATATCAATATTCGTCTCTATCCAATAATGAGAATCTTTACTGTTTTAGCTGTCCTAACTATACCACTCCTCAGGGGATTTGTAAAGGGGTTTTAAAAATTTTTTGGGAAAAATTTTTAGGCGGGCGGCAGAGGTCTCTCTGCCGCCCGCTCCGTCAGCTTTCTCCGTCCTCCAGGTCCAGATCCTCCAGGGTGAGCTCCATGAGCTGCTCCTTGGTGGGCCCGTCCAGAGCGGCCACCCGGTCGGCCTGCCGGGCCACCGCCCGCTCGAAGCAGTTGCGCACGTCCCGGGCGTTGCCGAAGTTCTCGTCCCGCTCCGCATAGAGCCGCTGGAACCAGGCCCGGACGGCCTCCTCCCCCTCCTTCTGGAGGGCATAGCCGTTCTTCTCACACAGGGAGAGGAAGATCTCCATGAGCTGGGCCCCGTCGTAGTCCTCGAAGTAGAAGTACTTGTTGAAGCGGCTCTCCAGGCCGGGGTTGGAGTGGAGGAACCCCTCCATGAGGTCGGTGTACCCCGCCACGATGACCACCAGATCCTCCCGGTGGTCCTCCATGCCCTTGAGGAGGGTCTCGATGGCCTCCTGGCCGAAATCGTTGGGGGAGTCGTGGTTGGAGAGGGCATAGGCCTCGTCGATGAAGAGGACGCCCCCCAGGGCCTTCTGGACGGCCTCCCCGGTCTTGATGGCGGTCTGCCCCACGAAGCCCGCCACCAGCCCGGACCGGTCCACCTCCACCAGCTGCCCCTTGGAGAGGACGCCGATCGCGTGGTAGATCCGGGCCAGCAGCCGGGCCACCGTGGTCTTGCCCGTGCCCGGATTGCCCATGAACACCAGGTGCAGGGACAGGGGCGGGGTGGGCAGCCCCTCCTTCTCCCGGAGCTTCCGCACCTTCACCAGATTGATGAGGCTCTTCACGTCCTTTTTCACCCGCTCCAGGCCGCACAGCCCGTCCAGCTCCGCCATCAGGTCCTCCAGGCTCTCCTCCGGCTCCGGGGCGGCAGGCTCTGCCGCCTCCTTCCCGGCGGGCGGAGCGGCGGGGGAGGGCCCCTGCCGGGTGACGAAATCCTCCGCGTCCAGCTTGGCCTTCCCGCCGGGCAGGCCGTCCCGGTCGCACAGGGCGGTGAGCGCATCGGCGCAGGCGTTGACGAAGCCCGCCTCCCGGTCGCTCACCGCTCCGTCGGCGGCGGCGAAGAGGAGGAGCATCAGGGTCATGAGGTCCACGAACCGCCGGGCGGTCTCCTGGCCGTAGGCCCGGTCGTGCTCCCGCATCCGCTGGAAGAACTCCGGCTCCCGGAAGCCGGGGTACTCCGCCACGGCGGTGGACAGCTCCCAGAAGAGGGCGCTGGGGGCGGGATCCCCCTTGCAGTAGATGGCGTTGTAGAGCTCCACATGGCGGGGGCTCACGCTGCCGCCGTCGGCGTGCCACACCCCCAGGGCGCAAGAGCGGAAGAACTCGTCCGCGCCTCCCCGGAACTTCTGCCGCATGGCGGGGTTGGCGATGTGCTGCCGGAAGGCGGTCACCCCTTCGCTGTACTGCTTGTGCATGGCCTCCGCCGTCATCTCTCCCGGCATCGGGCCCTCACTCCTTTCCCGCCCCGGCCGGGGCTTCCCTTTGTCTGTTCCACCATTATACTTCCCCCCGGCGGCTTCCTCAAGCCCCTCTCTCCGCGAAGTAGACATAAAATTGTTAATATTTCATTACGCACCCAGTCATATGTTGACGATTCCCTGCGGAACATGCTATGATATGGGCTGAAAGATCGTCTGCCGCCCACGCCGAAACAGGCGCGCAGGATATCATAAAAAGCCCAAAGGGGGATGCCTCATGCCCACCAAACGCTCCGGGGGGACCCGCTCCGCGCTGATCCACTGTCCCAACTGCGGCGAAGACTACTCCGTCACCTATAAACGCTGTCCCTTCTGCGACGAGAAGGCCGCCAGCCAGCGGCGGTCCGGCGAGGGAGAGGCCGGCGACGCCTACGAGGAAGATCTCCCCCAGGGCGGGAAGCGCCTGGCCTCCCCCGGCGGAGGAGGCGGCTTCGGGAGATGGCCCGTGTCCAAGATCGTGCGCACCGTCCTCTCTCTGGCGGTGATCCTGGCCGCCGTGTGGATCGTGGCCACCCAGATCGTCCCTCTGGTGAGCCGCAGCCAGGTGGGGACCCCCGGCACCTCTGCTCCGCCCGCCTCCACCCAGCCTGTGGACACCCCTCCCGTCACCGACAGCCCCGCTCCTGAGACCACGGCTCCCGTGGACGAGACAGAGACGCCCCAGCCCTCCGAGACCATCCCCGCCGGGCAGACCGCCACCGGCTTCACCTTGAACCGCACCGAGTTCACCATGAGCGACCGCTACCCCGACCCGGTGCAGCTCTCTGTGACCTTCACCCCCGCCGGCACCACCGGCGTCATCACCTGGACCAGCAGCGACCCGGAGGTGGCCACAGTGGATGAGAACGGCCTGGTGAGCCACGGCACGAAGAACGGCACCGCCGTCATCACCGCCACCATGGCCGGCGGCGTGACCCAGGAGTGCCGGGTGCTGTGCAATCTCTCCGACTTCTCCGCCGGTTCCTCCGGCTCCTCTTCCGGCAGCCTGAGCCTGAACCGGGAGGACTTCACCATACCGGTGGGCTCCAGCTTCCAGCTCCAGGTGTCCGGCACCTCTTCCACCCCGGTGTGGGCCATCGGGGACACCAGCGTAGCCACCATCTCCGGCGACGGCACCGTCACCGCCGTGGGCCGGGGAAACACCACCGTCACCTGCACGGTGGACGGCCAGACCCTCACCTGCATCGTCCGGTGCAGTTGACCTGGCCGGCCGGGATATGAGATCATGAAATAAAGCGATCCCGCCGGGCACAGCCCGGCGGGATCGCTTTATGCTCTGCCTCAGCGCAGGTCCGAGGCGGGGATGGTCACCTCTCCCACCGTGAGGCTCTCCACCTCCTCCAGATCCAAGAGGGGGGAGAACACGCCGCTCTTCCGGCATACCGTCTCCCCGTCCCCGGGCGTGAAGCCGCCGCCGCTGTGGGTCAGGTCCAGCTCCGTCCCGTCGGTCAGCGTGAGGACCACCGGCACGTCGTGGAAACAGCGGTCCACCGCCTCCTGGTCGTACCGGCCGCTCTCCCCGTCGAAGGGGATCCCCCCCTCCACGGTGTAATCCACCTGGAAGGACAGGGGGGAGAGGGTGGCGCCGGTCAGCACGGCCTGGACGCCGCCGCCCAGGTCCATGGCCTTCTCCCCCTCCCAGCGGACCGAGCAGTCCTCGAAGGCGAAGTCGAAGGAGATGTCCCACTTCCCCTCTGCCAGGGTCTCCCGCCTCATGTCCTCGGTATAGCGGCACAGGTCCCGGAAGGAGGCCCGGGCGGTGCCGGGGCGGATCTCCTGGTCGTAGGTCATGGTCTCCACATACTGTACCGCACCGTCCGCCGGGTCCGCATCATAGAACCAGGCCCCGCCGTGGGCGCCGCCCATGACCCCCACGTCGGTCTCCGCCTCTCCGAAGGCCAGCATGAGCCGGCCCTCCACGTCCTCCACCTCTTCCGGGTCGAAGAGGGGCTGCCCGTCCTCCCGGGCGATGGAGTAGACCACGGCGTAGCTGGTGCTGTCGCCGATGATGGCGTCGGCGGTGATGGTCACCCCGGCGTCGGTGTCCGAGGCGCCGATGGGCCGGCCGATGGCGTCGATGACCTCTGTCTGGGCCGGGGAGCCGCCGAAGATCCCCCCCAGCACCTCCGAGGCCGTGGGCAGCGCCCCGCTGGCTCCGGCGGCCCCCACCGCCAGCACCAGCGCCGCGGCCAGCCCCACGGCCAGCATCCGGCCCCCCCGGCGTCGGGGCCGCGGTGTCCCGCTCCGGGCGGAGAGCAGGTCCTCCACCATCTGCCGCTTCTGCTCCGGGCTGAAGCGGAGGCCGTCCATCTGTTCCTTATAGCTCTTCATGCCAGTCCCTCCTGTTCCAGCAGGTCCCGGAGCCGGCGGCGGCCCCGGTCCAGCCTTGTAGATATGGTGGCGGGCTTCTCCCCCAGGAGATCGCCGATCTCCCTGGCGTTATAGCCCTCGTAGTAATAGAGATAGATGACCGCCCGGTACTTGGGCGGCAGCAGCTCCACCGCGGATAGGAGGCTCCCCTCCTCCGCCGCCGGAGCGGGCACCTCTCCCGCCGCCTCCAGGCCCACGGTGCTCCGCCGCCAGCGGCTCTTCAAATGGTCCTTGCACAGGTTCACCGCCGCCCGGATGATCCAGGCCCGCTCGTGCTCCGGGGAGCCGAAGGATCGGGGCGGCTGGAGCAGCTTGAGGAAGACGCTCTGACAGATGTCCTGGGCGTCCTCTGTGCTCTTGAGATAGGTATAGCTCAGGCGCAGGATCAGGTCGGAGTAGGTCTCTACCAGCCGCTCCGCCTCGGCCCGGTCCAGAGTCTCGTTCGTTTTCACCACATCCTTTTCCTCTGATGGAAAGCGCTTTCACCAAGAATACGAATGAGGGGGCCGGGATCCTTCACCGCCCCGGGATCTTTTTCGCCCCGCCCAAAGGGCCGCCTCCCCTCCGTTCCCTCCTTCGTCCATTCCGCGCATTGTATTCCAGGGAAAAAACGGATATAATGCTGGAAGTGACGACAGACGGAAAGGAGCCCTTCCATGTTCAATATCTGGCACGAGATCAGCCCTGAGCGCATCCATCCCGAGGACTTCATCGCCGTGGTGGAGATCCCCAAGGGCAGCAAGAAAAAATATGAGCTGGACAAGGAGACCGGCCTCATCATCCTGGACCGGGTCCTCCACACCTCCACCCACTACCCCGCAAACTACGGGTTCATCCCCCGGACCTACGGCGACGACGGAGACCCCCTGGACGTACTGGTCCTCTGCTCTGAGTCCATGGACCCCCTGACTCTGGTGCGGGCCTATCCCATCGGCTACATCTCCATGCTGGACGGTGGGCGGAACGACGAGAAGATCATCGCCATCCCCTTCTCCGACCCCACCTACAACACCTTCCAGGACCTGATGGACCTGCCGCCCCATGTATTCGACGAGATGGCCCACTTCTTCACGGTATACAAGGCCCTGGAGGGCAGGGAGGCCGTGGCCGGCGATGTCAACGACCGGGCCGCCGCCATCCAGGTCATCCAGAAGGCTATGGACCACTATAACGAGGTGTTCGTAGACCGCACCGCCCCCAAGGGCTGACCCGGATATACCTCCGGACCGGCACCTCCCGCCTCCGCTGACCATAGTATACAGCAGCACGTCCAGAGCGCGGCGACATCTCTGCGCTCCCGTGCAGAGGACCAGCGTCCGCGGGCCCGCCGTGGGCGCGGGCGCGGCCGAGAGGAAGGGGCGGCCCCCGCCACAGGGGCCCTGCTCCGCTGCGATCCGAATGGAGGTATCTGAAATGGAGCCAGCCATGTCAGAAGTCATGTCCGCCACCGTGCTGCGGGTGCGGCGCGGTGAGCTGCTGGTCTGCGACTGCGCCACCCGCCGGGAGGTCGTGGTCCACACGGATCAGGCCTGCTGCTTCTGCCCCGGGGACCAGGTCTGCATCCGCTACAGCGGCGCGATGACCAACAGTCTCCCGCCGCAGATCAGCGCCGACACCGTCACCCATATGTGCTGCGGCTGACCTTTCCGGGGCATCGCTCCGGCCGGCCCTCCAGCGGGCGGCGTGCCCGGCGCGCCGCCCATGGGGGCCGGCGTCCCGTTTTTAAAAGAACTTTAATACTTTTTTCGTTTTCTTCTCCCTGTCTCTGTGTTAAAATAGCGGCATACACACGATATCTCGTCATAATGAAGGGGGCACGCCCATGTCTGAACATTTCGACTGCCTGATCGTCGGTGCGGGATACGCCGGCTCGGTGGCGGCCAGGGAGCTGGCCGAGCGGGGCCGCCTGCGGGTGCTGGTGCTGGAGCGCCGGGACCATATCGGCGGCAACGCCTATGACTGCCTGGACGAGAGCGGCATCCTCATCCACAGATACGGGCCCCACATCTTCCACACCTCGGACGAGCGGGTCTATTCCTATCTCAGCCGCTTCACCCGGTGGAGGGACTATCAGCACCGGGTGCTGGCCAACGTATACGGGCGCTATATGCCCGTGCCCTTCAACCTCTCCTCCCTGCACATGGCCTTCCCCGGAGAGAAGGGGACCCGGCTGGAGGAGAAGCTCCTCTCCGCCTATGGGGAGGGGGCCCGGGTGACGATCCTCTCCCTGCGGGAGGCCTCCGACCCGGAGATCCGGGAGGTGGCCGACTATGTCTATGAGCATGTGTTCGTCCACTACACCATGAAGCAGTGGGGCCAGACCCCCGAGGAGATCGACCCGGCCACCACCGCCCGGGTGCCCGTCCTCCTCAGCCGGGACGACCGGTACTTCCAGGACCCCTATCAGGGGATGCCGCTGGAGGGCTACACCGCCATGTTCCGCCGGATGCTGGACCACCCCGGCATCACCGTGGAGCTGGGGACGGACGCCCGGGACAGGCTCTCCCTGGAGGGCGGGACCATCCTGCTGGACGGCGCGCCCTTCTCCGGCCCTGTGATCTTCACCGGCGAGGTGGACGAGCTCTTCGCCTTCCGATACGGCCGCCTGCCCTACCGGACCCTGGACTTCGTGTCCGAGACCCTGCCGGTGGACCAGTATCAGCCGGCGGCCACGGTGAACTACACCGTGGATCAGCCCTACACCCGCATCACCGAGTATAAGCAGCTCACCGGCCAGGTCTTCCCCGGCAGGACCTCCATCATGAAGGAGTTCTCCCGGGCCTATACGGGGGCTGCGGGGGAGATCCCCTACTACGCCGTCATCAGTCCGGAGAACAACGCCCTTTACAGCCGCTACGAGGCCCTGGCGGGCACCTTCCCGCGCCTCCACCTCCTGGGCCGGCTGGCGGAGTACAAATACTACAACATGGACGCCATCGTAGCCCGGGCCCTGGCCCTCTGCGACCGGCTCCTGGAGGAACAGGAGAGGATCTTGTGAAGCTGCTGACATTCGCCGTGCCCTGCTACAACTCCCAGGACTATATGGACCACTGCATCCAGACCCTGCTGGAGGGGGGCGAGGACGTGGAGATCATCCTGGTGGACGACGGCTCCAAGGACGGCACCGGCGCCATCGCCGACCGCTACGCCGCCGAGCACCCCTCCATCGTCCGGGTCATCCACCAGGAGAACGGCGGCCACGGCGAGGGGGTCAACCAGGGCATCCGCCACGCCACGGGCCTCTACTACAAGGTGGTGGATTCGGACGACTGGGCGGACGTGGACGCCCTCCGCAAGGTGATCGAGAAGCTCCGGGAGTTCTCCCGGATGCCGGAGCCGGTGGATCTGCTGGTGTGCAACTACGTCTACGAGCATGTGGCCGACCAGACCCGGAAGGTCATCCGCTATGCCAACGTGTTCCCCCAGGGCCGGGTGTTCACCTGGGAGGAGATCGGCCGGTTCCGCCCCTCCCAGTATCTGCTGATGCACTCGGTGTTCTACCGCACCCAGCTCCTGCGGGACTGCGGGCTGGAGCTGCCCAAGCACACCTTCTATGTGGACAACATCTTCGTCTACCAGCCCCTGCCCTTCGTCAAGACCCTCTATTACATGGACCTGGACTTCTACCGCTACTTCATCGGCCGGGCGGACCAGAGCGTCAACGAGCAGGTGATGGTCCGCCGGGTGGACCAGCAGGTCCGGGTCACCCGCCTGATGATCGACGCCCACGACCTGCGGAAGGTCTCCGCCCAGCACCGGAGGCTGGGCCGGTATATGTTCAACTACCTGGCCATGATGATGACCATCTCCTCGATCTTCCTCATCATCGACGGCAGCCCGGAGGCCCTGGGCAAGAAGACCCAGCTTTGGGAGTATATGCGCACAGTGGACAAGGCTGTCTATCACCGGATGAAGTACCGCTCTATCAGCGCCGTGGGCAATTTCCCCGGCTATCAGGGCCGTAAGCTCTCGGTCGGCCTCTACCGGCTGGCCCGCCGCATCTATAAATTCAACTGAAGTGCGGGACGCGGACCTTTTCGGCCCGCGTCCCTTGCCCTTTCTCCGCCCCGTATATCCCGGCCCTATCCTCTTGTGAAAGGAGGGGACACGATGCCGCTCTGGCTCACGCTCCTCATCGGGGCGGCCGTACTGGCCGCCGCCCTCTATCTCTATATCCGGCATATCCTCCGGCGGCGGGACCTGATCCGCCGCCCCAGGGAGGAGGTCTATGACGGGGGCCTCAAGAGGGCCCTGCTCATCTACCAGCCCTCCGACCGGGGGCGGACCGCCTCCCTGGTCCAGGCCCTGGCCCGTGCCCTGGTCCGGGCGGGACACACCGTCACCGTCAACTTCCCCTCTCCCCTGCTGGACTATGACCCCATGGACTACGACCTGCTGGTCTTCGGCGGGAGCGTCTATATGGGAGAGGTGGCCCGCCCCTTGAAGGATTATCTCTCCTCCCTCCGCTTCCGGGGGAGGCAGGTGCTCCTCTTCGCGGTGGGGGACCTGGACCGCTCCCCGGAGCTGGCCAGCCTGCGGCTGTGCGTCCCGGCGGGCAACCAGGTCCGCTCCATCAAGGTCAAGCCGGGGGAGGCCGCCCTGCTGTGCCAGTTCGCCCTGGGCTGACCCCTTGCATTTTCCCCCTGTTCCGGGTAGAATGGGACTAGCTCTGCCCCTATCACGCGGCTCCGCGCCGCCCGAAAGCTGGTGATCCTATGACTCGCGATGAAGCCTTCGAATTCCTGGACCGCACCGCCCGGGGGATCGCCGAGATGTTCGGCTCCTCCTGCGAGACCCTGGTCCACGACATGGGCGTCCTCAGCCACCCCATCCTGTCCATCTACAACGGCCATGTCTCCGGCCGCACAGTGGGCTCCACCCTGGACATCATGGGCACGGCCCGGGAGCTGGACCTGGACGCCTCGCTCACCGACCAGGTGAACCTCTACGCCACCACCCCCTCCGGCCAGCAGATCAAATCCTCCACCATCCACCTGATCGGCGAGGACTACAACCTGGCCCTGGGCATCAACTTCGACTACACCTCCCTGGTCTACGCCAACCGGATCCTGGTGGACCTCATGAGCTCGGAGGCGGACCTGAAGTCCGCCCTGTGGCAGGGGGGAGACTCCGCCCTGGCCGACCTCTTCGACGAGTGTCTGGCCGCCCTGGGCAAGCCGGTGGACTCCCTGGGCAAGGCGGACCGGCTGAAGCTGGTGGCCATGATGGAACAGAAGAACGCCTTCTCCTACCGGAAATCGGTCCCCTTCGTGGCCAAGCGCCTGGGGGTGAGCCGGTACACGGTATACAAATATCTCGATGAGCTGACGCAGAAGGAAGCCGGCGAGGGGGCCCCCTGATCCCCTCCGCCGCCCAAGAAGGGAGAATATTTCCATGAACTATCAAGAGCAGATCGAAGCCTATTGGAGCGACCCCGCCCGGGAGCGGGAACTGGTCGCCGCCGTGTCCCGCCTGGTGGCGGTGAAGAGCGTGAAGGGCGAGGCCGAGCCGGGCAAGCCCTACGGCCCCGGTCCCGCCGCCGCCCTGGACGAGGCCCTGGCCCTCTGCCGTGAGCTGGGCTTCACGGTGACCGACTACGACCACTATGTGGGCCTGGCCGACCTGAACGACAAGGAGACCCGCCTCCACATCCTGGGCCACCTGGACGTGGTGGGCGAGGGCTCCGGCTGGGACACCGACCCCTACACCTGTGTGGAGAAGGACGGGCTGCTCTACGGCCGGGGGGTCAGCGACGACAAGGGCCCCGTGGTCTGCGCCCTGCTGGCCATGAAGGCCGTGCGGGACCTGGGCCTCCCCCTCACCGCCAACGCCCGGATGATCCTGGGCACCGACGAGGAGAGCGGCTCCTCCGACATCGCCTACTACTACAGCAGGGAGCCCTTCGCCCCCTACGCCTTCACCCCCGACGCCGACTTCCCCGTGATCAACATCGAGAAGGGCCACTACCACCCGGAGTTCGGCGCCCGGTGGGAGAGCTCCACCGTCCGGCCCCAGGTGGCCGCCATGACCGGCGGCTTCCGGCAGAACGTGGTGCCCCCCGAGGCGGAGGCCATGGTGCTGGGGGTGTTCGCCCCCCAGGCGGAGGAGATCTGCGCCCAGGTCGCCCAGGCCACCGGCGCCCGCTTCACCGTCAGCCCCTCCGCCAGCGGCTGCCACATCCACTGCGCCGGGAAGAACGCCCACGCCGCCTCCCCCGACGACGGGATCAACGCCATCTCCGCCCTGCTGGAGGTCCTCGCCCGCTTCCCCCTGGCCGACTGCGGCTCCACCCGGGCCATCCAGTCCATGCACCAGCTCTTCCCCTTCGGGGACACCCGGGGCAGGGCCCTGGGCATCGCCATGGAGGACGCCGAGTCCGGCCCCCTCACCCTGAACCTGGCCCTCATGGACCTGGACGGGGAGGGCTTCACCGCCAAGTTCGACGTCCGCTTCCCCGTGTGCGCCAACGAGCACAACTGTAAAGAGGCCTGCGAGGCGTCCTTCGCCGCCCACGGCATCTCGGTGCTCTCCGACGGGGAGATGACCGCCGTCCACATGGTCCCCGGCGACTCGGAGCTGGTGCGCACCCTGCTGGCGTGCTATTCCGCCTATACCGGCGTGGCCGACCCCAAGCCCATCGCCATCGGCGGCGGCACCTATGTCCACGACATCCCCGGCGGCGTGGCCTTCGGCTGCGACTTCCCCGGCTTCGACCCCAAGATGCACGCCGCCAACGAGCAGGCCAGCATCGCCAACCTGCTCACCGCCTGTAAGATCTTCACCCAGGCCATCGCGGAGCTGTGCAAGTGAGGGGCCCCTCTCTGCTCCGGTCCATCCCCCCGCTGGCCCTGGCTGCGGCTCTGGCCCTGGGCCTCTCCGGCTGCGGCGGGGACACCATGACCGCCTTCGATGCCACCGCCTATGTGCGGGGCGTGCTGGACGAGACGTACAAGGGGACCTGGGACAACGCCTTCCTGGACCTGGTGGACCTCACCGACGGGGAGGCCCAGGACGCCTATGAGGCGGCCCTGGAGCAGGAGTACCAGCGCTTCGCCTACCAGTTCGACCTGGAGGACGCCTCTCTCACCGACGAGACCCGGCAGGCCGCCCTGGACCTGCTCTCCCAGGTGTGCGCCCAGGCCCAGTACACCGTCCAGGAGGCGGTGCCCCTGGACGATGCCCGGTACGCTGTGGAGGTGTCCGTCCGGCCCATGGACCTGTTCCTCCAGGTGGAGGAGGACCTCCTCCCCGCCTATCAGGAGGCGTTCGCCGCCCGGTACGCGGAGGCGGACCTCTCCGATCCGGCTGCCCGGGCCGCCTGTGAGGACGACTGGGCCCGGGGGATCGTGGACCTCTGTGAGAGCCGGCTGGGCCTGCTGAACTACCAGGACGTGGTCTCGATCCTGGTGCTGGTGGCCCCTGACGACGACGGGCTCTACTCCATGAGCGGCACCGACTTCGCCGACCTGTCCGCGCTGATCCTGCCCTACTGAGCTCCATACCGGATACCCACGCCCGCCCCCGCCCGGGGGCGGGCGTTCTGCGCTCCAGAGGGCGGAGCCCGTCGGCGTCTTATGCAAAAAAGCGGAGGCGATCTTGTGGGATACCGACAGATCTTTCCCTTATCCAACTCTTATACTTGACAAATATTCTCCAAATTGATATGCTCAGCTCAGACAGAGGGATGTTCCGGAAGGAGGGGACGGCTTTGGTGATCACACGGGAGACCGACTATGCCCTCCGGATCCTCCGCGCCCTGCTGGACGGAGGACTGCACACCGTGGGACAGCTGTCTCAGGACGAGCTGCTGCCCCAGGCCTTTGCCTATAAGATCCTGAAGAAGCTGGAGAAGGCCGGGCTCATCCAGGTGGTGCGGGGCACGGCGGGGGGCTGCCACCTGGCGGCGGACCTTTCCAAGGTGAGCCTCTATGACCTGATGCGCGCCATAGGCGAGCACGGCTGCCTGAGCACCTGCATGGCCCCGGACTACGCCTGTCCCTGGCGGGAGCGCCAGGGGAGCTGCACGGTTCACGACCGGCTGCTGGAGATCCAGGAGACGCTGGACAGCGAGCTGCGCCGCCACAGCCTGGCCTCGATCCTGGCAGAGCCCTGAATTTTTTTCCATTAAACTGGACAAAATATATCAAGAATAAAAGGAGGTACCACTATGTTGTTCCAGACCACCCCGGCCCATGAGGAACTGCGGGCCAAGATCCGCGCGTTCGCGGAGGAGGAGATCAAGCCGATCGCCTTCCAGCTGGACCAGGACAACCAGTTCCCCGACGAGGCGATCCGCAAGCTGGGCGAGCTGGGCCTGATGGGCATCCCCTACCCCCAGGAGCTGGGCGGCGCGGGCCTGGACGCCCTGAGCTACGCCATCGCCGTGGAGGAGCTCTCCCGGGTGGACGGCGGCGCGGGCGTGATCCTGTCCGCCCATGTGTCTCTGGGCTCCTGGCCGATCTTCGCCTACGGCACCGAGGCGCAGAAGCAGAAGTACCTGGTGCCCCTGGCCAGGGGAGAGAAGATCGGGGCCTTCGGCCTCACCGAGCCCAACGCCGGCTCCGACGCCGGCGGCACCGAGACCACCGCCGTGCGCAAGGGGGACCACTACGTCCTCAACGGCGGCAAGATCTTCATCACCAACGCCCCCAAGGCGGACACCTATGTAGTCTTCGCGGTGACCACGCCGGACATCGGCACCAAGGGCATCAGCGCCTTCATCGTGGAGAAGGGCTGGAAGGGCTTCCACTTCGGCGACCACTATGACAAGATGGGCATCCGCTCCTCCACCACCGCCGAGCTGATCTTCGACGATGTGGAGGTGCCCGCGGAGAACCTGCTGGGCAAGGAGGGCGACGGCTTCAAGATCGCCATGGCCACCCTGGACGGCGGGCGCATCGGCATCGCGGCCCAGGCCCTGGGCATCGCCCAGGGGGCCTATGAGCACGCCCTGGAGTACGCCCGGGAGCGGATCCAGTTCGGCAAGCCCATCGGCTTCCAGCAGTCGATCTCCTTCAAGCTGGCGGACATGGCCACCAAGCTGCGCTGCGCCCGCTTCCTGATCTACTCCGCCGCCGAGCTCAAGGAGCACCACGCCCCCTACGGCATGGAGTCCGCCATGGCCAAGATGTACGCCTCCGACATCGCCCTGGAGGTCACCAACGACGCCCTCCAGATCTTCGGCGGCGCCGGCTTCATGAAAGGCATGGAGGTGGAGCGGGCCTACCGGGACGCCAAGATCACCACCATCTACGAGGGCACCAACGAGATCCAGCGGGTGGTCATCTCCTCCCACCTGCTGGGCAAGCCCCCCAAGAGCGCCGGCGGCTCCTCCAGCCAGCCCAAGAAGCCCGCCCCCATCACCGGCGTGCGCAAGAAGACGATCTTCCGGGAGGGCTCCCCCGCCGAGCAGGTGGCCGCCCTGGTGGAGCGCCTGAAGAAGGACGGCCACGACTTCACCGTGGGCATCCCCATGGACGCCCCCATCGCCCAGGCCGAGCGGGTGGTCTCCGCGGGCAAGGGCATCGGCCCCCAGGAGAACATGAAGCTGATCGAGGACCTGGCCCGGGCGGCCGGCGCCGCGGTGGGCTCCTCCCGCCCGGTGGCCGAGACCCTGAAGTATGTGCCCCTGGACCGCTATGTGGGCATGTCCGGCCAGAAGTTCACCGGCAACCTGTACATCGCCTGCGGCATCTCCGGCGCGGTGCAGCACCTCAAGGGCATCAAGGACGCCTCCACCATCGTGGCGATCAACAAGAACGCCGGCGCGCCGATCTTCAAGAACTGCGACTACGGCATCGTGGGCGACGTGGAGGAGATCCTGCCCCTGCTCACCGCTGCCCTGGACACCGGGGAGAAGCAGCCCGCGCCCCCCATGGTGAAGATGAAGCGGCCCCGTCCGCCCAAGGAGGCGCCCATCGGCAAGCGGTATGTGTGCGGCGGCTGCGGCTATGAGTATGTGCCCGAGCTGGGCGACCCCGACGGCGAGGTCCCTGCCGGCACCCTGTTCGAGAAGCTGCCCGAGGACTGGGTCTGCCCCGAGTGCGCCGAGGCGAAAGACCAGTTCATCGAGGCGTGACTGCCCTGAGGCGCATCTGAAAAGGAGGATCGAATATGCATTGTGTGAGAAAGGTCACTGACGATCTCTACTGGGTGGGGGCCAACGACCACCGGCTGGCCCTGTTCGAGAACATCCACCCCATCCCCAAGGGGGTGAGCTATAACGCCTATCTGCTCCTGGACGAGAGCACCGTCCTCTTCGACACCGTGGACTGGTCCGCCTGCCGGCAGCTGCTGGAGAACATGGAGCACCTGCTGGAGGGCCGCGGCCTGGATTACCTGGTGATAAACCACATGGAGCCCGACCACGGCGCCTCCATCGAGGAGATCCTGATCCGCTATCCCCAGGTGAAGGTCATCTCCACCGAGAAGGCCTTCATGCTCATGCACCAGTTCGGCTTCCATGTGGACGGCCACGAGTGCATCCAGGTGAAGGAGGGCGACGGCTTCAGCTTCGGGACCCATGAGGTGGTCTTCGTGGGCGCCCCCATGGTCCACTGGCCCGAGGCCATGGTCACCTTCGACACCACCAGCGGCGTGCTCTTCTCCGCCGACGCCTTCGGCTCCTTCATCGCCCTGGACGGCAAGCTCTTCGCCGATGAAGTGGACTTCGACCGGGACTGGATCGACGAGGCCCGCCGCTATCTCACCAACATCGTGGGCAAGTACGGCCCCCACATCCAGCTCCTGCTGAAGAAGGCCGGCGGCATCCTGGACCAGATCAAGTTCATCTGCCCCCTCCACGGCCCCGTGTGGCGGAAAGACCTGGGCTACTTCATCGACAAGTACGACAAGTGGAGCCGCTACGAGCCCGAGGTGAAGGGCGTCATGATCGCCTACGCCTCCATGTACGGCAACACCGAGGCCGCCGCCCAGGCCCTGGCGGCCAAGCTCTGTGAGAGGGGCATCACCGACGTGGCCGTCTACGACGTGTCCAATACCCATGTGTCCTACCTGATCGCCGAGGCCTGGAAGTACAGCCACATCGTGCTGGCCTCGGTCACCTACAACCTGGGGATCTACCCGGTGATGAAGAACTTCCTGGAGGATATGAAGGCCCTGAACCTCCAGAAGCGCACCTTCGCCCTCATCGAGAACGGCTCCTGGGCCTGCAAGTCCGGGGATCTGATGGAGAAGTTCATCGCCGAGGAGATGAAGGACATGACCGTATTGAACGAGCGCCTCTCCCTGGCCTCCGCCCTCCACGCCGACAAGGCCGCGGAGCTGGACGCCCTGGCCGACGCCATCGCCGCCTCTCTGGAGGGGAAGGAGTGAGCAGCGAGCTCACGGTCTCCATAGGACAAAAGGACGCGGAGGACCGCCGTACGGCGGTCCTCCGCGTCTTCTCTCTTTCTTTCAGCTGCCGTTCCAGGCGGGCCCCACGGGCCCTGCCGGGGCGGTCAATAGGCCACGCCCCAGTAGACCATGTGCTTGGCGGGCTTGCCGCACACGGCGCAGGTGTCGCCCAGGTGCTCCTGCTCCAGGGGGATGCACCGGGAGGAGACGCCGGCCACCTCCTTCATCTTCAGCTCGCAGGCCTCGTCGCCGCACCACATGGTCTTGGCGAAGCCGCCCTGGGCGGCCATCTTCTCCTTGACCTCCTCCATGGTGGCGCAGGCGTAGGTGTTCTCGTCCAGGTTCCGCTTGGCCTTGTCGTAGAGGCCCTGCTGCACGGCGTCCAGCATGGCCTTGACGGTCTCCTCGATGGTGTCCAGGGAGGCGATGGCCTTCTCGCCGTTGTCCCGGCGCGCCAGGACGCACTGGCCCTTCTCGATGTCCTTGGGGCCCAGCTCCAGGCGGAGGGGCACGCCCTTCATCTCATACTCGGCGAACTTCCAGCCGGCGGACTGGTCGGAGTCGTCCATCTTCACCCGGATGCCGGCGGCCTTCAGCCGGTCCATCACGGCCTGATTGGCCTCCAGGACGCCGGCCTTGTGCTGGGCCACGGGGATGATGATGACCTGGATGGGGGCGATGCGGGGGGGCAGCACCAGGCCGTTGTTGTCGCCGTGGGTCATGATGACGCCGCCGATCAGCCGGGTGGACACGCCCCAGGAGGTCTCGAAGGGGGTGTGGGGCTTGTTGTCCTTGCCGGTGAAGGACACGCCGAAGGCGGCGGCGAAGCCGTCGCCGAAGTAGTGGGAGGTGCCGGCCTGGAGGGCCTTCTTGTCGTGCATCATGCACTCCACGGTATAGGTGGCCTCGGCGCCGGAGAACTTCTCCTTGTCCGTCTTGCGGCCCTTCACCACCGGCATGGCCAGGTAGTTCTCGCAGAAGTCGGCGTAGATGTTGAACATCCGCTCGGTCTCCTCGATGGCCTCCTCGGCGGTGGCGTGCATGGTGTGGCCCTCCTGCCAGAGGAACTCCCGGTGGCGCAGGAAGGGGCGGGAGGTCTTCTCCCAGCGCAGGACGGAGCACCACTGGTTATAGAGCTTGGGCAGGTCCCGGTGAGAGTGGATGATATGGGAATAGTGCTCGCAGAACAGGGTCTCGGAGGTGGGGCGGATGCAGTAGCGCTCCTCCAGCTTCTCAGAGCCGCCGTAGGTCACCCAGGCGCACTCGGGGGCGAAGCCCTCCACGTGGTCCTTCTCCTTCTGGAGGAGGCTCTCCGGGATGAGCATGGGGAGGTACACGTTCTCGTGCCCGGTCTCCTTGAACTTCTCGTCCAGGATCTTCTGGAAATTCTCCCAGATCGCGTAGCCGTAGGGGCGGAGGATGAACATCCCCTTGATGCTGGAGTAGTCGATGAGCTCCGCCTTCTTGCACACATCGGTGAACCACTTGGCGAAGTCCACCTCCATATCGGTGATCTGTTCCACCTGCTTCTTCTCTGCCATGGCGCTGATCCATCCTTTACATGTCTATTTTCAGCCTACATTGTAGGGGCTATCCGGGGAAAAGTCAAGTCATCCCCCCGTTTTTGGCCTCATTCCAGGCCCTCCAGGGCCGTGCGGGCGGCCTCAGCGTCGGCGGCCACCACCAGCACCACCGAATCCCCGGCCTGCTCCAGGATGGCGTCTTCCAGCTTGGGGATCTCGGCGGGGAGATAGCCCTCGCAGGCCGCCTTCTGGTCCTCGATCCACACCTCCAGGCTGTCCACCGCCCCGGAGGCGGTCTCGTCGCTGTCGAACACCAGCACAGCCGCCGTCTCGGCGGTGGCGCCGGTAGAGCCGTACACCGCCGCCTCCTCCGGGGCGGCGTCCAGGCCGAAATAGCTCTGGGCCATCCCCGCGTCGATGGCCTCCAGCTGCTCAGAGAATGCCCCCGACTCCAGCAGGGCCTCTGTGGCCGCCGCCGGGTCATAGGACTGCTGTGTCTCCGCTCCTCCGCCGCCGCAGGCGGTGAGGGACAGGCCCAGGGCCAGAGCCAGACTGCATATCTTCCACTTCCGCATGAACGCACACGCTCCTATCCTGTCTATCCTTCCTGCGCTTCCTGCCCGGCCCAATAGGCCGCCGGGTCCACCGTGTGGGTGCGCAGGCACTCGTACCATCTCTCATACCAGGCCCGGGTGAAGTGGACCCCGTCGGTGGTCCCCTCCAGAGGGAGGGCTCCGTCCTCTCCCACCAGGGCCGCCGCCACGTCCACATACACCGCCCGCTTCTCTTCGCACACCGCCCTGAGGGCCTGGTCATAGGCGGCCACGTTGTCGTTGTTGAGCCACTCCGCCGGGTTCATCTCCCGGGCCAGCTCGGGGCGGACGGGCACCAGGGACTGGACATACACCACGGCCTCTGGCTGCCGGGCGCGGACCTGGTCCACGATCTCCCCCATGGCGGCCTGGAAGCCCTCCGGCCCGCCGAAGCCCATCTCATTGATCCCCAGCATGATGTACACCTTGCCGTAGTCCCTGTCCTCCAGCCACTCCAGCACGGTCCGCTTCTCTCCGGTCCCGTTGCGGGGGATGGCCTTCTGCTCCACCCCTTCGGTCCCCACCACCTGATGGCTCATCAGAGAGCGGTAGGCCAGGAAATCCGCCCCCTGGATGCCGCTGTAGAGCCGCAGCCCGTCGGAGCGGGAGTCCCCCACGAACACGGCGTCGCCGAACCAGTCCTCGGGGACCGCCTCTCCCGCCGGGGCAGGGGCGGAGAGATCCAGGGGCTGGACCGGCGGCTCCGTAGGAGTGGGAGAGGGCTCCGGCAGGAGGGTCTCCGCTTGAGGCGCGGAGGGCTCTGCGGCCTCCGGCCCCAGAGCATCAACCGGCCCCCGGGGCTCCCTCTGGAGGGCCAGGGCCCCCAGGGAGGCCCCCAGGGCGCAGCACAGGACCGCCAGGGCCAGCAGCCACCTGCGCCGGCGGCGGCCGGTCTCCCGGGGGGTGCCCTCCTCCCTCATACCGCTCCCCCCTCCTCCAGGATGATGGCCCGGATCTCCTCGAAGTCCCGGGCGATGTAGGTGGGGGCCAGGGCCGCCGGGGCCGCCTGCCCCCGTGGGGCGTACCAGATCGTGTCCAGCCCCGCCCCGATGCCGCCCCGGATGTCCGAGCCCAGACCGTCCCCCACCATGACCGCCCGGCGCCGGTCCGTCTCCCCCAGGGCCTCCAGGGCCCGGTCGAAGAAGGCCCGCTGGGGCTTCTGCACCCCCATCTCTCCCGAGATGAACACGCCGCTGAACAGGTCCCGGAGGGGGGAGCCCTCCAGCCGGGCGTGCTGCACCCGGGCCGCCCCGTTGGTGGCCAGGGCCAGGCGGCAGCCCGCCTCCTTCAGGGACCGGCAGAGCGCCTCCGCCCCGGGGAGGAGGCGGCTCTCCTCCCCCAGGGCGGTGAGGTAGGCGTCGTTGACCGCCGGCGGATCCCAGGGGCGGCCCAATGCCTCCCCCAGCAGGCGGAAGCGCTCCACCAGCAGGTGGTCCTGCTCCACCTCCCCCCGGTCGAAGGCCGCCCAGAGGTCCCGGTTGATCTCCAGATAGCGGGATAGCACCTGGGGGTCGAGGGGGCAGCTCCACGCCCCCAGGGCGCGCGCCAGGGCCGCCTCCTCGGCGGCGTCGAAGTCGAACAGGGTATTGTCCGCGTCCAGCAGGACGGTATCGTAACGAGGCATGGGAGATCCCACCTTTCAGTCGGTCCGGCGCCGCCGGGCCCGGCGGCGCTTGAGGAGGTCGGTGCCCATATGCACCAGGGAGGACACCACCAGCACCCCCACCGCCAGGGCCCCGGCGATGGTGAGGGTATGGACGCCCGTGGCCATGAAGCCGTCGATGTCCCCCTCCAGCGCCCGCTCCATCATGTTATAGATGCCCGCGCCGGGCACCAGCGGGATGAAAGCCACCAGCTGGTAGCCGGTGACCGGGCACTTCCGCAGCCTGGCCATGCCCTCGGAGTAGGCGGAGAGGAAGACGGCGGCCCAGAAATACTGCGCCACATCGTTGTGCCCGGTGAGGGGCCCTGTCAGCAGGTATACCAGCCAGGCCAGGGCGCCCCCCAGGGCGCAGATCACCGCCCCGCTCCCCCGGATATTGAAGAGGGTGCCGAAGCTGATGCAGGCGGCGAAGGCGTACACGCAGGGGAGGATATAGTCCTGGAGCATCTAGATCACCCCCCCGAGCATGCGGATCAGGCTCAGGGCCAGGCCGGTGCCCAGGGCGATGCCCGTCCCGGTGAGGAGGGCCTCCGAGAGCTTGCTCAGGCCCGAGATCATGTCCCCGGCGATGATGTCCCGCATGAAATTGGTGATGACCAGCCCGGGCACCAGGGCCATGATCGCCCCGGTGACGATCAGGTCCGTGTGGCTCCCCAGCCCCAGCATCAGGAGCAGGGAGGCCGTCAGGCCGCACACGAAGCCGCCGGCGGTGGTCTTGAAGAAGAGGTTGGTGCCCAGCCGCTCCATAAGGCCCAGGCACAGGCCGATGGCCAGGCCGCACAGGCCGCTGTTGAGCGCGTCGGCCCAGGTGCCCCCGAAAAAGAGGCAGAAGGCGCCGGTGGTGATGAAGTAGGCCAGGAGCTGGGCCGCCGGGCTCTGGGCCCGGGGCGAGGAGGCCGCCTGGAGCCTGGCCCACGCCTCGTCCAGGTCCGGCCGCTCCCCGCACAGGCGGCGGCACAGGTCGTTGAGGGCCTCCATCTTGGCGATGTCGGTGCCGTGGGGGGGCACCCGGCGGATCCGGGTCAGAGGCCGCTGTCCCGGGGCGGACAGGCCCACGATGACGCAGTTGGGGATGGCGAACACGTCTCCTCCCGACTCCACTCCGTAGGCGGTGAAGAGGTAGCGCACCGACTCCTCCACCCGGTAGATCTCCGCCCCGCTCAGGAGCAGCTGGTAGCCCAGCTCGCCCCCCAGAGTGAGCAGCTTATCGTAGTCCAGTCTGTTCTCTCCTCTCTGTCAGGTCTCTCTCCGCCGGGGGCGGGGCGTCGCCCAGGGCGGCCAGGGCCACCCCGCCCAGGATGAGGCCGCAGCCCAGCAGGGAGCGGAGGCCCGGCTCCTCCCCCAGGAGCAGCCAGCCCGCCGCCACACTGGTGATCGGCTCCAGCATGGAGAAGAGGGCGGCGGAGCTGGCCCCCAGGAGCCGGATGCCCCGCTGGAACAGGGTGACCGCGAAGAAGGCGGTGCCCACGGCCAGGAGGAAGGTGAGCAGCAGCACCGGGGCCGGCTGGATGGGGCGGAGCTGGCCGGTGGGGACGCCCACGCACACCATGGCGGCCGCGTTCCCCAGCCCCATATAGCAGGCCACCTTGTGGGGATGCATCTCCCGGAGGGCGGTGCGGTCCATGCTCACCACATAGCCGGCGTAGGTGCAGGCGGAGGCCACCGCCAGCAGGAAGCCCAGGGGCGCCCCGCCCCCCTCCAGGTCCAGCGACAGCCACAGCCCCGCCGCCGCCAGCGCCAGGGCGGCGGCCTTCCATGGCCCCAGCCGCTCGCGGAAGCCCAGGCGGCACACCAGGGCGGTGAGCAGGGGGTAGAGGAAGTGGAGGGTGGTGGCCACCCCGGTGGGTATGTACAGGTAGGACTGGTAGAGCATCAGGGTGGTGGAGGCCCGGAAGCCGATCCCCACCAGCAGGAGCAGGGCCGCCTCCCGCCGGGTCGTCCGGAAGGAGATCCCCTCCGCCTTCATGGCCGCCAGCAGCACCGGCACCACCATCAGGTTCCGGTAGAAGGTGAGGGTCACCGGATCGCCGCCCCAGGCATAGATCCAGCTGGCCCCCACCGGCATCAGGCCGAAGAGGACGGCGGACAGGGAGGTGAGGCCCATCCCCAGGGCCTTGCCCCGCTCAGCCATCGCACTTGGCCGCGTCGATGGCCAGCACCACCATCAGGCACATCAGGGCATCGGCCGGGTCGGCGATGTCCAGGACATACACGTCGGTCAGGTGGAGGAGCTCCTTGGAGGCCGTCATGACCTGCCGCCCGCCGGCGTCCACCACTTGGTAGTTCCACTCCAACCAGTCCCCCTCCACCTGCCAGCCGTTGCAACTCAGGGTGAACCGTGGGCGGAGGAAGGTGAGCTCCTGCCGGATCTCCCCCACCCGGTCCTCCCCCAGGTAGATGACGAACCGGGGCAGGAGGGTGAAGAGCTCCTCCTGCACACGGCCCAGATAGCGCCCCGCCCGGTCGTGGATCTCCAGCCGGTGTCCCCAGGAGAGCTTCCCCTCCACCGTGTAGACGGTCTCCCCCGCCTCATCGTAGATGTCGTAGCTGTCGAACCAGGACAGGAAGCGCTGGCGGAACGATAGCCTCACCTCTCATCTCTCCTTTCAGCTTTGCCCTTTCTGCAGCAGCAGGCGCTGCGCGATGGCCCGCCGCTCCTTCTGGAGCTCCTCCACCAGCCGGTCCATGGGCCAGTTGGCGTTGACCTTGGTGAGCACCGCCTGGAGGGAGGGGGGCGCGCCCGCCTCCCGCAGGGCCTTCATGACCTGGTCCAGCCGGTCCCCCACCACGCCGCAGAAGATGAGCACCCGCTCGCCGGGGGGCGTGGTCTTCCGCTCCTCCGTCCGGGGGGCGAAGCCCTCGTAACCGGCCAGATAGCCCAGGGTCTCCCCCACCTTGGACCGGTCCACCATGATGACCTCCATCCCCATGGCCCTGCAGGTGTCCCAGATGGGGGCCACCCGCAGCAGGGGCATGGGCTCGAAATACAATACGCGCTCAGGCAAGTCCTTGGATCTCATTGGATGACAGCAGCTCCTTCGTCTCTGAAGATCCGCCCCCTTCCGGCGGGCGGGCATCATTTTTTCCATCCCCGTCCCGGTGGGCACAGGGGCAGACATAGTATACCACACAGGGCCCTTTTTTGCGACCAGAGAAAAAATTTCGTGCACCTGCCCGGCCCCGCCTTTCCCGGCCCGCCCCTTTCTGGTATACTCGACGGAGAGGGGCCCTCCCCTGTCCGCCCCAGATACATCTCATGAGAAAAGAGGCCGCGCTATGAAAGACCGATATCTCCACACCGACAAGGCGCCCCAGGCCATCGGGCCCTACTCCCAGGCCGTCAGGGCCGGGGGCATGCTCTACATCTCCGGCCAGATCCCGGTGGACCCCGCCACCGGCGAGCTGGTGGAGCCCTCCTTCGCCGCCCAGACCAGGCAGTCCATGGCCAACCTCTCCGCCATCCTGGCCGAGGCGGGGCTCACCCTGGCCGACGCGGTGAAGACCACCATCTACCTCACCGACATGGACCACTTCGCCGAGGTCAACGAGGCCTACGCCGCCTTCTTCGACGGGCCCTGCCCCGCCCGGGCCTGTGTGGAGGTGAGCCGCCTGCCCAAGGGGGCCCTGGTGGAGATCGAGCTGGTGGCCTCCTGCTGATCCGCCCCGGCGGAGGGGCGCGCCCGTTCTTTCCCGGCCCGCCGACGCATATACTCCACCGTGATCATCACGGTTGGGAGTGTTGCCAGTGTGAAAGGGAACATCGAAGAGCGGGCCTGCCGGCTGGCCCTTTACATAGTGGAAAATAAGGCCACCGTGCGCGCCGCGGCCCGGAAGTTTGGGATCAGCAAGTCCACCGTCCACAAGGATCTCCGGGAGCGGCTGCCCGCCTTCCACCCGCTCCTCTACCGGCAGGTGAAGGAGGTGCTGGATGAGAACAAGGCCCAGCGCCACATCCGGGGCGGCATCGCCACCCGCCGCAAGTACAAGGGAGACCTCCCGGTCCCGTCCGGCGAAGACGGGGACCGATGAGCCGCCTGCCCGGGCTCCGACGGAGCCCGGGCAGGCGGTTTTTTAAAAGGCATGTAAATAACTATTGAATTTTTTGTACAGTCTGTTAGAATATGATATGTCAAAGCGTGATATATGAACAAAACGCACAAAAATGGTAGGACCAGACATCCGTTGAGGGGGGCGATAAAGGGAAAAGCTTCGAACGAAACTAATACTGTCTCGAAAGAAATATGAAAGGGGATCACGAATGAAACACACAGGCAAGCTGTTCGGCTCCGCCCTCTGCCTGGCTCTGGCCCTCTCTCTGGGGACCGCCGGGGCCTCCGCCGCCGAGGCGGAGCAGCCGGTCGAGCTGGAGAAGATCACCATCAACACCACCGTCCACGGGGACGGCCAGAAGATCGAGAGCATCACCCTGGCTGTGGACGACGCGGCCACCCTGGCCGGCCTGACGGCGGAGGACTTCACCTTCACCGGCAAGACCTACACTTGGGCCAGCACCTATGTGGGCGAGGACTTCGCCAGTCCCTCCGCCTACCGCACCACCGAGGCCGCCGACTTCACCGCCAGCGTCACCGCCGTGGCGGTGGATCAGGATGCGGATACCGTCACCCTGACCATCGAGGATTTCAGCCCCAAGTACTACTATGTGGAGAGCTATGCCCTCACCTGCTCCGCCAACGAGGCCCTCTCCTTCGAGAACACCATCGCCGTCCACGACGACATGAGCTTCGACAACTCGGACGAGCGGGTGGAGGTCATCACCCCTGTGGCCGACGACTTCACCTATGTGAGCGAGCCCAAGAGCGGCGATGAGGTCACCGACTTCAACTACTTCCTCTACACCCCCGAGGACACCTCCGAGCCCCTGCCCCTGGTGCTCTCCAACCACGGCTCCGGCGACCAGATGACCCTGCTGGCCAACCGGGTGACCCTGGCCTGGGCGGAGCCCGGCGTCCAGGAGGCGCATCCCTCCTATGTACTGGCCCCCGTGTATCCCCAGGTGGAGGGCAGCGCCGACGGCAACGAGTACCAGGATGAGGTCATCGAGAAGACCATCGCCCTCATCCAGGAGATGATCGACGACGGCAAGGTGGACCCCGACCGGATCTACATCGAGGGCAAGTCCATGGGCGGCGGCAACACCGTGAAGATCGCCTACCGCTATCCCGACTTCTTCGCCGCCGCCATGCCTCTCTGCTGCACCAACAGCACCGGCGAGAGCTTCGAGACCGTGGCCGAGACCCTGAAGGACCTGCCCATGTACTTCATCGTGGGCGAGGAGGACGGCCTGGCGGAGAACAGCCTGGGCTTCTATGACGCCATCCAGGCCGCCGGCGGCTACAAGGCCAAGATCCACGTCTACTCCCCCGAGCAGATGATGGCCCGCGGCGTGGGCAAGGCCCATGACGTGGAGATCATCAGCCTGGAGGACGGCCGCTACTTCGACTGGATGTTCTCCCAGGTGAAGGAGCAGCCCGACGCGGTCATCGACTACATCCGGGTGGACACCGTCTCCGCGCCCCGGGGCCACACCATCGACACCATCACCGTCTATGTGAACGACCCCGCCGTGCTGGAGGGCATCGACAGCCCCGAGGACTTCCAGGACGCCAAGCTCACCGGCACCACCTACAACTGGGCCTCCACCATCTATGAGGGCGAGTACCGCAGCGACACCACCGTCCCCTTCGAGGCGCAGATCACCGGCGTATCCGTGGACGGCAACGCCCTGACCCTCACCTTCGCCCCCCTGAAGGGCTACGTCGATGACGACCCCGAGCAGGGCGTGGACGAGACCTTCGCCGGCTTCAAGAAGTACTTCTATGTGGACACCTTCACCGTCACCTGCACCGCCAACGAAGACCTCTCCTTCACCAAGGATATGGTGGGCGACACCGTGTGCGAGCAGGCCGACGCCTTCTCCCGCTTCACCGCCCAGCACACCGCCGCCTTCGACTACAACCTCTACACCCCCGCGGGCTATGTGGAGGATGGCGTGGTGAAGGAGGCCCTGCCTCTGGTGCTGGTGCTCCACGGCTCCGGCGACCAGGAGAACCTGCTGGCCAACCGGATGGCCGTGTCCTGGACCGAGCCCGAGGTCCAGGAGCAGATGCCCTGCTATGTGCTGGCCCCCGTGTACACCAAGCAGGCTGAAGTGGCCGACCAGGAGGCCACCACCGCCCAGGCCGTGGACTTCATCCAGTCCATGATCGACAGCGGCATGGTGGACCCCGACCGGGTGTACGTCATGGGCAAGTCCATGGGCGGCAAGAACACCCTCCGGGCCTACACCACCTACCCCGACTTCTTCGCCGCCGCCATGCCTCTCTCCGGCGGCCACCCCTTTGAGGACCAGCTGGCCGAGAAGGTCGCCATCATCAAGGACAAGCCCATCTACATCATCCACAGCGAGGGCGACTCCTCTACCGAGCAGTCCGACGCCCTCTTCGCCGAGCTCCAGGCCCAGGGCAACGAGCAGGCCCTCTACAAGCGCTATACCCCCGAGGAGCTCGTCTTCGACGGCCTGGCCGTGAAGCCCCACGACACCGAGATCATCGCCGCTGAGGACATCTCCTTCAAGGAGTGGCTGATGGCCCAGAGCCTCTCCGGCGAGGCCCCCGCTGAAGAGGCCGCCTTCACCGACGTGGCTGCCGACGCCTGGTATGCCGGCGCCGTGGCCCAGGTCACCGAGAAGGGCCTGATGAACGGCACCTCCGAGACCACCTTCAGCCCCGAGGTCACCATGGACCGCTCCATGCTGGTCACCACCCTGTGGCGTGCCATGGGCTCCCCCGAGGCCGAGCCCGCCGCCTTCTCCGACGTGGAGGCCGGCACCTGGTACGCCGATGCCGTGGATTGGGCCGTGGCCAACGGCATCACCTCCGGCACCGGCGAGGACACCTTCAGCCCCACCGCTCCCGTGACCCGTGAGCAGGTGGCCGTGTTCCTGTACAACTGCGCCGGCGCGCCCGAGGCGGACGCCGCCGCCCTGGACAGCTTCGCGGACGCCGCCTCTGTCAACGATTGGGCCGCCGACGCCATGGCCTGGGCCGTGGGCAACGGCATCATCTCCGGCACCGGCACCGGCGCCCTGGCTCCTCAGGGCTCCGCCACCCGGGCCGAGGTGGCCACCATCCTGGTCCGCAGCCTGGATATCCTGGGCATCTGAGCCCGCTCCCCAGCCGCCGGCTGCGCGTGAAAAATGAGCGAGGGCCCTGCCGCCTTTGGCGGCAGGGCCCTCTCAGCCTGTCGAAGAAGTGGTACAACGCTGGAGAAGCAGCGGGGGGATAGTGTGAAAGGGGGTCTGGACTGCCGGGGGCAGTCCAGATGCCTTCGGGCGGAGCTACCTAAGACCAGGTGAGCCCCCACTTTCGCGTACAGTCAGGAACATTTTGACGTAAGTCAAAATGTCAGACAGCGTGTCAAAAAAGTCCATTTGGACTTTTTTGACACGCTGCGAGGGCCCTGCCGCCTTTGGCGGCAGGGCCCTCTGTCTGCTTTTGGATGATGTGCGCTCAGATATGCCCGGGATCCGGGATATGGGACGGGGCCGGAGCGGCCGGCTCGCCGCCGTCCAGCTTCCGGCAGAGCCCGGCGGCAAAGCGGGCGGCCCGCTCCGCTTTCTCCCGGTCCATAAAGACCGTATCATAGCCCAGATGGCGCTCCGCCAGCATCCCCAGATAGCGGAGCTGGGAGTGCTTGCAGTAGCGGCGCATCCCCTCTTCCCAGAGGTCGGCCCCCTTTTCCGGCCGGTAGCCGCAGGTGCTCACCAATGCCACCGGCTTCCCCGCCCACAGGGCAGGCCCCTTCTCTCCGCCATAGTACTTGTTCATCCCATATACCAGCCGGTCCGGTACCGCCTTCATGGGCGGGGTACAGTACCAGGAATAGATCGGGGTCGCCAATATCAGCAGGTCGCAGGAGAGGACGAGGCCGAAGATCTCCTGCATGTCGTCGTGCTGGGGACATCCAAAGACAGACCAGTCCTTTTGGCATGTGCGGCAGGCAGTGCAGCCCCTGAGCTCTTTCTCATGAGGGGGCGCTCCGGGGCTACGGCGCGGCCTCCCGGTACACCTGGCCCGGCTGGAGCTGGATGTGCCGTGCCTGGAAGAGCTCGTCGATGGTGACGAAGAGATAGCCCTGGGCATGGAGCCGGTCCACGAT
>DWZK01000021.1 GCA_019117605.1 Candidatus Intestinimonas stercoravium | reverse complement strand
TCCAAAGAAAAAGAGGCCTTATGGCTCTACCGAGGTGTTAGATGAAAGGATACGGCGGCGCGATGCTTTACGCCCCGAATCAGCACCCCTCCCGGCCACGGCCATCCGTGGGAGGAACAGGGAAAGGTCGTGGTCCTATCTCTCTGCCGCCTGGTTTGTGGACCAAGCGGGGCGTGGTGCCGTGCCGGTCTGGACGGAAACTCCTGCGTTTGAACGGACCAGGAGGGACCAGCCATGTTCGTCCGCCGCGTGGCCCGCAGAAGGGCAAAGAGGGCAGACTGTAGATCTGCTGCTGTCTTACGCCCGGGCCCCCGCCCGTCCGGCCAGAGGCATATGCGCCCTTACTGTTCCGGCTCCTGGAGGCCGTACTTCTCCTTGAAGTACCCCTTGTCGATGATGGGCATCTGGGCCCCCTCCTCCCCCAGGCGGCGGCGGATATATCCCACGGCCTCCAGGACAGGGAGGGTCACCTGCTTGCAGATGCCCTGGGCCTCCAGCTCCCTGACCTCCTCGGGGGTCAGGTCGTTGGAGAGCTTCAGGTCTTTCACCGTCACCGTGCCGGCGTTCACCTCGTCCTCCCCCAGGAAGGCGGCGAAGGGGAAGCCCAGCTTGTCGGCGTAGCTCATCTTGGCCTTGAACTTCTTCTTCTCGGTGTAGAGCTGGGCCCGGACCCCGGCGTCCCGCAGATCGGTGGCCAGGGAGATGGCGGAGGACAGGTCCTCGGTCATGGGGAGGATCAGCACGTCCGCCGGGGCGGCGTTCACCTGGGGGTTGAGGTAGCCCTGGTCCTGAAGGACGAAGAACAGACGGGTGAGACCGATGGAGATACCGACGCCGGGGAGTTGTTTTTCTGTATAATATTCCGCCAAGTTATCATAACGCCCGCCGGAACAGATGGAGCCGATCTCGGGGTGATCCAGCATGACCGTCTCGTAGACGGTGCCGGTGTAGTAGTCCAGGCCCCGGGCGATGGTCAGGTCCACGGTGAAGTGGTCCTCGGGCACGCCGAAGGCGGAGAGGTAGCCCACCACGGTGGACAGCTCGCCGATGCCCTGGTCCAGCAGCTCGTTCTGTCCCCGGAAGGGCTCCAGGGCGGCCATGGGGTCGGGGCTGGAGAGGAGGGCGAGGAGCTTGTCCGCCGTCTCGCCGGGGACGGCGAAGTCGTCCGACAGGATGGCCTTCACCTTCTCGGGGCCGATCTTCTCCAGCTTGTCGATGGTGCGCATCACGTCCCCGGCCCGCTCTTTCAGGCCCAGCAGGTCGAAGAGGCCGTTGAGGACCTTCCGGTTGTTGACCCGGATCTTGAAGCGGCGGAGGCCCAGGGCGGTGAAGGTGCGGTAGATGATGGCGGGGACCTCCGCCTCGTTGATGATGTCCAGCTTGCCGTCGCCGATCACGTCGATGTCCGCCTGATAAAACTCCCGGAACCGGCCCCGCTGGGCCCGCTCCCCCCGGTACACCTTGCCGATCTGGAAGCGGCGGAAGGGGAAGGACAGCTCGTTGTAGTGGAGGGCCACATATTTGGCCAGGGGCACGGTGAGGTCGAAGCGGAGGGACAGGTCGGAGTCCCCCTTGGTGAAGCGGTAGATCTGCTTCTCGGTCTCGCCGCCGCCCTTGGCCAGCAGGACCTCGCTGGCCTCGATGGCGGGGGTGTCCAGGGGGGTGAAGCCGTAGAGGCGGTAGTTCTCCCGGAGGATGTCGGTCATCCGGTCGAAGAGGACCTGCTCTTTGGGCAGCAGCTCCATGAAGCCGGAGAGAGTGCGGGGCTTGATGCGATCCATAGTGATGCTCCTTTGCAATAGAAATAGCAGGCTGCTGCCCCGCCCGCCGCAAGTGCGGCGCCAAGCGTTTTTGCGGAGCAAAAACCTTGAAACAGAGCGGATCCATTCCGGTCTGTTTGAGTCAAATGAGGGGGTCCCCGGCGGCCGTCAGGCCGTTGGGGCCGGCAGCTCCATGGAGCCGGAGAGAGTGCGGGGCTTGATGGGAGCCATCGTGCAAAACTCCTTTTCTATGGGATAGTCTGTGCATCTATGTGGAAAACTTTGTGGAAAAGTGTGCAAATGTAGGGGACGTTCCCCCGGTCCCTTGGTCAGGTCCCCCGAGAGGGCGCCGGCTCCGCCGTGGGCCGCCCCGCAAAAAGGGCGCTCCCGTCCCTGCAATGGGACGAAAGCGCCCTGCTTTCGTGGTGCCACCCATCTTCAGCCCGCCGGGGCGGGCCCTTGGAGCCTTCTGTTGCGGGAAGGGGACCGCGCCCGTCTCCGGGCCCGCTGCTGGGGCCGTCTTTCTCCCCCTCCTGTCCGTGGTCCGCTCTCAGCCGAAGGCGGTCCTCTCTGTCCGGCGGTGCTGGGGGGTACTCATGCCCCGTCCTGGCGGTGTGGATGCTTTGCCCAACGATTTTATCTCAAACCGGGGGAAAAGTCAACGGGAAAAGGGGCTAGTCCGGGAACACCGGTCTCAGGACGAAGCTGCCGTAGCTGCCGCCGGAGAGCTGGCCGCCGGTGAAGTCCATATCCCCGGCGGGGTAGTCATAGCAGGCCAGCTCCAGCCCGCCCTCCGCCCGGGCGGAGACCCACAGGCAGGCCCAGCTGCTCTCCTCCGGGGGCTCCAGGCCGCTCAGATCCGCCTCCCAGGTGCCGTCGGGGGCCTGCCGGGCGGGGACCGCCTGCATCAGCGGGCCGGGGGTACCGTCATTGATGCCCTCCCGGACCTCCACCGTGATCCCGTCCACCTCCAGGCCGCTGTCTCCGCTCTCCAGCCGGAGGGACACGGTGAGCCGGTCCTCCTCTTCCTGGAACTGGAGATCCCCGTCTAAATAGAAGGAGTCGGCCATATACAGCGTGTCCAGGGCCTCCCGCCGGGTCTCGCCCTCATAGGTGAACACGGCGGTGACGGCCACCTCCTCCCGGAGGGAGCAGGGGATGGAGGCGGTGAGCCGTCCGTTCCCACCGTCGGTGAGGGGGGCGCTCTCCCCGGTGTCCAGTACCGCAAAGGCGCTCTCCCCCTGCCGCAGCAGCTTGGGGACCACGGACACCTCCACCGCCAGTTCCCCGTCCCGGTAGGAGAGGGCGGTCTCCGCCCCGGAGAAGAGGCTGGCCTCCGTCTCCAGGGCCTCCCGGACGGCGGCCTCCTGGCGGCCGACGGACCGGTCCAGCTGGCTCTGGAGCTCCTGGACCTCATCCCGATAGTCGCTGAGCTGCCAGGAGAGCTCCTCCACCTGCCTCTGGAGGGAGAGCCCCATCCCCGCCAGCACCGCGAAGGCGGCGGCGCAGGCCAGGGGGGCCAGGAGCTTCTTCTTGTCCATATGCCGGTCCCTCCTTGAAAATATCCACAAAATATGCCGGAAGTGTGGAAAAGTCCGCCTGGTCCCGGCAGGGGAGAGGCGGACGCGCGCTTGAAGAGCAGGGTGCGGATCAGACCTTGAAGGGGGCGGTCTTTGGGGCCACGATGTCCCGCCAGTCCAGGTCGCCCCGCTCCAGGCCGTGGATCAGGATCTCGGCGGTGCCCACGTTGGTGGCGTAGGGGATGTTGTACTGGTCGCAGAGGCGGGTGATGTAGTGGAGGTCGGCGTCCAGGTCGTCCGACTGGGGGTCGGAGAAGAAGAGGACCATGTCGATCTCGTTGTAGGCGATCCGGGCGCCGATCTGCTGGCTGCCCCCGTGCTCGTGGGAGAGGAAGAGATTGACGGGCAGGCCGGTGGCCTCCGCCACCATCTTCCCGGTGGTATTGGTGGCGCAGACGGTGTGCTTGGAGAGGATGCCGCAGTAAGCGATGCAGAACTGCACCATCAATTCCTTCTTCTTGTCGTGGCTCATCAGTGCGATATTCATCGTTTACTCATCATCCTATCTAAATAAATTGGCGCTATCGGATCTTCATCAGGGGGACCCGCTGGCCGGTCAGCCGCTTGGCGATGTTCAGGTAGGCCGGGGCCGCCCCCTTGCGGCTGAAGAGGATCAGGGGCTCTCCCAGATTGGCGGCCAGCATGACCTGGGGATCCTCCGGCACCACCCCCAGCAGGGGCAGCCCGGCGGCGTCCATGGCGTCGTCGATGGTGGTGTGCAGCTTGCGCAGCAGCTTGGGCTGGATGCGGTTCATCACCAGGTGGATCGTGTCGATCCGGCGGGAGAGCTCGCTCACCGTCCGCTGGGCGTCCCGCAGGGCGGAGGAGTCGTTGGTGGAGACCACCACCGCCCGGTCGGCGCCCCAGGCGGCCAGCTGGAAGCCGGGGCCCAGGCCCGCGGGGGAGTCGATGAGGATGTAGGAGAAGCGCTCCCGGGCCTGCCGCAGGAGGCCCTCTATGGCCTCTGCAGAGGGAGGGGTCCTGGGGAGCTGGACGGGGGCGGTGAGGAGGTGGAGGCCGTGGATCACCGGGTGCTCCACCGCGGCCCGCTCCAGGGAGCAGCGGCCCTCCAGCACGTCGGTGAAGTCCATGAGGGCCCGGTCGGAGACCCCCAGAGAGATATCCAGGTTGCGCAGGCCCACGTCCATATCGATGCAGAGGGTGGGGTGGCCCAGGGCGGCCAGACAGGAGGCCACGCCGCTGGTGAGGGAGGTCTTGCCCGTGCCCCCCTTCCCGGACGTGATAACGATCACCGCAGACATAGCGTCCCTCCTACTAGTTTACGCTCTATTATATCAGTTATGCACATCAGATTCAAATAAATTTTGAAAAATAACGGAAAAGTAACGGAGAAATTTTGTGATTTTGCCCATGAAAGGCCCATAAAATACAAGAGATGCCATATTATAGGATATCATTGCCCCGCTCCGGCGGAGGGAGGCCCGGCATCCCGCCGGGGGCCGGGCCCCCAAAAAGACAGAAGGGGACCGGGCGCCGGCCCGGTCCCGCTCCTTCACAGGGGGCTCTTCTGTATCCTGGCCCAGCGGCGGGGGTAGCCCTTTGGGGTGGGGGAGCGCTTTTCGATGGGGATCACCTTCCGCTCCACCCCCGCGCCGGGGATCGTGTAGGGATAGGCGGGCCGGAGCCGGCCCCCCAGCACCGCCACCGCCCGGGCGGCCCCGTCCACCTCCGCCTGACAGCCGGCGGCCTTCATGGCCAGGAAGGTCCCGCCGGGCCGGACGAAGGGGAGGCACAGCTCGGCCAGCACCCGCAGGTCGGCCACCGCCCGGGCGGTGGCGAAGTCGTAGGCGTCCCGCCGGCCGGGGAGGAGGGCCTCCTCCTCCGCCCGGGCGTGGACCCGCTCCACCCCCTCCAGGCCCAGCTCATCGCACACCCGGCCCAGCCAGTCCAGCCGCTTGCCCAGGCTGTCCAGGAGGGTGAGGCGCAGGTCGGGCACCAGGATCTTCAGCACCAGGCCGGGGAACCCCGCCCCCGTGCCCACGTCGATGAGGGACCTGCCCGCCAGATCGGCCTGCCCCGCCAGGGCGGCGGAGTCCAGGAAGTGGAGGGCGGCCACCTGGTCGGGCTGGGTGATGGCGGTGAGGTTCATCACCTGGTTCTGCTCCAGCAGCAGCTGGGCATACCGGGCCATCTGCTCCGCCGCCTCCGGCGGAGCGGGGATCTCCAGGGCCGCAAGCCCCTCTCGCAGCAGCTCCACCATCTCCCTCACCCCCCGAAGTTCCGCAGCAGGGCGGGCACGCCCACGATCAGATTATAGACGATCAGCAGGGCGCAGGCCCCGGTGATGAGGACGCAGGGGAGGAGCCCGCCCCGGCCCTGTCCCGCCCGGTAGCGGAGCACCGCCGTGGCGCCCAGCCCCGCCAGAGCGGGGCAGAGGAGGAGGGGACCTGTGCCGATCAGGAAGCGGGCGGTGGCCAGATACCAGGTGAAGCCGGCCACGAACATGAGCATGTATACGATCCCCACCCAGGCCCAGGCCCGCTTTACCGGAGAGGCGTAGGCCACGGGCTCCCGGGCCTCCTCCGGCTCCTGAGGGAGCCGGTCCTTGCCGTCAGCCATGGGCCTCCTCCTTTCCGGCGGACTGCTGCCGCAGCAGGTCCCGGATCTCGGTGAGCAGCTTCTCCTCGGCGGAGGGCTCCGGCGGGGCGGGGGGCGGGGCCGCCTCTTCCCGCCGCCGCTGGAGCCGGCCCACCCCCTTCACCAGACAGAAGACGGCGAAGGCGATGATGAGGAAGTCCAGCACCGTGGACAGGAAGGCGCCGTAGTTGATGGACACCGCGGCGGCGATCTCCTCCCCGTTCTCCACCACCGCCTCCTTGAGCACCAGCTTCCAGTCGGTGAAGTCGATGCCCCCGGTGAGCATGGAGATGGCGGGCATGAGGACGTCGTTGACCAGGGAGGTGGAGATCTTGCCGAAGGCGCCGCCGATGATGACGCCGACGGCCATGTCCAGCACGTTGCCCCGGGCGATGAATTTACGGAATTCGGCCATGAAGCCGGTGGTCTTTTCTGCCAGTCGCTTCAAAAATAGTCCTCCTAGTATATGTCTCTGGGGGATGATGTGGATGGGATAACAGGAAGATATCACCTTTGCACATTTTTATCCACAGGCGGTGGATATCCTCCGGGGCGGGAGCCGCCCCGCCGGGTCAGCCCGGCATCACCCGGCGGCTGGGGTCCACCACCCGGGCCAGCACGGCGGAGAGCTCCGCCCGGGTGAGGGTCCTGTCTCCGGCGAAAGTCCCCGCCTCGTCCACGCCGGTGAGGATCCCCGCCTGGTAGAGGCGGAGCACGTCCGGATCCTGGATGTCGGGGACGGACGCCGCCTGTCCGATCGCGGGCAGGTCCTCAGGAGGGAGCACCTTGCACAGCCACTCCGCCAGGTCGATCCGGGTGGCCGGGTCCTCGAAGAACTGGGCCATGGGCTGGTCCTCCATGAGGCCGTGCTCCTGGACATACCACAGGGCGTCCCGGTACCACACGTCTCCCACAGGGGCGGCCAGGAAGGGGGAGAGCTCCTTGTTGCAGAGCTCGTGGTCCGCCCCGGCGGCGGAGACGAACTCCACCCGCCGCACCCCGTTCCCCACGGGGGAGAGGAAGCCGGTGAGCACATGGGTGCCGTTGAGCACCAGGGCCGCGCCGCTGCTCCCGCCGCCGGCGGGGGTGAGGGCCCGGAGCTGGGCGGCGTTCACCGAGAGCTGCAGGTGGAGCCGCCGGGGCTGCTCGTTGTCATAGTGGTAGCTGAGCCTTCCGCTGACCAGGTCCTGGGCGCTGAAGGTCAGGAGGGTGGAGCCCTCCAGGGTGGTGAGGGAGCCGGTGCCCCAGGCGGCGGGGGCCTGGGGAAGGACGCCGTCCCCGCCCTGAGACAGCTCGTGGAGCCGGGCCACCACGGTCATGACCTCGGCCAGGGTGACGGTGCCCTCGGGAGAGAAGGTGTCCTCTCCTGTGCCCTGCATGAGTCCGACGGACTGGCAGAGGGCGGCGTCCGCCGCATACCAGGCGCCGTCGGGCACGTCGGAGAAGGCGGCGGCCTGCCCGGACAGGAGCAGTGTCAGGGTCAGGGACGCGGTCAACAGATGCTTTTTCATAGTTTAAAGCCTCTTTTCGCATAGGGAAAGACAAAGTTGCGGGGTCGTTCTTCTTCCGCAGCCGCCGTCCGGGCAGGGCTTCGGACTCTCTGAGCGGCCCGCAGTGCAGGCTCCCTTTTCCAGGGAGCGCGCCGGGCCCCTCAGGGCTTGACAGACCAGCCTATGTCCCCCTAGAACAGCTCTGTCAGACCCGGAGGGGGGGAGCCGCTCTCCGGCGGCTCCAGACCGTAGCGCTCATCCAGCGCCCGGACGGCCCGCTCCTCCGTGGTGAGGGAGAGGAGGGGGGAGGCGGCCAGGAGAGGGACGCTCACCGCCGCCGCCAGGGCCAGGAGCGCGGCGCCGGGCCGTCTCACTTCTTGGGGATCAGGCGCTCCTTGCCGCCCATGTAGGGCTGGAGCACCTTGGGGATCTTCACGCTGCCGTCGGCCTGGAGGTTGTTCTCCAGCAGGGCGATCAGCATGCGGGGGGGCGCCACCACGGTGTTGTTGAGGGTGTGGGCCAGGTAGTTCCTGCCGTCCTCGCCCCGGACGCGGATCTTCAGGCGGCGGGCCTGGGCGTCGCCCAGGTTGGAGCAGGAGCACACTTCGAAGTATTTCTTCTGCCGGGGGGACCAGGCCTCGATGTCGCAGGACTTCACCTTCAGGTCGGCCAGGTCGCCGGAGCAGCACTCCAGCTGGCGGACGGGGATGTCCATACTGCGGAAGAGCTCCACCGAGTACCGCCACATCTTCTCATACCAGTCCATGGAGTCCTCGGGCCGGCACACCACGATCATCTCCTGCTTCTCGAACTGGTGGATGCGGTAGACGCCCCGCTCCTCGATGCCGTGGGCGCCCTTCTCCTTGCGGAAGCAGGGGGAGTAGGAGGTGAGGGTCAGGGGCAGGCTGCTCTCGGGGAGGATCTGGTCGATGAAGCGGCCGATCATGGAGTGCTCGCTGGTGCCGATGAGGTAGAGGTCCTCCCCCTCGATCTTGTACATCATGCCCTCCATGTCGGTCTGGCTCATGACGCCCTCCACCACGTTGCCGTGGATCATGAAGGGGGGGATCACATAGGTGAAGCCCTTGTCGATCATGAAGTCCCGGCCATAGGCCAGCACCGCCTCGTGGAGGCGGGCGATGTCGCCCAGCAGGTAGTAGAAGCCCTGGCCGGACACCCGGCCGGCGGCGTCCAGGTCGATGCCGTCGAAGGACTCCATGATCTGGGTGTGGTAGGGGACCTCGAAGTCGGGCACCACGGGCTCGCCGAACCGCTCCACCTCCACATTGGCGGAGTCATCGGGGCCGATGGGCACGGAGGGGTCGATGATCTGGGGGATGACCAGCATGATCTTGTGGATCTCCTTGGCCAGCTCGTCCTCCCGGGCCTCCAGATAGGCCAGCCGGTCCGCGTCCGCCTTCACCTCCGCCTTCAGGGCCTCGGCCTCCGCCAGCTTGGAGGGGTCCTTCTTGGCCTGGCCCATGAGGATGCCCACCTGCTTGGACCGGCTGTTCCGGGCGGTGCGCAGGTCCTGGGCCTCCTGGATGGTCTTGCGGTTCTCCGCGTCCAGCTCCAGCACCTTGTCCACCAGGGGCAGCTTCTCGTCCTGGAACTTCTTTTTGATGTTCTCTTTTACGGCCTCGGGGTTCTCCCGAATGGATCTCATGTCCAGCATGATCGTTTCACCTCATTGGATGTTTTCATGTTCTATGTGGGCGCCGGCGTCTCCGGCGATAGGGCGTGCGCTGCTTCCCCCTGTGGGGCCGGGGATGGGGGGATGTTTCACGTGAAACGTTTTACCCCAGCCAGTCCACCAGGTCCCGGAAGGCCTGGGCGGGGTCGTAGATCTCCCGCTCCTCTTCCGTGAGGGAGGCGCTGGCCTGGGAGAGGAGCTCCTCCATCTGGCCGCCGGGCTCTCCCCACTCCTCCAGGAGGGCGCGGGCCCGGCTGTAGGCCCCGTCGTTGTACAGGGCACGGAGCTGGTTGAGCCGCTGGAGGGCCTGGATCTGGACGGTGAGGCTGTCCACCTCATCCTGCCGGGCGCCGTCCTCCCGGGAGAGCTGCGCGTTCTCCTGGAGCAGCTCCTCCACCTGGTCCTCCAGGCTGGCCACCTGCTGCCGCAGGGCGTCGTTGTCCTCCTGGAGGGTCTGGACCGACTCCATGGCGGACACGGACTCCCGCAGCCCGGCGATGGTCTCGTTGCTGGAGCGCTGCTGCATGAGGAAGGTCCAGGCCAGGAGCACGAAGGCGGCGGCGAACAGGATCACCAGATAGATCAGGACGGACTGGGGCTTCCGGGGCTTCTCGTGCTCCGCGGCGTGCTGGAGCCCCTCCTCCTGATCCCGGTGCTGCTTGTCTTGGGTCTCGGGATTCAAACAGATCCTCCTCTCCCGACGGACTCCAGCAGGTCAAGGAGCTGGGTCAGGTCTTCGTCATCGTAGAATTCGAATTCCAGGCGGCCCTTCTTGGGCCCCATGGTGATGGACACCTTGCGCCCCCAGCGGGTGGAGAGCTCTTTGGCGGCGGCGTCCCGGTAGATCTTCATGGGGTCCGGGGCGGACTGGGGCGGGATCCCGTTGGCCTCGTCCTTCGCCGCGGCGGCCAGACGCTTGGCCAGGGCCTCGGTCTGGCGGACGGACAGGTCCTCCGCGATCACCTTCTGGGCCAGCTTCCGCTGGAGGGAGCCGTCGGACAGGGTGAGCAGGGCCCGCCCGTGCCCGGCGGAGAGCTTGCCCTCCTCCAGGAGCTGCCGGATGGCATCGGGCAGGGCCATGAGCCGCAGGGCGTTGGCCACCGCGGGCCGGGACTTGCCCACCTGCCGGGCCACCTCCTCCTGGGTGAGGCCGTAGTCCTCCACCAGGGCCTTGTAGCCCAGGGCCTCTTCGATGGGGTTCAGGTCCTCCCGCTGGAGGTTCTCGATCAGGCCCAGCTCCATGACCTTCCGGTCGTCGGCCTCGATGATGACGGCGGGCACCTGGTCCAGCCCCGCCAGCTTGGCCGCCCGCCAGCGCCGCTCTCCGGCGATGATCTGGTAGTAGCCGGAGGCCAGCCGCCGGACGGTGAGGGGCTGGATGATGCCGTGGGTGCGGATGGAGTCGGCCAGATCGGCCAGAGACGCCTGATCGAAGCGCTTGCGGGGCTGCTTGAGGCCGGGCTCCACCTGGGCGATGGGCAGGGAGACAGAGCCCCCCTCCTGGGTCTGGAGGGCGGCGTCGCCCAGCAGGGCCCCCAGGCCCTTGCCCAGGCCTCTGCCGAGGCCGCGCTCTGAGGGCATAGGATCACGCTCCTTTCTGATGTGGAGATAGCGGATAGATATGATATAAGGATAAGAGTGGGATGCCGGGCCGCGCCCTTACACGCCCGCCGGTACGGCGCTGTTCTTCTCCATCAGCTCCCCCGCCAGGGCCCGGTAGGCCTCCGCCCCACGGGAGAGGTTGTCGTAGGCGGTCACCGGCTTGCCGTGGCTGGGCGCCTCGGAGAGGCGGACGTTCCGGGGGATCACCGTGGCGTACACCTTGCCGGGGAAGTGGCGCTTGACCTCCTCCGCCACCTGGATGGACAGGTTGGTCCGGCCGTCGTACATGGTGAGCACCACCCCCTCCAGCTCCAGGCTCTTGTTCAGGGAGCGCTTGACGATGCGGATGGTGGAGAGCAGGTCGCTGAGGCCCTCCAGGGCGTAGTACTCGCACTGGACCGGCACCAGGATCGTGTCCGCCGCGCACAGGGCGTTGAGGGTCAGCAGCTCCAGGGAGGGGGGGCAGTCCACGAAGATGTAGTCGTAGCTTTCCCGGAAGGGGGCCAGGGCATCCCGGAGGAGATACTCCCGCCGGTCGATGCCGATCATCTCCACCGTGGCCCCGGCAAGGGCCTTGTTGGAGGGGATCACGTCCGCCCAGCGGGTGGGGACGATGGCCTTGGCGCAGTCCGCGCCGTCGATCAGCACCTCGTAGATGGAGGGAGAGGCGGCGGTCTTGTCCACGCCGAAGCCGGAGGTGGTGTTGGCCTGGGGGTCGAAGTCGCAGACCAGGACCCGGCGCCCCAGCTCCGTGAGAGCGGCGGCCAGATTGACGCAGGTGGTGGTCTTGCCCACGCCGCCCTTTTGGTTGACCACTGCGATGGTTTTTGCCATTGGAACACTCCCTTTTCCACGTTTCAGGGGCCCCTCCGCCGGGGCTCGGACAACTGCTATTTATTATAATGCGGTCTCCGGCCTAATTCAACCGCCAATGCAAGGTTTTGACGGAGAAAAGGGGGCATTTGTTCCTGCTTCCCCATCTGAGGGGAGTTGTCCACATTTTCCACATGTTATCCACACCCCGGCAGAGGGGCGGAGAGGGAGAAGGGAGGGGAGGAAAACAGAGGGGCAGTATGTCTCGAAAAAATAGATAGAACAGGGAGAAAGCGGCGGATATCGAGACTTTTCGCGGGAAAATAGAAAAAGGGCCGGAGTGTTTCACGTGAAACGCTCCGGCCAGATATGTGGAAAACCCGGTGGAAAAGTGGAAAAGTCGTCTAGCGGGCCTGTTTGGGGATGCGGATGGTGAGGAGGATGGCGTCCTCCGTCTCCTGCCGTCCGCACTGGGCCTGGATGCCCGCCCCCTGCATGAGGGCCAGCCCCTTGGTCACCGTGTTCAGGAAGAGGCGCACATCCTTGATCAGATAGGTGGGCTTTTTGGGCCTGGCCCGGGGGGAGAGGAGGGCGTCTATGTAGGCGTCGGTCTGGGCCACATTGAGCCCCTGGGCGATGATATGGTCCAGGGCGGAGAGCTGGGCCTCCTCTCCGTCCAGACGCAGGAGGGCACGGGCGTGGCGCTCGGACAGGCCCGCGTCCCGGAGGCGTTGGAGGGCGGCGGGGGAGAGCTTCAGCAGCCGCAGCTTGTTGGCCACCGCGGACTGGGACTTGCCGATCCGCCGGGCGGCCTCCTCCTGGGAGAGGGAGTAGGTGTGGATCAGCTGGTCCAGGGCCAGGGCCTCCTCCCAGAAGTCCAGGTCCCGGCGCTGGAGGTTCTCCACCAGGGCCAGCAGGGAGGAGGACTCCTGGTCCACGTCCACCACCATGCAGGGCACCTGAGAGAGGCCCGCCAGCCTGGCCGCCCGGAGACGGCGCTCCCCCGACACCAGCTCCAGCCCCTCCGCCCCACGGCGGACGGACAGGGGCTGGAGGATGCCGTGCTCCCGGATGCTGGCGGCCAGCTCCTCCAGGCCCTCCTGGGCGAACTGCCGCCGGGGCTGGGCCGGGTTGGGGCGCAGCTGGTCCACCGGGACATAGATCACACGCCCCGACTCGAAGAGCCCCTTCTTGCGGAATAACTGCATGGCGCACCGCTCCCCCTCTTTTGTACTAACCATATTTTACCATAGGACAGGGAAAATGGGAGCGTATGCTGTCGAAGGGGACCGGGAAATAGAAATTTTATCGGCCGGAGATCCGGACAGGGGGACGGGCGCGCCCTAGCGGCCCTCCCCGGCGGCCAGGCGGAACACCCGCTCCACGTCCGCCCGGGTGATCCGCCCCTCGTGGACCTTCTTCCCGTCCACATAGTAGGTGGGCACATAGTAGTAGTCGTAGGCGCCGGCCAGGGCCCGCTCCCTGGACTCGTCCACCACCCGGAGGGGGATGTCCCGCCAGGCGGGGTGGGCCTGGAAGAGCTCCTCCTGGTACTGCCGGGCCCGGCGGCAGTGGGGACAGAGCGGGAGCTCGAACAGCATGACTTCGGACATGTCTCTCGCCTCCTGTGAGGGGATGCCTGAAAAGACAGGGCGCCGGTATCCTGCGCGGATGGCGGCCGGATATGCCCCCTATGGATAGGATAGCACGGCGGAAAAAATTGTCAAGCGGAGGCCGGGCCCGGGGGCGCGAAAAGGCCCTCCCGCCTCTGCAAAGAGGCGGGAGGGCCTTTTATGCTGTACGGGGCCGGTCAGCCGGCGGTCGCGCAGACGGCGGCGGAGCCGGTGTCGACGGCATCTCCATAGGAGACCGCGGCGCCGTCCTCCCAGGTGAGGTAGTCCCGGTAGCCCGACTGGGCGTGGGTCTCCAGGATGCGGTCCTGGGTGAGCACCCCCGCCTCCCGCAGGAGGTCCAGGGAGTGGGACGCGGTGGTCTGGAGGGTGACGCACACCTCCCGACTGGCGGAAGAGCCCCGGCTGTCGGTATAGCGGTACTGGAGCATCAGGTCGCTGACATAGCAGTTCTCATACCGCTCTCTGCTGTCCAGGAGGTAGCGGGGCAGATGCCCCTCGCCGATGTCGGCCAGCACCGCCTCCAGCAGCCGGTCCCGGTACTCGGCGGGCACGGGGAAGGTGTCGTACTCGCCCTGCCCCACGTCGTAGAGGTCGATGGTGGCGGAGGTCAGCACCGCGTCCTGGGGCAGCATGCCGAAATAGGCCTCCCGCAGCACCTCCGGCCGGTCCAGGATATCCAGGATCCGGGCAGGGGGCGAGTCGGGGTTGGAGAGACGGGCGGCGTCCACGGGGATATTGGAATAGCGGCGGGAGAGGGTGGAGCCGTCGGAGAGGACGTAGTCGATGCGCACATCAGTCTCGGAGGCGGTCTCCACCTCCCCCAGATAGGAGCCCTCGGTGGTGGGGACCTCCTCCCAGGCGCCGTAGTACTCCTGGCCGCTCCAGTCCGCGGGGAAGGCGCTGTAGTCGTCCAGGATGCTCTGGTGGAGCCCGGTCACCGCCTGGATGAGGGCGGGGTCCTCCCCGGACGGGGAGGAGGTGTGGGCATCGTCGCTGGGGGAGGAGCGGAGGTCCACAGTGACCGAGGCCACGTCCTCCGGGTCGGGGACCCGGCTCTGGTAGCCGGTGACGTCCATCTCCACCCCGGCGGTGAGGAGGAAGATGGCGGCGCAGAGGCCCAGGCAGCCGGGCCAGTACCGGCGGAACACCCGGAAGCTCTTGGAGAGGAGCATCTGGGCGGCGAAATAGCCCACCATGCCAGCGATCAGGGCCAGCGCCAGGAAGAGCCAGATGCTCTGGGAGAGGACGGAGAAGAACTGATAGAGGAGGATGCCCCCGGCCAGGGCGCAGCAGAAGCCCATGCCGTACTTGAACACGGGCCGCACCCAGGGCACGGACACCACGTCCCCGGCGCTCTCCAGCTGGCGGCGGCGGTAGAGGAGCAGGGCCAGGACCAGCAGGACCACCCCGGCAAAGGCGAACACCAGGGCGGGCCCCAGCCCCTGGAAGGCGAAGCGCTGGAAGTTCCCCGCCTCGTCATAGAAGAAGCGCACCCCGCCCTGGGAGAGCTTTACCGCCGGGCTCAGCCAGGCCGCGAAGGTGTAGAGGCCGTCGAAGGTGGAATAGCCGAAGACGAAGAGGCTCAGCACCGCGTCCAGCAGCGCCGCCACCCCGATGGCCAGGAAGTTGAACACCAGGGAGAACACGGGCATGGCCAGGATATGGCCGGTGAACATGGCGCAGAACGCGGCGGCGGAGAAGAAAAAGAGCTCCATGAGCAGGCTCATGGCCAGCCACATGCCCAGAGGTCCGATCCACAGGCAGCCCAGGGCGGCCTCGCACACCAGGGTGAGGAGGAACACGGCCAGGGTGGGGAGCATGGCGAAGGACAGGCCGGAGGCCACGCTGGTGAGGAAAAGCCCCTCCCGCCGTACGGGGAGGGCGTGGAAAAAGCCGGCGCTGCGGCTGCTGTAGAGATAGGAGAACACCGCCATGGCGGAGAGGATGCCGAAGGCCAGAAACAGGACCGCGGCGGCGGGGTTGGACACGAAGCCCAAAAGATCCACCCGGGCAAAATACTCGGTGGAGGTCATGGGCACGCCGCCTACATAGGAGACCTCTGTGGACCGGTCCTGGAGGAGGAGAGCCACGGGGATCAGGAGGGTCCACAGCACCAGCCACGCCGCCCACAGGGGCCAGAAGCGGGCCATGTTTTTCTTCCACAGGGCCGGATAGAACCAGCGGCCCTTAGAGCACGATCTCGCGGACTTCATAGTCCTCACCTCCCAGCTCGTAGATAAAGATCTCCTCCAGGGTCAGGGGCAGGGCGTCCATCAGGATGGGGGAGTACACCGCCAGACGGTTGGTGACCTCGGTGGCGTTGCCCCGGACGATGAGGGTGTGGATGCGCCCCACCTGGGACACGTGGAGCACCTCCAGGTCCTCGGGGAGCTGGGGCAGCTCCTTCTCCTGGAACACCACCTGCATCTTCACCAGGTTCTCCTGGAGCTCAGAGAGGCTCCGCTCCACCCGCACCTTCCCGTGGGAGAGGATGCCCACCCGGTCGCACACGTCCTCCAGCTCCCGCAGGTTGTGGGAGGACACCAGCACGGTGGTGCCGTGCTCGGCCACGTCGGACATGAGCAGGCTCCACACCTGCCGCCGCATCACCGGGTCCAGGCCGTCCACCGGTTCGTCCAGCACCAGCAGGTCGGGCCGGCAGCACAGGGCGAGCCAGAAGGCCGCCTGCTTCTGCATGCCCTTGGACAGGCGGCGGATGGGCTGCTTCTCGTCCACAGAGGGGAAGGCGTCCTTCAGGGCCTGATACCGGGCGGCGTCGAACCGGGGGTAGAAGCCCCGGTAGAACCGCATCAGGTCCCGGGTGGAGGCGGACAGAAAGTAGTAGAGCTCGTCGGGGATGGAGGCGATCCGGGCTTTCACCGCCGGATCTTCGTACACCGGCCGCCCCGCCACCAGCACTTCGCCGGAGTCCTGCCGGTACACCCCGGTGATGTGGCGCAGGATCGTGGACTTGCCCGCCCCGTTGGGCCCCACCAGACCGTAGACCGAGCCGTCGGGCACCGACATGGTCAGCCCGTCCAGGGCCCGGAAGCCCTCGAAGGTCTTGACCACATTCTTCACTTCGATCATGCTTCTCCCTCCTCCTTTGCTCCGCACACCCGGAGCTTGAGCTCCTCGGTGGTCATGCCCAGGAAGAGCAGCTCGCCCACGGCGGCGTCGAACTGCTCGAGCAGCTTGGTCCGCCGGGCCTGGGACACCTCCGAGCGGGGAGAGGCGAAGCAGCCCTTCCCCGCCTGGGTGCTGAGATAGCCCTCCGCCTCCAGGGCCTCGTAGGCCCGCTGGATGGTGTTGGGGTTGATGGCCAGGGACGCGGCCAGCGAGCGCACAGAGGGGAACTGCTCCCCCGGCGCGATGGCCCCCGTGACCACCAGATGCCGCAGGCCGTCCTTGACCTGCTCGTAGATGGGACGGGCGTCCCGGTAGTTGAGACAGAACATGGCCCGCCTCCTTTCCTCCTTTGACCGCAGCTGTATGGAGCTGCTTAGTACAGTTCCCAGTATACACGGCGGCGGCGGAAAAAGCCTTACTTTTTTATGACGATTTTATGACGTTGGGCTATCCGTGTAAAAACGGGGCATATACCGGCGGAGATCGAGGGAAAGCGGACCTATCCGTCACGAAGGGAGGCTTGCGCCCGGACCGGAGAGGGTCTATAATGAGAGACAGAGGGCGGAGATCCCCTCCGCCCCCCGCCGTCTTTATGACAGGAGGTCAGGTGATCCCCATGCAGAACGACATCACGAACTACCGGAGCTACCTCCGCTGCGTCCAGGACCTGCTGGATTCTCCGGAGGTGCAGTCCATGAAGGACATCCCCCACCACCCCGGCACCAGCTGCTACGAGCACTCGGTCTTCGTCTCCTATGTGGCCTTCCGCCTGGCGCGGAGATGGGGGCTGGACTACGCCGCCGCCGCCCGGGCGGGGCTGCTCCACGATCTCTACCTCTACGACGCCAGGAACAAGCCCTCCTACTACGGCGCGCAGTGCTTCGCCCACCCCGTGGCCGCCCTGAAGAACGCCTGGGCCCTGTGCGGCAGTCTCACCCCCATGGAGGAGAACATCATCGTCTCCCACATGTGGCCCCTCGCCCGGCGGATGCCCCGCTATAAAGAGGCGCTGGTGGTGAACCTGGCGGACAAGATGTGCGCCACGGCCGAGGTATGCAGGCTGTACCACTATTTGAAGCACCGGAACCGGCGCCGCCGGCATATGGCCGCCCACGCGGCGTGAGCCCCGATGTCCGTCCGACGTCCAGATGAAACGGATGCCCGGCGCGTCTTGGGAGAGACGCGCCGGGCATCCACACTGCCGGGGGGAAGGGCGGTACCGCGGAGATACCGTGAGATCGGGCAAGCCGCACGGCATATGTGTGGGGAAGGCAGGAGAAAAGACGCCGGACGCACCTCGCTGAGAGGCGCGTCCGGCTTTTTGTGTGCAGGGGCGGGGCGCCCCCGCCCTCAGCCGGCGGGGGGGAGGCCCTGGGCGTAGGTCTCCACCACCTTGGCCGCCAGCTTCAGGGGGTCCTCCCCCTTGCGGACCTGGAGGGCCAGGGCGGGCTTCTCCCCGGCGGAGAAGGAGATCCGCTTCCCCATGGGCCCGGCGCAGAGGGCGGACACCTTCCCCAGGTCCACCTGGGCCAGGGTGAAGGTGAGCCGCTCCCCCCGCTGCACGATCTCGCCGATCCCCTGCCCGGCGGCGGCGGCCCGGAGAAGGGCGATCGAGATCAGGGCGTTCACCGTGCGGGGCGGGTCCCCGTAGCGGTCGATCAGCTCGTCCACCAGGTCGTCCGCCTCCTCCTCGGTGCGGATGTGGGCGATGCGGCGGTAGAGGTCCATGCGCTGCTCGGGGGAGGGGACGTACCGGTCGGGGATCGAGGCGGACACGGTGAGGTCGGCGGCGCACTCGGGGGGCAGCTGGGGGATCTCCCCCTTCTCCTCCAGCACCGCCTCCTCCAGCAGCTTGAGGTACATGTCGTAGCCCACGCTCACCAGGAAGCCGGACTGCTCGGGGCCCAGCACGTTGCCCGCCCCCCGGATCTCCAGGTCCCGCATGGCGATCTTGAAGCCGGAGCCGAACTCGGCGAACTCCCGGATGGCCGCCAGGCGCTTGGTCTGCACCTCGGAGAGCACCTTGCCCCGGCGGTAGGTCATGTAGGCGAAGGCCCGGCGGGCGGACCGGCCCACCCGGCCCCGGAGCTGGTGGAGCTGGGAGAGGCCCATCTTGTCCGCGTCCTCGATGATGAGGGTGTTGGCGTTGGGGATGTCGATGCCCGTCTCGATGATGGTGGTGCACACCAGGATGTCCACCTCGCCGTCGGTCATCTGGCTCATCACGTCGTTGATGGCCTCCTGGGTCATCTTGCCGTGGGCCACCGCCACCCTGGCCTCGGGCAGCATGGCCTGGATCCGGGAGGCGGTGCGCTCGATGGTCTCCACCCGGTTGTGGAGGTAGTACACCTGCCCGCCCCGCTCCAGCTCCCGGCCCATGGCGTCGGAGAGCACCGGCCAGTCGTGCTCCAGCACATAGGTCTGCACCGGCTGCCGGTCCTGGGGGGGCTCCTCCAGGGTGGACATGTCCCGGATGCCAGAGAGGGCCATGTTCAGCGTCCGGGGGATGGGGGTGGCGGAGAGGGTGAGCACGTCCACCTGCTTGGAGAGCTCCTTGAGCTTCTCCTTGTGGGCCACGCCGAAGCGCTGCTCCTCGTCGATGACCAGCAGCCCCAGGTCCTTGAACTTCACGTCCTTGTTGAAGAGGCGGTGGGTGCCGATCAGCAGGTCGATCTTCCCCGCCTGCAGGTCCAGAAGGGTCTGGCGCATCTGGGCCGGGGTGCGGAAGCGGGAGACCACGTCGATGTTCACCGGGAACTTGGCGAAGCGCCGCTTGGCGGAGAGGAAGTGCTGCCGGGCCAGCACGGTGGTGGGGGCCAGCACCGCCGCCTGCTTCCCGTCCAGGACGCACTTCATGATCGCCCGGAAGGCCACCTCCGTCTTGCCGTAGCCCACGTCCCCGCAGAGGAGCCGGTCCATGGGCCGGGGGGACTCCATGTCCCGCTTCACCTCGTCGATGCAGCGGAGCTGGTCCTCCGTCTCGGCGTACTCGAACTGGTCCTCGAACTCCCGCATCCAGGGGGAGTCGGGGGAGAAGGCGTAGCCGGGCAGCCGCTCCCGCTGGGCGTAGAGCTGGATGAGGCCCTTGGCCAGGTCCTGCACCGCCTTTTTGGCCCGGGTCTTGGTCTTTTCCCAGTCGGTGCCCCCCAGCTTGTTGAGCCGCTTGTGCTCGGTGTCCTCCCCGGAGCCGATGTACTTGCTCACCAGGTCCAGCTGGGTGGCGGGGACGTAGAGCACGTCCGCCCCGGCATAGGCGATCTTCACATAGTCCTTCTGCACCCCGTCGGTGGCGATCTTCACCATGCCCACATAGCGGCCGATGCCGTGGTGCTCGTGGACCACCAGGTCCCCGGGGGACAGGTCGGCGTAGGAGGCCAGCTTCTGGCGGCTGCTGTCCTTCTTGGGCCGGGCCTTCTTCACCGGGGCGGGGCGGCCCTCGGTGAGCACCGCGATCCGGGCGCCGGGGTACTCGAAGCCGGCGGAGAGGCCCCCCACGCAGATGACCGCCTTCCCCGGGCCGGGGAGATCGTGGAGGGCGAAGTCCACCGCGGAGCGGACCTTCCGCTCCCGGAGCATGGCCTGGAGGTCCAGGCACCGCTGCTCCCCGGCGGCCAGCACCACGGCGGCGAAGCCCGCGTTCTGGTAGTGCTCCAGGTCGGCGGCCGCGGTGTCCAGGCTGGCCCCGTAGGAGGGGAGCTGCTTGGTGAGCACGTCCAGCAGGGAGCGGGGCCGGACGGGATAGCCGCTGGAAGTGAAGGTGTCCAGGTAGACCAGGGGCCAGTCGGAGAGCCGGGAGGCCAGCTCCTCGAAGGAGCGGGTGAGCTTGGCCGCCTCCCCCGCCAGCTGGCCGGACTCCAGCAGGGTCTTGACGTCCTCCTCCATCCGCCACAGGTAGTTCCGGGCCCGCTCGGCGACCCGGGGGCTCTCGGAAAAGCACACCACCGCATCCAGGGGCAGGTAGTCGGCGGCGGTGGCCATCTCCGGGTAGATGAGGGCCATATACCGGTCCACCGCCGGGAAGGAGGTCCCCGCCGCCAGCCGCTCCCGGTCCCCGGAGAGGGTGGCGAGGAGGGCGGCATGGTCCCCCTTCGCCTTTTTCGCCCGGGCGATCAGTCCGTCCAGGGCTTCGATGAGGCCGGGGACGCCCCCGGGGGAGAGCTGGGGCAGCACCTCGGCCACCGGGAGGATGGAGGCCTCCTGCCGGTTCTCGGTGCGGCGCTGGGTGGCCGGGTCGAAGAGGCCCATGGAGTCCACCTCGTCCCCGAAGAACTCGCAGCGCACCGGCCGGTCATAGGCGGGGGAGAAGAAGTCCAGGATGCCCCCCCGGAGGGCGAACTGGCCCACCCCCTCCACCTGGCCGCACCGGGCGTAGCCCGCGGCGGTGAGGCGGGCGGCGAGCGCCTCCAGGTCCCGGCTCTCCCCCACCCGGAGGGTGAGGGACGCCTGCCGGAGCCGGTCCGGGGGCAGGGTCCGCTGGAGGAGGGCCTCCGCCGTGGTCACCAGGAGGGGGGCCGCCCCGTCCAGCAGGGCCTGGAGCGCCGAGAGCCGCCGGTGCTCCCACTGGCGGGAGACCACGGCGGCGTCGTGGAAGGTGAGCTCCCGGCTGGGCAGGCGGAGGACCTGCTCCCCGGTGAAGGCGACCAGGTCCTCCGCCATCCGGGCGGCCTCGGTCTCGTCGGCGCAGACCACCGCCACCGGCCGCCCGGTCCGGGCCCGGAGCCCGGCGGCGAAGTGGGCCCGGTGGACGGCGGCCAGGCCGGACACCGCCGCCGGACAGCCCCCGGAGTCCAGGGCGGAGAGCAGGGCGCCGAACTCCGGGACGGCGTCGAGTATCTTGAGCAGTCGATCCATGGTGGTCCTCCTTTGGGCGGCCCCGTCACACGGAGGTGAGGGGGCCTTTGTCTTTCGCGGGCCGCTCCGTCCGCTTCCGCGCCCGGGCCCGGCCCAGGGCCTTGGCCCCCTCGCAGGCCAGCACCGGCGTCACCGCCAGGGCCAGCACCCACAGCCACTGCCCCGCCGTCATGGGCACGGTGCCGAACACCAGCTGGAGGGGGGGCAGGCAGAGCACGGCGAGCTGCATGGCCAGGCCGGTGAGGAAAGCCTTGTTCATGGCCCGGTTGCGGAAGAGGCCGATCTGGAAGAGGGAGCGGCGCTGGCTCCGCACGTCGTAGGCGTGGAAGAGCTGGGAGAGGGTGAGGGTGGCGAAGGCCATGGTGTTGGCGGTCCGGGCGGGGGAGAAGGGGCCGGGGAGGAGGCGGAGCCCCAGCAGATAGGCCGCCAGGGCCAGCCCGCCCACCAGCGCCCCCTGCCAGGCCAGGCGCAGGGCGAAGGAGCGGGTGAAGAGGCTCTCCCGGGCGTCCCGGGGGGCCTCCTCCATGAGGCCCGCCTCCACCGGCTCCACCCCCAGGGCCAGGGCGGGGAGGGAGTCGGTCACCAGGTTCAGCCACAGCAGCTGCACCGGCAGCAGGGGCATCTGGGGGAAGTCCAGCACCGTGGCCGCGAAGATGGTGAGGATCTCCCCGATATTGCAGGAGAGGAGATAGTGGATCGCCTTCCGGATGTTGGCGTAGATCCCCCGGCCCTCCTCCACCGCCGCGACGATGGTGGCGAAGTCGTCGTCGGTGAGGATCATGTCCGCCGCCCCCTTGGCCACGCCGGTGCCCGAGCGGCCCATGGCGCAGCCGATGTCCGCCGCCTTCAGGGCGGGGGCGTCGTTCACACCGTCCCCCGTCATGGCCACCACGGTCCCCCGGGCCTGCCACGCCTTCACGATCCGGGTCTTGTGCTCCGGGGACACCCGGGCGTATACCGAGAACTTCTCCACGTCCTGCTCCAGCAGCTCCTGGGGCATGAAGTCCAGGTCCTCCCCCGTCACCGCCAGATCCCCCGGCCGCAGGATGCCCAGCTCCCTGGCCACCGACACGGCGGTGAGCTTGTGGTCCCCGGTGATCATCACCGGCCGGATCCCGGCGGCGAAGCAGCGCTCCACCGCCCCCTTCACCTCCGGCCGGGGCGGGTCCATCATGCCCGTGAGCCCCACGAAGGTGAGGTCCCGCTCCAGGCCGGCGCTCTCCAGCCGGAGGGGCAGCTCGGGCAGGTCCCGGTAGGCGGTGCCCAGCACCCGGAGGGCCCGGGCCGCCATGGACTCGTTGGCACGGAGGATCTGGTGGCGCAGGGGCTCGGTGAGGGGGGCCCGCCCCAGGGTCCCCAGGGCGGCGGCGCACCGGGGGAGGAGCACCTCCGGCGCCCCCTTCACCATCACCCGGTATCCGCCCCCGGGCAGGGGGTGGACGGTGGACATCAGCTTCCGCTGGGAGTCGAAGGGCAGCTCCGCCCGCCGGGGGAAGTCCGCCTCCAGGGCGTTCTTGTCCAGCCCCTCCGCCTCCGCCGCCGCGGCCAGGGCCACCTCGGTGGGGTCCCCGGAGAGGAGGGGCTCCCCGCGGGGGCCGCGGGCGAGGACCGCGTCGCCGCACAGGCAGCCGATGGTCAGCGCCTCCCGCCGCCACTTGCCCCCGACGGTCCACACGTCCACCACCGTCATCCGGTTCTGGGTCAGGGTGCCCGTCTTGTCCGAGCAGACCGCCCCCGCGCAGCCCAGGGTCTCCACCGCGGGCAGCTTCTTCACGATGGCGTTGCGCCGGGCCATCCGCTGCACCCCCATGGCCAGCACGATGGTGACGATGGCGGGCAGGCCCTCCGGGATCGCCGCCACCGCCAGGGAGACGGCGGTGAGGAACATGTCCAGCAGCCCCTCCCCCTGGAGGAGGCCCACGCCGAACATCACCCCGCAGACGCACAGGCAGAGGAACGACAGGGTCCGGGAGATCTCCCCCATTTTCTGCTGTAAAGGTGTTTTCTTTACATCCTCGTCCAGCAGCAGCCCGGCGATCCGGCCCACCTCCGTATCCATGCCCGTGCCGGTGACCACGCAGGTGCAGCGGCCGGCGGTGACCACGGTGGCGGAGAGGAGCATGTTCCGCCGGTCCCCCAGAGGGGTGGCGGCGGGGAGGGGGCCGCAGGCCTCTTTATGTACGGGCAGGGACTCCCCAGTCATGGCGGACTCGTCGGTCTGGAGCCCGGCGCTCTCCAGCACCCGGGCGTCGGCGGGGACCAGGTCCCCCGCCTCCAGCCGCAGGATGTCCCCGGGCACCAGGTCCCGGGCCGCCACCCGCTCCAGCTTCCCCTCCCGCACCGCCCGGGCCATGGGGGCGGACATGCGCCCCAGGGCCTCCAGGGCCCGCTCCGCGCTGTCCTCCTGGGAGATGGAGAGGATGGCGTTCACCACCACGATGCCCAGGATGATCACCGCGTCGATCCACTCCCGCCCCCCGCTGGAGGCCAGAGAGAGGGCCGCCGCGGCCAGCAGCACCAGGATCATGGGGTCCTTCATCTGCCCCAGGAACCGCCGGAGCAGGCTCTCCGGCGGGCGGCGGGAGAGCTCGTTCGGGCCGCAGCGCTCCAGCCGCCGGGCCGCCTCCGCCCTGGTCAGGCCCCGGGCGGCGCTGGTCTCCAGGACCTCCAGGGCCTCTTTCGCCGTCTTCTCATGCCATGCGGCCATAAGACTTCCCCTCTTTTCCACATTCTGTGGGAAAAGGATAGCACCGGCCTGTCCGCCTTTCCAAGGGAAGGGTGGCGGACGAAAGGGGGAATATCCGGACAGGCCGCCGCATAGAGGAGAGGGCGTCCGCCGCGGGCGGACAGGGAGGAGGGGAGAGAGATCGACAGTTTGCCAATGGACCGTCCTCCGGAGACGGACAGGGGAGGGCAGGGCGGGAGGCGCGCCCCGCCGCGCCGTCCGGCCCCCCTCATCACACCGGAGGCCCGGGGGAACGGATCCAGGGCTCAGCCGTTATACCGGCTCATGGCCTGGTCCACGCCCTTCTCGATGAGGCACGCCACCGCCCCGGCGGCCCGCTCCACGGCGGCCTCCACGGCCTTCTTGTCCTCCCCCTGGAACCTGCCCAGGACCCAGTCGGCCATGTCGTAGTCCGGGTGGGGCTTCTGCCCCACCCCCACACGGATCCGGGGGAACTGGTCGGTGCCCAGGTGGGCGATGATGTCCTTGAGGCCGTTGTGCCCCCCGGCGGAGCCGGAGCGGCGCACCCGGATCTTCCCGGGGGCGAGGGACACCTCGTCGGAGAGGACCAGGATCCGCTCCGGGGGGACCTTGTAGAAGGCGGCGGCCTCTCCCACCGCCTCCCCGGACAGGTTCATATAGGTCACCGGCTTCATGAGCAGGACCTTGTGCCCGGCGATCTCGGCGGTGTTGGTGAGGGCCTTGAACTTCAGCCGCTGCACCGGGATCTTCAGCCCCTCGGCCAGCTGGTCGATGACCATGAAGCCGGCGTTGTGCCGGGTGCCCTCATACTTGTCTCCGGGATTGCCCAGGCCCACCACCAGCCACTCCACGCCCCCGGACTTTTTCGAAAAAAACATGATGCGCTCCTTGTCTCGTCCGGCGGGCGAAGCCCGTCCAGACGGCAGCGGGGGCGAAGCATCCGCCCCGCCCCTGCTCCCATATCCTTTTGTAGTAGATGAGATGCGCCCCTCAATTGAAGAGCTTGGAGATCGAGATCTCCTCGTAGATGCGGTCGATGGCCTCGGCGAACATGGCCGCCACGGAGAGGTACTTGATCTTCTCGCACTTGAGGCCCGCCGGCGCGGGGATGGTGTCCAGGAAGATCACCTCGTCCAGGACGCTGTCCTCGATCCGCTGGATGGCGGGGCCGGAGAGGACCCCGTGGGAGGCGCAGGCGGTGACCGACTTGGCCCCGCCCAGCTCCACCAGGGCCTTGGCCGCGCCGCACAGGGAGCCGCCGGTGTCCACCATGTCGTCCAGGAGGATGACCCGCTTGTCCCGCACGTCGCCGATGATGTTCATGACCTCGGAGGAGTTGGCCTTCTGGCGGCGCTTGTCCACGATGGCCAGGGGCATGTCCAGCTTCTGGGCGAAGGCCCGGGCCCGGGCCACCGAGCCCACGTCGGGGGAGACCACCATCACCTCGTCGTGGCAGTCCTTGTACTTCTCTATGAAGTGCCTGACGAAGATGGGGGAGCCCAGCAGGTTGTCCACCGGGATGTCGAAGAAGCCCTGGATCTGGTTGGCGTGGAGGTCCATGGTCAGCACCCGGTCCGCCCCGGCCCGGGTGATCAGGTTGGCCACCAGCTTGGCGGAGATGGGGTCGCGGGGCTTGGTCTTGCGGTCCTGCCGGGCGTAGCCGAAGTAGGGGATCACCGCGGTGATCCGGCCGGCGGAGGCCCGCTTCATGGCGTCGATCATGATGAGCAGCTCCATCAGGTTGTCGTTCACCGGGGAGCAGGTGGGCTGCACCACGAACACATCGGAGCCCCGGACGGTCTCGTAGATGGAGACGGACTTCTCCCCGTCGGAGAAGGTGCCCACCTCCGCGTTGCCCAACTGGGTGTTGAGCGCCTTGCAGATGTCCATGGCCAGCTTGGGGTTGGAGTTGCCGGAAAAGATCTTGATGTCCTTGCCGTGTGCGATCATTTCATCATCCCTCACATTTTCTTTCTGTGATAAATCTTATCAGGCCCCGATCCAGGGACCTGGATGCGCGCGGAAGGGGGCGGCTCCGCCCCGAGAGAGGCCGCGGCAGGATCACTTCCTGCCCTTGGCACGGCGGCGCTTGGCCGCCCACTGGACCTTGATGGTCTGGGGAGAGCGGGCGATGCACAGGCTGTCCGCCGGCACGTCCTCGGTGACCGTGCTGCCGGCGGCGGTATAGGCCCCCTCCCCGATCTTCACCGGGGCCACCAGGTTGGTGTTGCAGCCGATGAAGGCCCCGTCCCCGATCACGGTGCGGTACTTGGCGGAGCCGTCGTAGTTCACCGTCACCGTGCCGCAGCCGAAGTTGATGTGGGACCCGGCGTCCGTGTCCCCCACATAGGTGAGGTGGGAGATCTTGGTGCCGTCCCCGATGGTGGAGTTCTTCAGCTCCACGAAGTCGCCCACCTTCACATCCTTGCCCACACGGCAGTTGGGCCGCACATAGGCGAAGGGGCCCACCTTGGCGCCGTCGTCCACCGTGGACTCGTTGAGCTGGGAGGCGTTCACCGTCACCCGGTCCCCGATGACGCAGTCCCGGATCATGGCGTCGGGGCCGATCTCACAGTCCCGGCCGATCGCGGTCTCCCCCCGGAGGATGACGCCGGGGAGGATCACGGTCCCCTCTCCCACCCGGACCCGGGGGCCGATATAGGCCCGCTCCTTGTCGATGAAGCGCACCGGGCGGGTGGAGAGCGCCTCGGTGAGTCGGGCGATCGAGGCGTACCGGGCGAAGCTCTGGGCGGAGTCCCAGGTGGGGGCGCAGCCGTCCAGGGGCAGCAGCCCCTGATAGTGCCCCTCCCGGACGCCGAAGGAGCGGCCCAGGGCCCGCACGGCGGTGAGGAAGTCCGCCCCGCCGGCGGCCGCCTCCCGCAGGGTCTTGGGCGGCAGGGCGTATACGCCTGCGTCCTCCCCCTTGGGCAGGGCGTCCCCGAAGCGGCCGGTCAGATAGCCCGCCCCCTGGTCGTCCAGGAACACGGGGCGGGTGAACACGCACACCCGGTCCTCCAGATCGTCCAGAAAGGCCAGCAGGCGGCTGGCGGCGTCCTCCGCCCCCTCGGTGACGAACTCGGTGCCCTGGGGGAAACTGGCCCCGGCGGCGGCCCGGTCCTCCTCCCGGCACACCACCAGGAAGCGCTCCACCCCCGCCCGCTCCAGGGCGGCGGAGAGCCAGACGGCGGCGGGGTCGAACAGGATGGGGCGGAGCAGCAGAGAGGGCTCCTCCCCCTCCCGGGGCAGGAACACGATGGCTCCCATAGATCTCATGGCAAAAGCCTCCCGAAGAAAGTCAAAAAAAGTCAAACAAAGGTAGTATACCACAGCCCCTTCAGAAATTGCAAAACCATTATAGCAGAGCGCCGCTGATTTTGCACTGGGAACGGGAAATTTTTTCGGATAAGATCCACAAGCGCCCGGCGCCCGGCGGCCCTCCCCGGCCCCGGGGGGAGATCTGACGGAGGGGCGGCCCGGCGCAGGGCGGGAGGGGGCGGCGGTGGGCCGGTCCCGGCCCCTTTGGTCCCCAGTCTCCGCCCTTTTGGCGGCGGGAGGGCCCTTTTCCCGATCGGAGGGCCCAACTTTTAGATCGGTGGGGCCAATAAAAAGAGCGCGTCCCCCGCCGCCGCGCTTCAAATTTGTGTCAAACATCCAAAAAAACGGACAGAAGATGCGCACCGTTGTGGAAAAATACGATTTCAGCTCCGGCGAGGGGAGGCGGCCCATTTTCTCCGTTGCTTTTTTATATGCCATCGGCTATAATTTGCTTATGGCATATTGAGCGTATTGACCGAAAATCAGTGGGAAACTACATCAAAGATCATGGAGGTCGAATCAAAATGAAAGAAGTCTATGTCGTCAACTGCTGCCGGACCGCGGTGGGCTCCTTTGGCGGTTCTCTGAAGGACGTCCCCGCCGCCGACCTGGGCGCCGTGGTGGTGAAGGCCGCTCTGGAGCGCGCCGGCGTGAAGCCCGAGCAGGTGGATGAGCTGATGTTCGGCTGCATCCTCACCGCCGCCCAGGGCCAGAACGTGGCCCGCCAGGTGGGCGTGAAGGCCGGCCTGCCCTACAGCGTGCCCGCCTACACCGTGGGCATGGTGTGCGGCTCCGGCATGAAGTCCGTCATCGAGGGCGCCCGGGCCATCCTGGCCGGCGACGCCGACGTGATCGTGGCCGGCGGCACCGAGAACATGTCCGCGGCCCCCTACGCCGTCCCCACCGGCCGCTACGGCGCCCGGATGGGCAACACCCAGATGGTGGACACCATGATCAAAGACGGCCTGTGGGACGCCTATAACAACTATCATATGGGCACCACCGCCGAGAACATCAACGACGTGTGGGGCATCACCCGCGAGGAGCAGGACGCCTTCGCCGCCGCCTCCCAGCAGAAGACCGAGGCCGCCCAGAAGTCCGGCCGCTTCGACGACGAGATCGCCCCCGTGATGATCAAGAAGAAGAAGGAGACCGTGGAGTTCAAAGTGGACGAGTTCCCCCGCGCCGGCGTGACCCCCGAGAGCATCTCCAAGCTGAAGGGCGCCTTCCCCGTGGGCCCCGAGGGCGTGGAGGACCAGGTGGTCCACACCTTCCAGCCCACCCAGGTGCATGAGGCGGACGCCCACAAGCATGTGCAGCGGGTCACCGCCGCCAACGCCTCCGGCATCAACGACGGCGCCGCCGCCATCGTGCTGGCCTCCGGCGAGGCCGTGGAGAAGTACGGCCTCAAGCCCATGGCCAAGCTGGTGAGCTGGGGCCAGGGCGGCGTGGATCCCAAGATCATGGGCGTGGGCCCCGTGCCCGCCTCCCGTCAGGCCATGGACAAGGCCGGCCTGAAGATCGAGGACATCGACCTGGTGGAGGCCAACGAGGCCTTTGCCGCCCAGTCCATCGCCGTGGCCCGGGAGCTGGGCTTCGACATGAGCAAGGTCAACGTCAACGGCGGCGCCATCTCCATCGGCCACCCCGTGGGCGCCTCCGGCGCGCGGATCATCGTCACCCTGCTCCACGAGATGCAGAAGCGGCCCGAGGCCAAGAAGGGCCTGGCCACCCTGTGCATCGGCGGCGGCATGGGTGTTGCCACCATCTTCGAGAAGTGCTAAAATAGATACAGATGCTCATACGGCGCCTGCGGCCGTGCCTCCGGCCGTCCGCAGGCGCCGGTATGAAAAAGCTAGGAGGTCGATCTCACAATGCCTAAATTCGTATCCATCGAAGAGGCGGTCAAGCTGATCCCCGACGGCGCCACCATCATGTTCGGCGGCTTCATGGGGTGCGGCAACGCCCACAAGTTCATCGACGCCCTGTCCAAGAGCGGGGTGAAGGACCTGACCATGATCGGCAACGACGCCTCTATGCCCGGCGGCCCCATGGGCGAGGACTATTACGGCGTGGCCAAGCTGATCCACAACAAGCAGGTGAAGAAGCTGATCGCCACCCATGTGGGCCTCAACCCCGAGGTGGCCCAGCAGTCCATGCAGGACGGCACCCTGGAGGTGGTCCTGGTGCCCCAGGGCTCCCTGGCCGAGATGATCCGGGCCGACGGCGCCGGCCTGGGCGGTGTGCTCACCCCCACCGGCGTGGGCACCATCGTGGAGGACAACCCCCTGTGCCTGGGCAAGCAGACCATCGACGGCAAGGACTATCTGCTCATGAAGCCTGTCCACGCCGACTTCGCCGTCCTGGGCGGCGCCAAGATCGACAAGGCGGGCAACATCTGGTACAAGGGCACCACCAGCAACTTCAACATCGTGATGGCCACCGCCGCTGACGTGGTCATCGCGGAGGCCGAGGAGATCGTGGAGGTGGGCGAGATCGCCCCCGAGGACGTGCGTACCTCCGGCGTGTTCGTGGACTATGTGGTCGAGGGAGGTAAGTACTAATGGAAAAGTCTGAGATCAAGGGCTTCATCGCCAAGCGCGTGGCCAAGGAGCTCAAGGACGGCGACGTGGTGAACCTGGGCATCGGCCTTCCCACCCTGGTGCCCCACTATCTGCCTGAGGGGGTCCATGTCACCCTCCAGAGCGAGAACGGCATCATCGGCACCGGCACGGTGAACGACGACAACCGGGATCCCATCCATGTGGTGGACGCCGGCGGCTCCCCCGCCGCCGTGGGCTATGGCGGCTGCTTCATCGACTCCTCCACCTCCTTCGGACTGATCCGCGGCGGCCATGTGGACGCCACCGTCCTGGGCGGCCTGGAGGTGGACGAGGAGGGCTCACTGTCCAACTGGATCATCCCCGGCAAGAAGATGCCCGGCATGGGCGGCGCCATGGATCTGCTGGTGGGCGCGAAGAACGTCATCGTGGCCATGGAGCACACCGCCAAGGGCAACCCCAAGATCCTCAAGAAGTGCAAGCTGCCCTACACCGCCGTGCACTGCATCACCAAGATCATCACCGAGATGGGCGTGATGGAGGTCACCGACAAGGGCCTGGTGCTCACCGAGTACAACCCCGAGTTCACCGTGGAGCAGATCCAGGCGGCCACCGAGGCCACCCTCATCATCAGCCCCGACCTGAAGCCCATGATCTGATCCGGGCTCCGGTCCCAGGCACATACATCCCAAAGGCAGACGAGAGCCCCGGCCGGACGGCCGGGGCTCTTTTGCGCGCGCCCAGGGGGAGAGACACCGGCGGCCCCTGCCGCTGAGAAAGGGAGTTGAAATACGGGGCGCCCCATGATATAGTACGGTCGAAAAGAGCATCCGGGAGGCCGGGACACGGAGGCGAGGGGGGGAGAGGATGGAGATGGACAGGAGGAGAAGGGCGTGCGCAGCCCTGTGCCTGGCCCTGGGGCTGGGCCTGCTGGCGGGGACGCCCCGGCGCCCGTCCCCGGCCGGGGAGCAGAGGGGCGCGGCCTTCTATCAGGCGGGCGTCCGGGCGGGGGAGAAGCTGCGGGGCGGCCCGTCCGGCGCGACAGGTCCGGAGGCGGACATATACGCGGCCGGGAGGGACTTCAGCATCCCCCGGACATACTATGACGGGACGGTGGGGGAGCTGATGGCGGGCGGCCGGGACCGGGAGACGGCGGAGGAGCTGGCCCGGCAGATCCTGTTCTACAAGTTCTCTCTGTACAGCGCGGCGGAACAGGCCGGCTGCACCGTCAGCGACAGCCATGTGGAGCAGGTCATCGCCGACACACGGGCCGGGATCCGGCAGGCCGCCAATAAAAGCGACTTCGACAGCTATCTGGAGGGCATGGGGATGTCGGAGGAGGCGTATTGGGACAGCCAGTTCGAGAACATCAAGATCTATGAGTCGATCTCGGCGTACAGGGACCATATGTTCCAGGCCTTCGCCGCCGAAGCGGAGGGTGGAGGGACCGGAGCGGACGAGGCGGCCTGGGAGGCGGAGTGGGAGCGCATCGTGCGAGAGGCCATCGACGGACAGGAGATCGAGATCCTGGGATAGGCGGCCCCGGCCGCCTGCGCAGGGAGACCGGCGGAGACATGAGGGCCGCGCCCCGGAGCATCGCTCCGGGGCGCGGCCCTCTCTGGGAGAGATAGGGGGAGGAGGGGTCAGCCCTCCTCCTTGTTCTTTTTGCGCCAGGCGTCCAGCACCGCGCAGAACACCAGGGAGAGGTAGGTCTCCTCGGCGGCGGCGCTGCGGCTGGTGAGGGCGATGGGCACCCGGGCCCCCACCACGGCGCCGCAGGTCACGGCGTGGGCGTGGATCAGCCAGCTCTTCACCAGAGTGTTGGCGGTGGACAGGTCGGGGGCGATGATGCCGTCGAAGCCGCCGCCGCTCCAGGGGCAGTCGTAGTGCTTGAGCCGGGCGGCCTCCTTGCTGAGGATCAGGTCGTAGGCGATGGGGCCCCACAGCTCGCAGTCGGCGAAGGGCTTGGTCTTCTGCTCCGCCACCAGGCGCTGGGCCTCCACCGTGTCCGGCATATGGAAGGTCACCTTCTCCACCAGGGCCAGCAGGGCCAGCTTGGGATCCTCGTACCCGAAGGCCTTCAGGGCATCGGCGGTGTTCTTGATGATGGCCTTCTTCTGGGTCATGTTGGGCTTGATCACCACGGTCATATCGCTCAGGGCCAGGAGCTTGGGGTACTCGGGCAGGGAGGCCAGGGACACATGGCTCATGAGCCGGTCGGTGCGCAGGCCGTTCTTCCCGTCCAGGGCGGGCATCAGGAACTCGCGGGTGGGGAGGTTGCCCCGCATGAGCACGTCGCCGTCGCCGGAGTTGATGATGTCGATGGCCATCTGGGTCATATTATGTCCGGGAGGGGTGTCCACCATGGTGTAGGGCTCCTTCTCCAGGCCCAGCTGCTCCAGCACCGTGATGGTGCGGGCCCGGTCGCCCACCAGGACGGGCTGCACCAGCCCCTTCTCCTGGGCCGCGAAGAGGCCCTTGAGCATGTTCTCCCCGTCAGAGCCGGCCAGGATCACACGCATGGGGCGGGACATCTTGGGGACCCGCTCCAGGATCGAGTCAAAATTTTTCAATTCCATTCTGTCATCTCCGCTTCTTTTCCATGTGGCGGGGCCGGGGCCCCGGATAGTTCCAAGTATAGCCTATTTCCAGGGCGGTGACAAGAAGAAAGGGAGAAAAACCGAAAAAAACGGACCGCAAACGAAAGATCGCGCCCGGCCGGGGCCCCCTCCGGGGCCGGGAGGGAGGAGAAAAAGCGCCGCGGAGGTCCGGGCCGGGCCCGGCGTCTCCGCGGCGCTCCCGCCGCCGTCAGGCTCAGGCGGTGGGCTGTTCCCCCTGGGCGGCCTCCCGGGCGGCGATGTCCGCCTGGGCCTTGGCCTCCAGGGCGGGGGCGTCCTCCCTGGGCACCTCCCGGATCAGGATGAAGGGGGTGAGCTGCCGGACCTGCCCGGCGGGGTTGTCCCCGATGAGCCCGGCGAGCTTCTCGTCCGGCCAGTCCTTCAGGGCGGAGCACTTGCCCAGGATCTCCTGGGCCAGGGCGTTGGCGTCCACGATCATGGACACCACCCCCGTCTCCCGGAGCACCTTGTCGCAGACCCCGTCCGGGTCGGCGGGGATGCGGATGCCCATCTCGGCGTACTCCTCGATATCGTGGCCGAAGAAGCCGTCCAGGCCGTACACCTCGTCCCCGGCGATCTTGTAGAAGGTGCCGTGGATCCCCCGGAGCTTGTCCACGGCAGCCCGGAAGGCCGCCCACAGGATCTTGGGGGCCCCGCACTGCTGGATGGCGAACTGCATCTTGTAGGGGACCCCGGCGCCGGGGCCGGCGCTGGTCTGCACCACGAAGCGGCAGAGGATCCTGGCCAGCAGGCCGGGCTTCACGTCCTCGGCGTAGACCACCCGCTTCTGGCACAGGGAGACGATCTTCTCGCTGACCGAGATGATGTCGCCGGGCTGCCACAGGGGGACCACATACTGCCGGACCAGGGCGTCGTAGTCGTCCCCCACGTTCACGAAGGGGATCTGGATCGCGTGGCGGGCGTAGGTCTTCCCGTCCACCTCGATGATGAGCTTTTTCGTTGCGTTGACGTAGAAATCTTTTGCTTCCATAGCCGCTCCCTCACGCTCTCGTTCTAGCCGGTCTCGTCCCGGAGGCACAGCCCCCGCAGCCGGCGCTACTTGTAAAAGTATATCCGTTTCCCGGGAAAAATCAAGCCTTTGGCGCCAAGGGGGACAAGATCAGGGCCGCGGCGGTGAGGACCGCCAGGAAGCCCGCGTTCCACAGGGCGAAGGACTTGAGGAAAGCGCCCCGGCCCTCCGGGTGCTCCCCGGCGTAGAGCTTGAGGGAGATCAGGCTGGCCAGGGAGGCGATCGGGGTGCCCAGGCCCCCCAGGTCCACCCCCGTGAGCAGGGCGGCGAAGTCCCGGGAGAAGCCGGAGAGCAGGATGGCCGCCGGCACGTTGCTGATGATCTGGCTCATGGCGATCCCCGCCAGGAGCTCGTGGCCCCCCACCAGGGACTGGAGCAGCTCGTTGAGGGCGGGGACCCGCTTCAAGTTCCCCACGAAAAGGAAGAAGCACAGGAAGGTGAGCAGGAGGAAATAGTCCACCTGGCCGAAGAGCGCCCGGTCCACCACCGCCACCACCAGCACCACGCACACCAGGGCCAGCCGGTAGTCCACCACCCGGAACACCACCAGCAGGCACAGCCCGAACAGAGCCAGGAAGGGGGCCAGGCGGGGCAGGGAGAGGGGGACGTCCTCCCCGGCCTCCGCCGGCACGGGGGGCAGGGGCTCGTCCCTCCAGCCCAGGAGCACCGCCGCCAGGATCGCCAGGGAGAGGCCGGCGTAGGGCAGCACTGCCCAGGCGAACTGCCCCATGGACAGCCCCGCCGCCGAGCAGAGGTACAGGTTCTGGGGGTTGCCGATGGGGGTGGCCATGCTCCCCAGGTTGGCGGCGATGGTCTCCAGCACCACCAGGAGCAGGGACTGCTCCGGCCGGTCGGTCATCCGGAACACCATCAGGGTAAAGGGGACGAAGGTGATGAGGGCCACGTCGTTGGTGATCGCCATGCTGGCGAAGAAGCACAGCATGACCAGGGCCAGCCGCAGCTCCCGCAGGCCCCGGGACCGCCGCAGCAGCCACCGGCCCAGGCGCTGGAACGCCCCCTGGGACCGGGCCCCCGCCACCACCGTCATGAGGCAGAAGAGGAGGGCCAGGGTCCGGTAGTCCGGATAGGAGAGATAGGCCCCGTCCGGCGGCACCGCCAGGGCAGAGAGCAGGGCCAGCACCAGAGAGACGCAGAACACCGTCTCCCGCCGGGCCAATGCCTTCACACGCTGCCAGATCTCCATATCCTTCCGCCTCGCTCTCTGAGATATCCGCCTCCCGGCGCAAACGTCCCCTATTATATCTCCCGTCCCCAAGGGATGCAAGGGGCAGGAGAGGGAGAAGGGCGAAAAAAGTCCGCTGCCCCTGGAAAGGGGCGGCGGACCCTCCGAACGGGAGCGGACAGGGGCTCAGCCCCGGCCGCCCAGGGCGGCGTGGATGGCGGCGGCGGCCTTCTTGCCCGCCCCCATGGCCAGGATCACCGTGGCCGCGCCGGTGACCGCGTCGCCGCCGGCGTACACATGCTCCCGGGTGGTCTCCATGGTGTCCTCGTGGACCACCAGGCAGCCCTTCCGGTCGGTCTCCAGCCCCGGGGTGGTGGAGCGGATCAGGGGGTTGGGGGTGGTGCCCAGGGCCATGATCACCGTGTCCACGTCCAGGACGAACTCGCTGCCCGGCACCTCCACCGGCCGCCGGCGGCCCGACTCGTCGGGCTCCCCCAGCTCCATGCGGATGCACTCCATCCCCGCCACGGACCCTTTGCCGTCGGAGAGGATGCGGGTGGGGTTGTTGAGGAGGTGGAACTCGATGCCCTCCTCCCTGGCGTGGTGGATCTCCTCCGCCCGGGCGGGCATCTCCGCCTCGCCCCGGCGGTAGACGATGTACACGTGCTCCGCCCCCAGCCGCTTGGCGCAGCGGGCGGCGTCCATGGCCACGTTGCCGCCCCCCACCACCGCCACGGCGCGGCTGTGCTTGATGGGGGTGTCGTGGTCCTCCCGGTAGGCCTTCATCAGGTTCACCCGGGTCAGGTACTCGTTGGCGGAGTAGACCCCGGACAGGGCCTCGCCGGGGATGCGCATGAACATGGGCAGGCCCGCGCCCGAGCCGATGAACACCGCCCGGTAGCCCATCTCGAAGAGCTCGTCCACGGTGATGGTCTTGCCCACCACGGTATTGAGGCTCAGCTCCGCGCCCAGGTCCAGGATGCCCTCCACCTCGTGGCGGACGATCTCCTTGGGCAGGCGGAACTGGGGGATGCCGTACACCAGCACGCCCCCGGCGGTGTGGAACGCCTCGAAGATGGTGACCTCATAGCCCAGCCCCGCCAGGTCGGAGGCACAGGTGAGGCCGGCGGGGCCGGAGCCCACCACCGCCACCTTGACGCCGTTGGAGGCGGGGCGCGGGGGCTCCTCGGTCACGTTCTCCCGGTACCAGTCGGCCACGAACCGCTCCAGACGGCCGATGGCCACCGGCTCCCCCTTCTTGCCCCGGACGCACAGGGACTCGCACTGGCTCTCCTGGGGGCAGACCCGGCCGCTGACGGCGGGCAGGCCGTTGGTCTGGCGGATGATCTCATAGGCGGCCTTGAAGTCCCCCCGGGCCACCTGGGCGATGAACTCGGGGATGTGGATGTTCACCGGGCAGCCGGAGACGCACAGGGGCTTCTTGCACTGGAGGCAGCGCTGGGCCTCCTCCACCGCCATCTCCGCGGTGTAGCCCAGGGCCACCTCCTGGAAGTTCCCGCTGCGGACCTGGGGGTCCTGCTCGGGCATGGGATGCTTCACGGGGCTCATGTTCGGCATGGTCACTTCACCTCCTGATGGAACAGGCGGCAGGCGTGGTCCCGGCGGACCTGGGCCTCCCGCTCCTGATACGCCCGGTTGCGGGTCATAAGCTCGTCAAAGTCCACCTGGTGGCCGTCGAAGTCGGGGCCGTCCACACAGGCGAACTTCACCTGGCCCCCCACGGTGACCCGGCAGCCGCCGCACATGCCGGTGCCGTCGATCATGATGGGGTTCAGGCTCACCAGGGTCTTGATGCCGTAGGGCTCGGTGGTCTTGCACACGAACTTCATCATGGGGATGGGCCCGATGGCGATCACCAGGTCGTACCGGGTCCCCTCGTCGATGAGGGCCTGGAGCTTCTGGGTGACCAGGCCCTTCTCCCCGTAGGAGCCGTCGTCGGTGGTGAGGTAGAACCGGTCGCAGGCCGCCCGGAACTCGTCCTCCAGGATCACGATGTCCCTGGACCGGAAGCCGGCGATCACGTCCACCGACACCCCCTGCTGGTGGAGGTACTTGGCCTGGGGGTAGGCGATGGCGCAGCCCACGCCGCCGCCGATCACGGCCACCTTCCTGACGTCCCCCACCTCGGTGGGGCGGCCCAGGGGGCCCACGAAGTCCAGGATGTCGTCCCCCTCCTCCAGGCTGTCCAGCAGCTCGGTGGTGAAGCCCACCTTCTGGAAGATGATGGTGACCGAGCCCGCCGCCCGGTCGAAGTCCGCGATGGTGAGGGGGATCCGCTCCCCGTCCTCATCCACCCGCAGGATGATGAACTGGCCCGGCAGGGCCTTCTTGGCGATCAGGGGCGCCGAGACCTCCATCAGGGTCACCGTGGGGTTCAGCCGCCGCTTGCGCAGGATGTGTGCCATAAATTTTATCACTCCTTTGGAGTCGAGTCTGAACGTGTATTTTCTTATTATATAGCGGCGGGGCCCCGTTGTCTACAGGGGCGGATGGACGTTTTTGACGAAAGCCGCGGGCATATCCCGGGGCACTTTGGGGAAGGATAGGCGGGTGAAAGGAGGCGGACGGGATGGGGATCTTTATGGGGTCCCCCCTGCGGCAGGCCGGATATACCCGGCGGGGCGCCCCGGCTGTGCCGGAGCGCCCCGCCGGGCATCGAAAAGAGCAGCTGTCTCTGGGACTTTTCACATGCTGGGCGTCTGCCCCCACAGCATCTGGTAAAGCTGGGAAAAGAGCTCGTCTGAATGGCCCGCCCTGCGGCCGGTGCCCTCTTCCCACACAATGGCGTAGATCTCACCCCTGTAGGCCCCCACGCGAAATGAATCGGCGCCTTCGCCGGGATCTATGATCATGACCACGACGACCTCCTCCACCTGGGGGTCGTAGGACGGGGGAAAGGGGGAGCCCAGGGAGCGCCGGAAGGAGAGGCGCGAGAGGAGGGAGAGAAAAGAGCGCTTCCATGCAGTGTCGTTGGTGATATAGCGTGGATCGGTGCCGCTGATGATGTGTACCTCCAGCTCTTCCAGGTTTGTGGGGGGGATATACTGGAGCGGCATTTTCCACAGCACCAGCAGAAGTGCAGGCAAAATACACAGGTATATCCACCGGGGGAGCTTTGTAGATCGCTTTTGTTCCACCGCGCATCACCTGAACAGAGATGGTCTACGATCGAATGCTGATGTTCATGACTTCAAATTTGATTGTATAAATTGTACAACAAAAATCAAAAAAAGTCAATAAAAAACCTACGTTTACATCTTATAAAACTGGGCATATTAACCACATTCGGGCAGATAATAGAGGCAAGGAAGTGATGACCGTGGGATCTTTTACACGCCGGCTGCCGGAGGACCCGCCCCACCCCAGGCAGGAGCCCCGGATCCAGGGGCCCCTGACCGTGGAGAACATGGAGCGGACCTTCGGCGGGTGCGTGGACTTCGCCAAGCGGCCCGTGGCCCTGGGGGGCGGCCTGGCGCGGACCGCCACCCTCTGCTATCTCTCCGGCATGGTGAAGATGGAGCGGGTGAGCGACTATATCCTCCGCCCCCTGGCCCAGGACGAGGCCCTCGCCCGCTGCTCCTGGGCGGAGGCGGCGGACCGCATCCGCAAGGGGGCCCTCTATAACCTGCTGGTGGAGGAGCGGACCACCGCCGACCAGGGGGCCTTCGACCTGGTCAACGGCTGGTGCCTCCTCTTCCTCCCCGAGGCGGGGACCACCTTCTCCTTCCTGGTGCAGACCGAGGAGAAGCGCTCCATCTCCAGCCCGGAGAACGAGCCGCCCCTCAAGGGGCCCCGGGATTCCTTCGTGGAGTCCATCCGCACCAACACCTCCATCCTCCGGCGGCGGGTGCGCACCCCCAGCCTGCGGATCAGAGAGCAGCTGGCGGGGCGGCAGACCGTCACCCCGGTGGACATCGTGTGGATCGACGGCCTCACCGACCCGGAGACGGTGGCCGAGGTGGAGCGCCGGGTGGCGGACATCGACATCGACGCCATGATCGCCACCGGCAGCCTGGAGGAGTATATCGCCGACGACATCCACACCGCCTTCCCCACCATGCTCTGCACCGAGCGGCCGGACCGGTTCTCCGCCGGAGTGATCGGAGGGCGGGTGGGGGTGCTGGTGGACGGGCTCCCCCTGGGCTGGCTCATCCCCGGCACCTTCGGCCAGTTCTTCCACACCCCCCAGGACAAGTCCCAGAGCTGGGTGATGGCCTCCGCCCTCATCCTGCTCCGCTATCTCTGCATGCTCACCACCCTGTTCCTGCCCGCCCTCTATATCGCCGCGGTCACCTTCCACCTGGAGATGATCCCCACCCGCCTGGCCCAGTCCATCATCGCCGCCAAGCAGGACGTGCCCTTCACCACCATCTTCGAGGTGCTGCTGATGCTCGTCGCCTTCGAGATCATCCAGGAGGCGGGGCTCCGCCTCCCCGGGGCCATCGGGCAGACCGTGTCCATCCTGGGGGGGCTGGTGGTGGGCTCGGCGGCGGTGGAGGCCCGGATCGTCTCCCCGGCGGTGCTCATCGCGGTGGCCGCCGCCGGCATCGCCGGGTACACCATGCCCTCCCAGGAGCTGGCGGGGGCCCTGCGGATCTGGCGCTTCGTGCTGGCGGTGCTGGCCTCCCTGGGGGGCATGTTCGGGGTGGCTGTGGGGGCCCTGGTCCTCATCTGCCACCTGGCCTCCCTGGAGAGCTTCGGCGCGGCCTATCTGGCCCCCTTCGCCTCCAGCCCCGGGGTGGACGGAGGGGACCGGGCCGTCCTCCGGCAGCCCCTGCCCGAGGTGAAGCTGCGGGAAGCGGTGCTCAAGACCCGCAACAGGAGGAAGCAGCGGTGAGGGCGGGGCGGCTGTGGGCGGCCCTGGCCCCGGTGGTGCTCCTCTCCGGCTGCGCCGGCCCCGCCACGGCGCTGCTCCCCTACGCCAGGGAGATCGAGCAGACCGCCCTCATGGAGGCCCTGGCGGTGGACCTGGCCCCGGAGGGGGTGAGAGCGACCGCCTCCAGCAGCGCCCGGGCCGGGACGGAGGGCGCCCCCGGCGGGGAGCCCCTGGTGCTCCAGAGCGCGGCGGAGACGGTGGCCGCCGCCTGCGGGCGGATGCAGACCTATGGGGCGGACAACGTGTTCTTCGGCGACGTGGAGCATGTGCTGCTGGGGGAGGAGCTGGCGGAAGAGGGCCTGTGGGACCTGCTGGGCCACATGGCCCGGGACCCGGAGCTCCGGCTGGAGGCGGAGCTCTGGGTGGTGGAGGGAGAGGCCGCCGGGGCCCTCTTCGACGCCGCCGGAGACGGGGGCGCCCCCGCCCGGCTCTCCGCCCTGGAGGATGACGCCCGGCTCCTGGGGGCCCCCGCCCCCAAGACCGCCCGGGAGGCCCTGGCCGAGCTCCTGCAGGACGGCTGCACCCTGCTGCCCCTCCTGGCCCGGGAGGAGGTCCGGGAGGGCCAGGGCCTCCAGGGAGAGGGCACTGCGGCCCAGTCGGGCTACGCCCTGTTCCGGGGCGGCCGCCTGGCGGGCATGGCCCGCGAAAAGGAGGCCCACGGCATGGACCTGCTCCTGGACAGGGGGGAGGGCCGCCTCCTGGCCCTGTCCGCCCCTGACGGCAGGGAGACCTCCCTCCGGCTCGCCCAGGTGCGCACCGCCGTCCGGCCCGTGTTCCAGGAGGGGGCCCTCACGGGCCTCTCGGTGACCTGCCGCATCCAGGCGGAGGTGGCGGAGCTCCGGGGCGGCGGCATGGACGAGGCCCTCCGGTCCTGGCTGGAGGCCCAGGCCGCCCGGGAGGCGGGGGAGAGCATCGCCGCCGCCCTGGCGCTGTGTCAGAGGCTGGAGTGCGACTGCCTCCACCTGGGGCCCAGGGCCGCCTTGGCCGTCCCCTGGGAAAAAGAGGCCCTGAAGGAGCAGTGGCCGGCGGCCTTCGCCGGTCTGGAGCTCCAGCTGGACGTCCAGGCCGCCGTGGCCAGGATGTAGGGAAGGACGTATCATAGGAGGCGATCTTCTGAAGCGCGACCAGATCTCTGCCCGGCAGCTCAGGGCCATCCTCTTCGCCGGGCTGCTCACCCCCGCCATCCAGGTGCTCCCCGGCGCCACCGCCGCCGTGGCCGGAGAGGCCGCCTGGCTCACCGGGCCCCTGCTCTTCCTGCCCATGGCGGCCCTGGCCTGGCTCTGCGCCGCTCTGGTGCGGGGGGAACAGGGGGGGCTCTCCGCCGCCCTCCAGACCGCCTTCGGGAGGGGACTGGGCAGGGCCGTCTCCCTCCTATATATGATATGGGCGGTGTTCCTCATCACGGTGGAGGGGCGGCTCTACGCCGAGCGGCTGCTGGAGGCGGGCTACCGCAGCGCCCCGCCGGTGGTGTTCACCGCCATCCTCCTGGGCATCCTGCTGTGGGTGGGGCGGAAGAAGCTGGGCGCCTTCGCCCGGGCCGCGGAGATCTGCTGCCTGGCCCTGGGGCTGGTCCTGGCCCTGGTGCTCCTCTTCTCCATCCTGGACGTGTCCCCCAGCTATGTGCTGCCCGTGTGGCTCTCCGACCTGCCCGCGGCGGCCCTGGCCACCCTGCGCCCCGCCGCCGCCCTGAGCTGCGGGGCCTACGCCGCCGCCCTGGCCGGCCGGGTGGAGCGCCGGGAGGGGGACCGCCGCCGTGGAGCGGCCTGGCTCCTGGCCGGCTGCGCCGTCCTGGGCCTCCTCCAGTTCGGCATCCTGGGCCAGCTGGGCCCCGGCCTCAGCAGCCGGATGGACGTGCCCTTCTTCGAAGTGGCCCGGGGCGTGGGCGTCCAGGGGGCCTTCCAGCGGGTGGAGGCGGTAGTCATGGCGGCATGGATCTTCAGCGACTTCGCCCTGCTGGGGCTCCTCCTCTTCGCCGTGCGGGAGATGGCGGGGGAGGCGTTCGGCCCCAAATGGGAGCGGAGGGCCGTGCCCTGGGCGGTGGTCCTGGCTTTCCTGGGGGCGCTGCTCCTCTTCCCCGACGATCTCTCCGCCAAAGACGCGGCCGCCGGGATCCTCCTCTGGGGCAACGCCGCCCTGGGCTTCCTGGTCCCGGGCCTGGCCCTTTTATGCAAGAACGTCAAAAGGAAGAGGAGAGGGTGAACGAGCGCGTCTATATCTTGTGTATAGAAGAGGTAAAAAAGGGGAATATCTAGTTGCGGAGAGGAGATGAAAAAAAGTAGAGAGAAAAACGGAAAAAAGTGTTGACAAGAGCGGAAGAGTTTGGTATATTATCTGAGCACTCAGCGAGAGGGCGAGCGCGAGAGCGATGAGCGGACGAAAGTCCGGGAGCTCCGAGAGATATCTCGAAAAAAGTGCTTGACAAACTCGAAAGAGTCTGTTAGAATAAACGAGTTCGCGTCGAGAGGACGAGCTCTGAGCGCCACGGTGAGCCCGTAAGGCCTCAGAAAAAAGTCCTTGACAAAGGCTCTGAGTTCTGATAGAATACAAGAGTTCGCGTGAGATGCGAAAGTCAAGAAAATGAGTAAGGACCGAAAAAGTTCTGAAAAAAGTACTTGACAAACGATTTACCGAATGGTATAATCGAAGAACCGCTGCTGAAGCGGTGTGCACCTTGTAAATTAAACAACGTGATGAAGAACACGAAGCACCAGAAGAGGACAGAAGTCCTTTCTAGTCGAGTGACTTGAAAGGCTCTTAAAGATTTCTTTGAAGCTGAAGGATAGCTTCGATAAGATGATCTAAGGAGCGAAAGCTCTTCAGATACCATTTTATTGAGAGTTT